>NZ_CP067976.1:669860-1004790 GCF_018141665.1 Wolbachia endosymbiont of Spodoptera picta
TCTTGCGACAAAGCTTGAGAGAAGCATAACAGAGCTATATTCTCCTGTATGCAGGGCACAATTTTGCGATGATAGATGTAAAGCTGATGCTAAAAAGTTTAGTAGAATGAGCACAATTACTAAAGTGATAGATGAAAGAAGATTTGAAGACACTAATTTAATCGAAAGCGATGGATATTATAAGCACGGAGTGGTAAAATTCTTTAGTTCAGCAACATTTGAAGTTGTAGTTAAAGAATACAAAAATAAAGTAGTTACATTATTTGCTTCTCCTCCATATCAAATTTCTACCGGAGATAAATATTCGATACTTGCAGGTTGTGATAAAGCGTTTTTAACGTGCAAAAACAAGTTTAACAATACTGTGAATTTCCGTGGCGAACCATATATACCAGTTGTTTAGCAGCATAATTTTTAATATTATGAATAAGTATGGAAAGGTGGCTGAGCGGTCTAAAGCACACGCTTGGAAAGCGTGCACATATGAAAATATGTCGGGGGTTCGAATCCCCCCTTTTCCGCACATTATTTCTAGTATAACATAGGATTTTCCGTTTTGTTCTTGAACGTAATAACCATATAGCATTAGCACTTCAGCTCCGCAATTTTTCAGAGTCATCTACGTCAATAAAAGAATAGAGTTGATGTTCATCAAGTTGCAGAGCCTTCTTGATTTTTGATGACGAAGAGTAGTTGTTATCATAGAAATACATCCAGTAGCCAGCATACCTTCCCTATTCCTAATAATCTCTTGCAATACTATACTTAGTCTGTGTCATTTCTCACGAGCATCAGCAAACTGGTATGTACTAGCTCGAGAATTAACTGTCAAACTTTTATTTTAGTATTTTTCCTCCATTTCTAAAAACCACCTCTCTATATTTCTATGCATAAACAGAATTAAATTTCCTTCATATATCGTAGTTACACTAGAATATTCTATACCTGACTTAGAAATACAATCGTGGGCGATTAAAATCAGCTCATATTGTTCTTTGCAATCTCCATCAAGTACAATGAAAATTCCAATTATAGGACCAAACGTTTCGTGATTTAACAATACAGGAATTCCACTCTTTTTATAATCTTCTAGCAAAAAAACGTTTTTACTCTCTTTAAGAACTATGTTTTTTGCTTTATCCAGTTTTCTAAAGAGCATTCTTCTTTTCCTACCTAATCCGAAATACTCTTTTTCTGTATCCTCAAACAACTTCATAACTCCATAGAACAACAACTTTGTAATATAGTTTTTTACAAAAGCTAAAACAAGTAATATATATTATACACCCCTTCTTCCTCTTCACCTTAACAATTCTTTATTGAAAATTTCAGAAAAATGTTTTATAATTATTAGTAGATTTCGGTAAAACTTATGGCAAACGCTAATTTAGCTTTCAGTAAAGAAACTTTACAGCATTTTGCTAAGCTAGTTGAGCTCACTAAGCAGCCCACTCAAGAATTAGCAGACAGGCTATTTAAAGAAGCAATAGGTCGTGAAATGGAAGATTTTTTACTATCTGTAGTTGCTGATCAATATGATATTGAAAATGAAAAAAAAACTAAAAGTGAGGACGTGGATTGGAATACATTATTATCTTCCTAGACAGTGTTCTTGAAGAAGATCTTCCAAATCTTCCAAAAAAAGTACGGTCAAGAGCTATAGATGCAATAAAAGAGCGACTTACAGTTAATCCAATTGATTTTGGTGAATCGTTTTGTTACAAACTCAAAGGGTTCAGAAGACTAAGGGTTGGCGACTATCGTATCATGTATTATACAGACACCAAAAAACATGAAGTAACTATCGTTACAATAGGACATAGAGACACTATTTACGAGAAGGCTCTTAAAGTACTAAATAACTATGTTTTTCAATAAACTCTGTTTCGTTAAGTAAGGAAATTATAAATATATTATTATACAGCCCTCCTTCCTGATCCATTCTTCACCTTAGGTGGCTTTGCTCAGCTCAAAAATAACTCATTTTTTTGGCTACCCCCTATAATTTTACTACTCTACAGACTATAAAATCGATGCTAATAACGGATTAGAGATAAACGTTGCAAAGAATCGCAGTGGCTCAACCGGAAAGGTTACAGTAAGTTAATACTGGAAGCCTCAGACTCGTAAATGTCTTTTCTGTGTTTTATTGAAACAATGGTTACTTCATACTTTGCAGCATTTACATGATACGATAATCACCAGTTCTCAATCTTCTGTATCCTTTGAGTTTGTAACAAAACGATTCACCAAAATCAATTGGATTAACTGTAAGTCGCTCTTTTACTATCTCTTCAACTCTTAACTTTATTGTTTTTGGAAAAGCTCTTCTTACCAACATTTTTCAGGAATTTAATCTTATACCGCTTTAGTCCCACCTATAGTGGTAAGATTATCTACTTATTCTTGTATGGGAATTTACCAATTATTAAGACATTAAGTGTAGTAAAAATATATTCTAATAGTATGGAAAAATAAAATGACACGTAAACAAAATGTAAAAGATAAAGTTATATTTTTAGATAGTTTGCGTAACAAAACAATAGGTGAGCTTTCGATTTTTTGGACAAAAACCCAAATGTCGAAATCTTTGATTGGATAAGTAACAATACTAGTCATAGCCTAAAGCATAGAAGAGGTTACAATATTAGTAATAACATGAAACTTAGGTGCATAGGTGTAGGAATTGGTTTAGTTGCTGGTCTAGTTGCAGCATGTTGTTTAGTGCAAGAAACTTTAGCTCTTATTGGCGGTTCTGGTGTAGTGTTGATTGCATTTGCTATAGTTGGTGCGTTACTTGGAGCTGGAGCGGGCTATGTTGTAGGTAAATGCCTTGATAAAATTAAGGTTACAAATATGCAAAGAGAAATAAATTATTAAAGGTTCGTGTTGTATTCTGAATTTCTTTCAATACTTAAAGATTTACAATCAGAGCAAACTACCTGGCCACGTGGAACTGATTTCAGCTCATCAGTTGAAACTTTACTTGAGCAGAATATGCATTTTATTTTATCACTTGGGGCGAGTGAATGATCAACAGCAATTCTATCATCAAAAACAAAACACTCGCCCTCCCAACTACCACTTTTGTTGTGAGTTTTTTCAAGGTAGGAAAGAATACCGCCTTTAAGGTGATAAACATCGTTAAATCCAAGGCTTTTCATATATGCTGTAGATTTCTCACATCTGATTCCACCAGTGCAGTACATAGCCACTTTCAGGTCTTTACTCTCAGAAAATGACTCTGCCCACTGAGGAAAATCTCGAAAACGCTGAGTATGTGGATTGATTGCATTTTTAAACTTGCCTAGTTTTACTTCGTAATCATTTCGTGTGTCTATCACTAAAACATCAGGTTGAGAGATAAAATCATCCCAATAATCTGGATCAATGTACTGACCTCTAACGGAAGTATCGAGATTACTTACACCAAGATTCACAATTTCTCTTTTTAATCTCACTTTCATCTTACTAAATGGTTGATATTCTGCTGCACTCTCTTTCCATGTAAGGTCCCTTAGTCTATAATCAGAACATAGAAAATCTAATATTTTATCAATCGCGTTTCTTTCACCAGATACGGTTGCATTAATACCCTCTTCTGCAAGGAGTATAGTACCCTTTAATTCGACATTGTCGCATGCAACTTTTATTTCATCTTTCATGTCATAATAATTAGAGAGTTTTACAAAATGATAGAAAGTTGCAATGACAAAACTCATAATTAATTAGTTTATCGATTTAAAACATAATATATAAAATTATGAAGATATTCAATAGGACGGCTGTTAATTACTGGATATCTTTAGTTTTTGCATATAACATTTTAATATCAAATATAGATTCAAGTTAATGTTTCTGAGAGTATTTAAAAATATATTCTTGTTTTTAGTAAGTGTATTATTTGTCTGCCCTATACTATCGTTAATATCGATTCTATTTACAGAATCAGCAAACTCTGGATGGGTAATTAGTAGACTTTTTACTGAATATATACTCAATACGTTAATTTTGATGGTAGGAGTAGGGTTAATATCCTTTATATTTGGAGTAATTCCAGCTTGGCTTACTACATTTTTTTCGTTTCCCGGAAGTAGAATTTTTGAGATTGCCTTATTCTTTCCGATATCAATTCCTGGATATATAGTATCGTTTGTTTATGTAAATACGCTAGAGTTTTCAGGTCCGATTCAGAGCTTGTTAAGAGATACTTTTCAATTGGGCAAAGGTGACTATTGGTTTCCCGAGATCAAATCCCTAGGTGGTGGAATATTAGTAATGGGATTTAGTCTATATCCATACGTTTATATGTTGGTCCGCTCAAGTCTAAAGAGCGTTAGTAACTCAGTCACTATTGCATCAACACTTGGGTTCTCCTCATTACAGAGTCTGTTTTCTGTCATCATACCCTCCATACGTCCATCAATTATAGCTGGGTTATCCTTGGTACTAATGGAAGTAATTACAGATTTCGGCACACCACAGTTTCTTGCTATCGATACTTTCACGACAGGAATATACCGTACTTGGTTTTTATTGCATGACAAATATTCAACTACTGTTTTGGCAGTTGCAGAACTGATTTTCGTTGCAACACTAATAGTTATCGAGAAAAAACTACAAAAAAGAGAAATATCTTACTCTTCAATCAATACTAATGCAGATTATCACAATAAACGTAGTATAAACGGTTCTATATCGTTGATCTTTTCTTATCTTATGTGTTTATTGCCGATATTAATAGGCTTTATTTTACCAATGATTCCACTTATATATTGGAGCATAGAGAAAGGCTTTTTCATATACGAAGCAAGATTTTACAATATAATAACAAACAGTATTAGTTTATCATTTATTACCGCGCTAATCTCGATCAGCATTGCAATAATTATTGGATATACAGCACGTAAAAATAAGGTAATAAGCAATATAGCACGTCTCATTTCTCTTGGATATGCAATTCCAAATGCAATTATTGCGATTAGCATAATAATATTTTTAAGCAGAATATCTTCTTTCATTACTCAATATATTGTAGAAATTAGCTTGGTAGGAACTATTGGCGCATTAGTTTACTCATATTTATTTCATTTTTTTGCTATATCTTTCAAGGCGATAGAGTCGGGACTCAAAAAAACACCAAATGAAATTGAATGGACTGCATATACTATGGGTCATGGGCCTATTTCCACGTGCCTGAATATTCATATTCCCCTTATCAAGAAAAGCATACTATCGGGATTTCTGCTCGTGTTTATGGATACGGTAAAAGAACTCACGGCAACACTAATTATCAGACCATTTAATTTTGAAACTATATCAACTAGAGTATATGAACTTGTCAGCGATGAGCGTTACAGAGAAGCTGCCCCATTTTCGTTAATGATAGTTATTATAGGTTTAACCTCTACAATAATCTTATTCACACTTGATGATAAGAATCAAAAATAAACTATTTTGCATCTGTTCAGCAGAGTAACAAAATAAGATAGACGAAAAAAGACAACTATAGAAGCAAATGGTCAGTGCTTTCGTGTTTATCAACTTAGTTGGATCTCAGTATCAGCTACTCGGATGACATTATGGAAGCTCAAATGACAAAACAAGAAGCACTGGTTTCAGATGCACTTAAACAAATACACTATCTTGATGATCAATGAGGTCTAGTGTTAACGTATGGACTATCTAAGGAAAAGGGTGGTACCATAACATCAAAGGTTTTTATGCTCTCTTCGTTCAGAAATTCATATTTACCCTGCATTATTCCTGATGGTGTATTTAAGTATGTTCCACTTGTATATTTGAATACCTCTCCAGATTTTATTACAGGTTGTTCTCCAATAACACCAAATCCGGCAATTTCATTTATTTTGCCCTTATGATCTATTATTCGCCAATAGCGACTTAATAATTGAATGGTTGATGAGCTTTTATTTTTTATCTTAACATTATACATCCATACGTAACAATTTTCATAAGGAATGGATTGCTCTTCAATGTAAATTGGCAAAACTGTAACTTCAACAGAATTAGTAATAAGTGTGTATTTCATGGTCATCGTAAAGTGTTCATGATAAAAATTTAACACACTTCAATTATACACTTTTTTCATGGATTTTCCAAGCATATTATCGTACTCTAACTAGGAAGTATTAATTTACATGATGAACAAAACAGATCCACTGGATAAAAAAGTGATAGGAATAATAGGAAGTGGGCAATTGGGTAAAATGACTGCTATCGCTGCAATAAAACTTGGGCACAAAACGCATATTTTTGCCAGTGCTAAAAACGATCCAGCTTGTTCTGTTGCTGATGACTTAACAATAGCAGACTTCTGTGATAAGAGAGCACTTGAATCTTTTGCACAGAGTGTGGATTTAGTCACTATTGAGTCTGAAAATATTCCATGTAGTGCAATTGATATTGTGTCGCAGCATACAGATTTTTATCCAGGCAAAAAGGCATTACACATTTCGCAAAATAGGCTGAGAGAGAAAGATTTTATTAGAGATTTAAGCATAAAAACTGCTGATTACAAAAGTATACAAAATTATAATCAGCTACTAGAAAGTAGTGAAACTTTTAGCTATCCAGTGAGGCTAAAAACAACAGAAATGGGTTATGATGGAAAAGGACAATATGTGATTGAAAATGATTCTGAACTGAAGCAATTTGCTTCCTTCGATTGGAATAAAGAGTACATTCTTGAAGCAAGTGTTGATTTACTGAAAGAGGTTTCAATAGTCGTTGCAAGAGATAAAAACGGTAAAGTAGCTTTTTTTCCCATAGCAGAGAATCACCACGTTGACGGAATACTTAATACTTCAATAGCACCAGCTAAAATAGATAATAAATTAGCCCAAGAGGTACAAAAAACTGCAGAGAAAATAGTAACTGCGCTTGATGTAGTAGGAATTCTAGCTATTGAATTTTTCATCACTCAAAATCATGAATTACTAGTTAATGAACTGGCCCCAAGACCCCACAATTCTTGCCACTGGAGCTTGGATGCATGCAACGTTAGTCAATTCGAGCAGCTAGTTAGGATAATATGCGGGCTATCTATGCAGGAAGTAGTATTACGCTTTCCTTGCATGACAAAAAATATAATAGGTAATGATATATATAATTCTCACAAATATTTGAGCAACGAAAAAGCTAGTTTAACCATATATGGGAAAAAAGAGGTTAGGGACAAGCGTAAAATGGGACATGTCAATATAGATTTAAGTTATTGAGCTATAAATGCTCTTTGATCAAGATCTCCAAGATCTGCACTATATTTAGTGCTGCACCTTTGCGTAGATTATCAGCTACTATCCACATATTGAGTCCATATTTTATGGTACTGTCTTGTCTGATACGCGATACATATACAGCATCCTCCTGTACAGTATCAATCTGAGTCGTATATTCACCGTCTTCACGCCTATCGTACACTAAAATTCCACTATCTTCGGCTTCACTGAGCATTTCACGAGCTTCCTTTTCAGTTATATGCTGATCAAATTCTACATTTACCGCAATAGCGTGTCCAATAAAGACAGGCACTCTTACACAAGTTGTAGTCACTTTTATATTCTCTCCTAAAATTTTTTTTGTTTCCTCTTGCATTTTCCATTCCTCTTCTGTAGAGCCATCTTCCATGAACCCTCCTATATGGGGAATGCAATTAAATGCTATTTGCTTAGGAAATATTTCAGATTTTTTAGCTTCGTTCATGAATATTTTTTTTGTCTGGTTGTAGAGTTCATCCATTGCTGCTTTACCTGCACCAGAAGTTGATTGATAAGTTGAAGCAACGATTCTCTTTATTTTTGCTTTTTGGTGCAATAAATGCAATGCCAACAACATCTGTATTGTAGTACAATTTGGGTTAGATATTATGTTGTGATTCTTATATTCCGTAATTTTATCTTTATTGATCTCTGGAATAACTAGTGGCACGCCTTCTTTCATCCTAAAACGAGAGGTATTATCTACGACAATACATCCAGCTTCAGTTGCAATCGGTACGTATCTCTCGGAAACATGAGACCCAGCACAGAAAATTGCTATATTAATTCCAACAAAATCGTAGTTTTCAAGGTCTAAGACAGTTAATTCTTCATCGCCGAAACTTACCTTTTTTCCCTCTGATTTTTTTGATGCAAATACAATAACAGAATCTATTGAAATTTTTCCTTCGTCTTGAAACTCGGCAAGCGCGCTTAATACCTCACGCCCTACTCTTCCTGTTGCTCCAATAACAGCAATTTTATATCCCATTAGATAAACCTCTGACTTTAAAGCTATATTATATTTTTACTGATAAAATTTACAATTACTTTAATATTTTTCCCTTGCAATTAACCATAATTTAGTTATAATTATAAGATACTAGTAATATTGCATGGTAGAATGAAATGAGTAAAAAACATGATGACACTAAGGTCAAACCTACAGTATCTGAATTTCAAAAGCCTGAAAAAGTCAATAGATTAGAGATTCAAAATGTTCTTTCGAAAAAAAGCAAGACAGCGATAAATTTTGATGATAAAAAGTATGGTGTGAAAATTTCTAAGATAGACCAGCATCTTTCAAACAAGAAGCAAGAATCTTTTGGATTAAGAGATTTTTTAAGTTCAATATCAATAATGGGAAGATTTTTAGTGAAAATTTTCACGCCTGAAAAAGAAGAGTATAAAAAACTGCAATCGCAAATAGGTCTTTCTAATAAAGCAAAAAATGAGATCTACATAGATAATAAACGCACAGAAGAAGTAGGTAGCAAACTTGAGAATGGTAATATTGAACAAGTAGATAAAGAGAAAAAAAATCTTGGCCCATAAATATTAACCATTTACAGTGTATCTCTCACTATTGAATTTGTTGCACAGAAGTTTTGCAGTACCAAAATAAATAAATGGGTATGCCACTTGCAGTGAACAGGCTCGAAATCAGCAGAGTACCTACAGGGGTTTCTAATATCACCCAACAACAAAAGGTTGTTGCTATGCTACCAATTAAAAGCTTATAACAACTCCTCTCCTGTATAATAACCTTTAGAAAGGCAAAACAGCACGCAAGATAAACGAACAAAAATGAAATTACAGAAAAGTCAATAATCGACGTAATCTGCTGGGCAAAATTGTTGTTTGAAGTGAGAATTAGTAAAATTGCAGTTCCAATTGAACTAACTGTTATTCCCCAAAAAGGAGAGCCATGCTTGTTCCTTTTAGCAAAGAATTTTGGCATTAGTCTATCTTCTGCAAGACCAAAAGCAACTTGTCCACTAGATAAAACCCAAGCGTTTAGACTGCCAACACAAAAAATGAATGCAACTATAGAAACAATTAAATGCCAATTACCAGAAAACATAATTTTTATCGCATCAACATATGGTGCTCTTGAACTTGCTAAATTGTTGCCATTGATCAATCCCATAATTGCAAAATTGTTGATAAAATATATAACAGCAACACAAACTGTGCCAAGCACCACAGCTTTTGGTATAGTTTTAGCTGGATTATCAACTGACCCTGCAGGTGCTGTTGCCAATTCAAGTCCAATAAAACACCATAAAGTAAGGAGTGTAGAGCGGGCAAGAATTTGCGATGTTGTAAGACTTAATATTTCTTCACTTATGATAAAATTATTTCTATCGAAAAAAAACAACGCTGCTACAGGTATTGCAAGCAATACAGCAACCTTCACAACCGTGAGCAGAAACTCAACGTGCCCTGCAGTAGCTATTCCCCTTAAATTTATTAATGTAATGATTGTAAATAACAACAGCTCTAAAAATAAACGTATACTTTTGATATCTTCATGGAAAAATGGTGTAAGATAGCCAACACCCACAACTATTAAAGCTGTTGTACTAACCCATGAGATTACCCAATATGTCCAACCAACAAAGAACGCTGCAGCAGGACCAAAAGTATGTTTCACATAAACGTGAGGACCTCCTGTTTCTGGAAACTTTGCACATAGCGTAGCAAAAACTAGCGCAAGAGACACAGCACCAGCTCCTGATATCATCCAACTTATAAGGCTATAAGCGCCATATGGAGCAAGGCTAATTGGAAGCATAAAAACCCCAGAGCCGATCTGACTACTAATGACTAAAGCAAAAACAGCCCAAAAACCTATTTTATTTGACACAATACCTCTTAATTCTATTAATGTAAGCCAGTAGTATAGCTTAAGAATTTTAGCAAATAAAAAATTTAAGTTAAGTTTTTCGTTTATGATACCAAAGTAGATAAATAAGTGTTCCGCTTAAAGGGAATAGACTTGATATTAACAATGTTTTTATAGAAGTCTCGTATATTATCCAACAGCAAAAAGATACAGCCACACCTCCAATTAAAAATTTGCAGTAGCTTTTGTCTTGTATATTAACTTTGAGAAAAGCAAGGCTACATGCTAAGTAGATAAACAAAAATGACACCACAGAGATATCAATTATTGAAGTTACTTGCTCAGCAAAACTTTTGTTTGACGTTAGGATAAGTAAAACTAACACCCCCAAAGTACTGAGTATTATTCCCCATAATGGAGCATCATGCTTATTTTTTTTGCCAAAAAATTGCGGCATTAACTTGTCTTTTGCAAGGCCTAAGGTGACCTGTCCATCAGCTAAAAACCAAGCATTTAAATTACTTACAGAAACGATAAAGGCAACAACAGAAATAATTAAATGCCAATTACCAGAAAACATAATTTTTATCGCATCAACATATGGTGCTTTTGAACTAGCTAGTTCATTACCACTTATCAATCCCATAATTGAAAGACTATTGATGAAATATATCACAGCAACACAGACTGTTCCAAGCACTATAGCTCTTGGTATTGTCTTAGCTGGATTATTGACGGATCCTGCAGGTGCTGTTGCTGATTCAAGTCCAATAAAACACCATAGAGTAAGGAGTGTAGAACGAGCAAGAGTTTGTGATATTGTAAAGTTTGATACTTCCTCGCTTACAATAAAATTATTTTTATCAAAGAAAAACAACCCTGCGATAGGTATTGCGAGAAGTGCAATAATTTTAACAATGGTCAGCAGAAGCTCAACATGCCCAGCAGTAGTTACTCCCCTTAAGTTTATTAGCATAATAGCTAAAATCAATGTTATTTCTAAAAGCAAACGTATATCTTGTATATCATTATGAAAAAGTGGGGCTAAATAACCGATACTTGCAATTGTCACAGCTGTTGAGCTTACCCACGAGCTTACCCAATATGTCCAGCCAACAAAAAAAGCTGCTGTAGAGCCAAAGGCATGTTTCACATAAATATGAGGACCACCCGTTTCTGGAAATTTTGCGCAGAGTGAAGCAAAAACTAAAGCAAGAGATATAGCACCAAATCCTGATATAACCCAGCTTATGAGGCTATAAGCGCCGCATGGTGCAAGGCTAATTGGGAGCATAAAAATTCCAGAGCCGATTTGGCTACTGATCACCAAGGCGAAAATAGCCAAAAAGCCTATTTTATTTGACACGACAATGTTTAATTTTTATCTGAATATATTAACAATATAGCTGAAGCTCGAAAATTTCAATTGATCTTTTTTGTATAAAAATTTGCATTTTTTTAATTTAAGCATATAATGACGAGTATATTAATAGGTTATTAAGAAGTGGTTTATGAATCCGAGGTTAAAAACATTTTTGGTTGTTTGTGGGTATGTTCTATTAGTTGGTGCTGCTATTGGAGCAATTTTTTTATTTGACTACTTACTTGAGATCTTTATTGATGCGCTTTATGCATTCCTTCTTGCCAAAACTTCAAGTGAGGTGTTAGCTGCTTTTGGAACACTTGCAGTTTTACTTGCCACTTGTGTTTTGTGCTACGGACTGCATAAGCTCTGTTCTATTTTTACAGAAAAGATTACAAGTAGCTATCAATCTTTCAAAAATGAAAATAGTGATGATAACATTTTTTCTGAAGTATATAATGACCCGACAATAGGGTTGAAAGATAAGATTTTATTTTTTTCTATATACTCAATATATTGTATCCAATTACCATTTTTGTATTGTTCATCGAAGATATCAGAGCTTAGCAGAACATTATCAAATAGTAGAGCGTTGGGTCTTAGAATATGTTTAGTGCTTATTAATACTATATTATTGATCCCAGTAGCACTTCTTGAGTTAATAAAGTATCCATTAATAAAGCTCTTCTCGCCTCTGGGTTTAAGTGTAAAGCAAATGAGCTTTTTGTTTAATGTAAGTGATGTAGGTACTGGCAGTCAGAGCGTCCATACTAGTAGTTTTGAGTATAGCATTCTTCAATGCGCTCAAGATTTAAAGCAGAAATTTGGGAATCAATCAAATGTACTCAATAAAGAGTTTGAAGATTACATAAATAATTCAGATGAGTTGACAGGGAATCAAAAAGAACAATTAAAACTTTATCTTAACTTTAATGGTTCCAATGGAGCAACTTATAGAGAATCAAGAACTGAATTAACGCTAACACAAACTGCAAACTTAGTTTTAGCTGCAGCCAAGAATCAAAAGTTAGATGTAGATTTACTAAAATGCATGTTACTCATGCGTTTACAAGAAGGAAGTGGTGCATGTCATCTTGGAATGTTTAATCGTATTATTTATTCGCTTAGTTGCCTTGAAGCAAAAAATAACTTTACAGTTGAGGTAAATGCTCAAGTATACGAAAGAATGCCAAGCATTACGGAAGAGTTTCTCAACCATTATGAAAGCAAAAAGATGAAGATTTTAAAGAATAATTTTAACAATTTCTACTTTGAGAATGGTATGGATCCTGAAGTAAAAGATAGTATGGGTAAGTTGATGGAAGAGGCAAAGCAATTTGTCTTTAATAAGTTGTATGTCGATTACTATAATAGATATGGCCAAGAAGTTGGAAGGGGTCCTATAAAGCAGAAATTGAAAGAACTAATTACAGATGAGGATATCAAGGAAGCAGTAAGTGCTGTAATAGATAATATAGAAATCCCTGAAAAACCATCTACTTATCTTGAAAAGATGAAAGCATTTTTTGCAGGGCATACAAGATTCTCTGCTGCTTAAAGCTCTAAGACTTGTCTAAATTTTGATTGTGAGTTAGGCGTGAAGCTAAAATTGATATTTACAATTAACTCACAGCAACCTAGGTAATGGCAATCTGGCCGCCTTCTAATTTTTCCTTATTGATTTGTAGCAGGTTCTTTGTTATGGTTATGAAAAGAAACTTCAAACCTCATTAGTATACTTTGATAGGTGAGTGTTAAATATGATAATATTGATAACAAATGATGATGGTTTTGACAGTGAAGGAATAAGACTACTTAAAGAAATTGCACACAATTTTGCATCGGAAGTATGGATAGTGGCACCAGATACTGACAGGAGTGGATCTGCAAGATCTCTTGATTACCCAGTGAAACAATCTATTAGAATAAACCAACATAGTGAAAGGGAGTTTAGTGTGTCTGGTACTCCCGCAGATTGTGTTATTATCGCGTTAAATAAAATTATGAATAAGAAACCAGACTTAATATTATCTGGAGTAAATATTGGATCAAATGTCGGAGATGATATTTGTTATTCAGGCACAATTGGTGCTGCAATGGAAGGTGCTGCAAGATCTATACCTTCTATTGTGCTGAGCCAAGTTTATCATGGTAAAATAGACTGGAACAATACAAAGATTTTTGCACCAAAGGTTATTGCCAAGCTAATGAAAGTTGGTTGGCCTAAAGATATAGTGATGAGTATAAATTTTCCTGCTACAGAAAAAGTGAAAGGGGTCGAATTTGCTGAACAAGGTGAATATAAAATTGATGGTGATTTAACTTTTACTGAAAACTTGAATGGTTCTTTGAGCTTAAATTGGTCTCGAGAGCACTCAGGCAATGGTAGTATAAATAAAATAAAAGGAGGTTTTATTACTATTACACCAATAAAATTAGATTTTACAGATTATGATATATTAAATGCTATGAAAAATTCTTATGCAGAGGAATTTTCTTCTATAGCTAACACTCCTATTGCTTCTGATTAGATATTTTCTACGATTTTATCGCGAGCAATCATTTTTTCTTCACCCGTGTCCATGTTTTTAATTTTTAAAGTTTTACTGCTTAGCTCTTCATCACCAAAGATTAATACAACTTTTGCATTTGCTTGATTTGCTTTTTTCATTCGGGTTTTTAGAGTTCCACTATGTTCATAAGCTACGTATAAACCATTCCTGCGTAATTCATTTGCAAGTGTTAGAGCATGTTCTCCAGCCTCTCTACCAATTGGAATTAGGTAAATAGGTCGCTCTTCTTTCGGAGAATAATTGATTAACTCCATTATGCGTTCAATACCTCCTGCAAATCCTATCGCTGGAGTGTGTTTTCCACCTACTGAAGATACTAGATTATCGTATCTTCCACCGGCAAAAACTGCCCCTTGTGCACCTAAATCTTCTGTGACAAATTCAAATACTGTGTGACAATAATAGTCTAGACCTCGAACTAATTTGCTATCTACAGTGTAAGGTATGCCAAGAGCTTGCAGTCCATTTAACACCTGGTCAAAGAAATATGAAGATTCTTTTGTATAATAATCACTGATTTTTGGTGCGTCAGAGATTATTTCTTTATCTGTCTTATCCTTAGAGTCTAATATTCTGAGTGGATTTTTAATCAATCTATTTTGACTATCTTCTGATAGGTCATTTTGAAACTTTTTTAAATACGATATCAAAGCTTCTCTATATTTAGTTATTGTTTCACCATCGCCCAAAGAATTAATTTCTAGTTTTACATTCCTATTGATGCCAAATTCAGTTAGTAGGTGCTGAGCAAGTGATATCAATTCAATATCAACTCTTAGATCTTCTATACCAAAAACCTCAAAATTTATCTGATGAAATTGTCTTTGTCGTCCTTTTTGTGGTCTTTCATAGCGGAATGTAGGTCCTGTTGAGAATAATTTTATTGGTGTTTGCAGTTTTTTTTCAATGAGTAACCTAACAATAGCTGCAGTGAACTCAGGACGCAGAGTTATGCTCTTTCCCCCTTTATCAATAAAAGTATACATCTCTTTAGTGATAATATCTGAGCTATCACCTAAAGTCTTTGTAAAGACTTCTGTGTATTCAAATATCGGAGTTTGAACAGTTAAAAAGCCGTATAAACTTGAGATTCTATTTGCTGTTTGCTCTATGTATTTAAATTTATACCATTCATCAAACAGAAGATCTTTCGTTCCTCTAACTGTTTGATTAGTCATAGCATAGTCTCTATACCTGAAACTTCTGGTATGTGATAGCTTAGCATATTCTGCACTCCTTGTTTTAAGGTAATTGCAGCACTTGGGCACCCAGAGCAAGCTCCTTGCAGTTCAACGTAAACTATTCCGTATTTATAGCCACGGAACTTGATATCACCACCATCTTGAGCAACTGCAGGTTTAATATAACTTTCCATCAATTCTTTTATTCTATTTACAATTTCTATATCATTTTCATTAAAGAATTCTTCCTCTAGCATTTTATTATCACTTACTCCTTCTTTATCAAATGCTTTTCCACCAGAAGTAAAGTGATCCATAATTGTAGTTAAAATTTCCACCTTTACTATATCCCAATTCATTCTATCTGATTTTGTTACCGAAATAAAATCATGACCAAAAAATACTCTTACAACATGTTCTATTTGAAAAAGATTTACTGCTAGTTTGGAGTTCTTTATTTCATCTGCATTTGAAAAATCAGCTGTTTCTCCTTCGCTCAGAATTTCAAAACCAGGAAGAAATTTCAGCGTGTTTGGGTTTGGTGTTTCTTCAATCTGGATAAACATGTTATTTACCATGACAATTATAATTGTTACTATTTAATCATAAAATGATAAAAAAATATACATGTCATTCATCTTCTTCCTTTTTTTGATATTCACAATAATCACGTTTGTTTTACCTAGCGTTGTTGTATTTTTTCTCTTTTTGGCAAAGAGAAATAACATAAGTTTTATGATGAACTCTATATTAAGTAAGTTTTTGAACGAATTTAACAGCAGTAAAAGTTACACCAAAAATTACACTGGTGATAATATGTCCAAAGATGAAGCATTAAAAATACTGGGGCTGAATTCCGAGGC
The DNA here is from genome assembly GCF_018141665.1 of Wolbachia endosymbiont of Spodoptera picta. NCBI lineage: Bacteria > Pseudomonadati > Pseudomonadota > Alphaproteobacteria > Rickettsiales > Anaplasmataceae > Wolbachia > Wolbachia endosymbiont of Spodoptera picta. The sequence continues at coordinate 685,969 of NZ_CP067976.1, forward strand.
AAGCCAAAATGAAATCAATAAGGCATACCAAAATTTAATGAAACTGGTCCATCCAGACAAGGGAGGATCGGAATATTTTGCACAAAAGTTAAACGCAGCACGTGATAGGTTGATGAAGACCTAATTTTAACCATTGTTTTCTCTGTAAATTTTGCTTGTACATATTAAGTTGCATGATATAAAGCCGGAAACATTATTCTTTAGGAGGTATTTGATGAAAAAACTTGAGAGATTGAGAAAGAATTTATTTGCGGCTATAGATGAGCTTAATATTAAGAAAGTTAAAAGATATGTTAAAAAGGCAAGATATATAAATAAAGAAAAAGAGATTATTAATGGTAAAAAAGATGTTATGGCACCTATACATCTTGCTGTTTATAAAGGTAGCTTAGAGATAGTGCGGTTTTTGCTTAAAAATAATGCTAATATTAATGCTGTTAGTGATGGATGTCTTGTTCCTTACTCGTACGTTACTACCATGAGTAGCAAAACAGAAATAAAAGAAATGATATATCATTGTACTAGTAGTACCACTTCCCAAGTAATACAAGGTTTTACAGCTTTACACTTAGCCTTTTTTTATTGTCGATTAGATATCGCGAATCTTCTGCTCAATAATAACATTATTAATGTTAATATTAGAAATGCAAATGGCAAAACGGCATTTGAGGTTATACCAGGTTATGAAAGTTTTTGCAGTGATGGCTGTGACATGAGCAAAATATACTTAGATTTATCAAAATTTCATAAAAATAATTGTACAGAACTATTACTCTCTGCTAGAATAAATACTAAGTTAGAATTAGAAGCTGTTGATACTCCAGATGCAGCAAGTAGTACAGCGAACCCTTTCTCAGCCTCCACCAGGGCAAATACTAAGATAGGATTGGAAGCTGTTGATACTCCAGATCCTGCACCAAGCAGTGCAGTAAAACCTTTTTCTTTTATTAATAGTATATTTAGTTGGGTAACCACTGCCACACTCAATGGCTTATTCAGCAGTGCTCCTACTTTACTTCCTGCACAGCAATCTGTTGATCACTTGGCTGGTAGCCCAATTGGTTCTTCACAAGTTGATTTTAATGCAACAGCTCTACTAGTTGATGTAGTGGTCAAAAAGTTCACAGGGAAAAAGTATTCAAGGCTACTGGACAATCCACCTCTGACAAGACTTTCTATTATAGAAAAAAAACTCGAGACAGCACTTAGTAAGTGTAAAAAACTTTATCAATGTCCTGAAAGTTCATTAAGCAATTTAACGATATCTAAAGGTATACATCAAAAGTCCCTTTAAATCAGTTAAAATAAGCACTCAAGCTTGAGTGCTTATTTTCGTATAATCCTCTTTAAGTTTAAGCTCTTATATGTTGGGAATAAGCTGCTACGAAATTTAAGTAAATTAAGGAAACTTATAGCGTTTTGTACAAAAACTAAATGTAGCACGGTATACACAATGAAATAAATAATCTCTTGCGTTGTGGAATTTCTTTAGCTTTACATATAAATTTTACTAGTATATGCATAAATTATGTGATATACAATCAAAAGTTTTACTCTTTAGGAGGGGTTATGGTTACAAAAACAGAAGTTGAAAAATGGAGAGACGGGCTACGTTCTGCAGTAAAGGAACATGATTTTCAAAAAGCTGAGAAGTATATTAGAGAAGGAAAGACACATACTACTAATGTTATTAACTCTAAAGATAGAAATGGTAACTCACCTTTATCGATTGCTGTTAGTAAACAAGATTTAGAAATGATGAGGTTTTTAATTGAGAATGGCGCAGATGTTAATATTGAGGACTTTTTTCGTGTGCCTCCTATATACTATGCTGTTACAAAGGGCACCACAGAAATGATAGAGCTTCTAATCGATAAAGGAGCAAGCATTAGTGGTTATTTTTCATATGCTGATAAAAAATGCACTCTTGTAGGTTGGGTTATAGACAAGAATAGTCCGGAAAAAGTGGAGGTCTTACTTAAACATGGTGCTAGCCCAAACGGCAAATTTGATCTTCTTGCTTATTCACAAAATTCATGCCTACATGCTGCTATTGAAAAAAACTACTCAAGAATAGTTGAGCTTCTTATTGAATATCGTGCTAATGTCAATGTTCAAAACGAACAGGGACAAACACCTATATATTTGGCTATTAGTTCAAAACGTCCAAAAATAATTAAGCTATTATACGATAATGGTGCTGATATTGATAATGTTAAGAATATAAGGAACGAGACACCATCAGATTATGTTAAGTTATTTTATCCAGGTAAAACGATAAAAGAAATTGCTGCAGAGGCAGAGAGTATCAATGTAAATCCAGATCCTGCACCAAGCAGTGCAGTAAGGCCTTCTTCTTTTATTAATAGTGTATTTAGTTGGATGGGAACTTCAACAACTGCTGCACTCAGTAGCTTATTTCAGAGTGCCCCTGCTTTACCTCCCGCACAGCAATCTGTTGCACATTTGACTGGAAGCCCAATTGATTTTTCGCAAGTTGATTTTAATGGAACAGCTCTGCTAGCTGACGTGGTAATCAGAAAGTTTATCGGGAGGAAATATTCAAGACCATTGGATGATTCACTTTTGACATTGGAGCAAATTAGAGAAAGAAAGGTTAGTGCTATAGAAAGGGATATTAAGATGGTAATTAGTGAGTTTGAAAAACTTGATCAATGTCCTCGAAGTTTATTAAGCAATTCAACAATATCTAAAGGTGTATGTCATCAAAAATCCCTCTAAATCAGTTAAAACAAGCACTCAAGTCTTAGTGCTTGTTTTCGTGAAATCTATTATTTAAATTAAACTTTTTATTGTGCGTTGTAGGTAAGTTGTTACAATAAAATGAGTTAAGATGAAAAGACTTTAAGTTATGGAAGATGATAGCAAGAAAGAAATAACAGAAGAAAAAGGTATATTAGGTTGGATAGAGTATAGACTGCCTATATTTTCTTTTCTAAAACATACCGCTTCTTATCAAGTACCAAAAAATTTAAATTATGCTTGGAATTTTGGTTCTTTGGCTGGTATAGCACTAATTTTGCAGATAATAACAGGTATATTTCTTGCCATGCACTACACTCCGCATGTTGATCATGCATTTAATAGTGTGGAGCGTATAATGCGTGACGTAAGTTATGGATGGCTGATACGTTATACTCATGCTGTTGGGGCGTCACTCTTCTTTATGGTGGTCTATGTTCATATCATGCGTGGATTATATTACGGATCTTATAAGAGACCGCGAGAAATGGTGTGGTTTATTGGCATATTTATATTTTTTGCAATGATGGCAACTGCCTTTATGGGGTATGTTCTTCCATGGGGACAAATGAGCTTTTGGGGTGCAACAGTTATAACTAACTTATTTTCAGCCATACCTTTAATTGGCAATAAAATAGTTATATGGTTGTGGGGTGGTTTTTCCGTTGATAACCCAACACTTAATCGTTTTTTTGCCCTTCATTATCTTCTGCCCTTCATTATTATTGCTTTAGCTATGTTGCATGTTGTTGCTCTGCATAGATTTGGCTCTAATAACCCAAGTGGAATAGAAGTAAGGTCAGGTAAGGACACTATTCCTTTTTATCCTTATTATATAGCAAAGGACTGCATAACTTTTGGTTTATTTTTTATAATTTTGTTTGGATTTGTTTTTTATGCCCCTAATTATCTTGGTCATCCTGATAATTATATAGAAGCTGATCCTATGGTAACTCCAGTACACATAGTACCAGAGTGGTATTTCCTACCTTTTTATGCGATGTTGCGCTCAATTCCAAATAAGCTTATTGGTGTACTTACCATGTTTGGATCTATTTTAGTTTGGTTTCTTTTGCCTTGGCTTGATAAATCAAAGGTTAAAAGTGGTGCTTATCGCCCATTATTTAAGAAATTTTTTTGGGTTTTTGCAATAAATTTTGCATTTCTTGCTTGGCTTGGGGGGCAGGAAGTTAAAGAGCCTTATATTACTTTAAGTAGGCTCTCAACTCTTTATTATTTTTCATATTTTGTGATAGTTTTACCTTTACTTAGTAAGTATGAGAAACCAAAAAAATTACCAAAAACAATAAGCGATTCCGTTCCGGAGATGAAGTGATGCTGTTGGTTAAAGTTGCTGTATTTTGTATATTATTTCTCACTAATTCTTTGTCTGCAGAGGAGTTTAAACCTTTACCAAATAAGAAAATCGACTGGAGTTTTGATGGAATTACTGGATCTTTCGATAGAGAGTCAATTCAGCGTGGCTATAAAGTATACAAGGAAGTCTGTGCTGCTTGCCATTCAATGAATAGAATAGCGTTTCGTAATTTGCAAGATGTTGGTTTTTCTGAAGAGGATGTAAAACAAATTGCAGCCTCTTACCAAGTTAAAGATGGTCCGAATGATTTGGGTGAAATGTTTGATAGACCGGGAGTGTCTTCGGATTATTTTATTGCACCTTTTGATACAAAAGAAGCAGCTGCAGCAAGCAACAATGGAGCAATTCCACCGGACTTATCATTAATTGTCAAAGCAAGACATGATGGTGCAAATTATGTCTATTCACTACTAATTGGTTATCAAAACGGTGAACATGATGAGAACGGTTTATATTTTAATCCATATTTTTCAACAGGCAGGTTAGCTATGGCACCACCACTCTCTGAAGGAATGGTAGAATATGATGGTACAAGGCAAGCCACAGTTGAAAATATGGCATATGATGTGGTAAATTTCTTACAATGGGCAGCAGAGCCAGAACTGGAGCGCCGACATAAACTTGGGCTAAAAATAGTGACATATTTTATAACTTTGACGGTATTTTTTGTTCTCACTAACAATAGAGTTTGGAGCCAACTCTATAAAAAAGGAAAATAGAACTTCATTTACGCTCGTTTTTATACCTTACTCATAATATCATGTGTATTATGTAATGATAAATATATTATGAAAGTATAGGGATTATGGCATTTCAAATAGTTACAAATTTTCAGCCAGCTGGGGATCAACCACAAGCAATAGATAGTTTAGTTGAAGGACTAAATAACAAAAAAAGAGATCAGGTTTTACTTGGAGTAACTGGCTCTGGAAAAACTTTTACTATGGCAAATGTTATTGCAAGAACAAACAGGCCTGCGTTAATTATGGCGCATAATAAAACTTTAGCGGCACAGCTTTACGAGGAGATGAGAGGATTTTTCCCCCACAATGCTGTTGGATACTTCATTTCTTATTATGATTATTATCAGCCTGAGGCTTATTCGCCACAAACAGACACTTATATTGAAAAAGACTCTTTAATAAATGAAAGAATTGATATGCTACGCTATTCTGCTATATGCTCTCTTTTGGAGCGTAGGGACACGATTGTAGTTGCGAGTGTTTCTTGTATATACGGTCTTGGTTCGCCTGAGAGCTATCTCAGCATGACCTTGACTTTAAGTGCTGGAGATAAGATTCATGTTAATGACTTTCTGAATAATTTAGTTAATCTCCAATATAAACGTTCTGATGTCAGATTTGAGCGAGGATATTTCAGAGTGCGCGGCGATATTATTGATATATTTCCTGCCTATTATGAAAATAAAGCTTGGCGTTTATCATTGTTTGGTGATGAAATAGAGGAAATTTCTGAGATTGATGCCATGAACGGCAATATTATCAGACGCATAGATACAGTCACCATTTTTCCAAATAGCTATTACACTACATCACGTGAGACTCTTTTGCAAGCAGTTCAATTGATTAAAAAAGAACTACATGAACGCCTGGATTATTACTATTCACAGAACAAAATTGTTGAAGCAAAACGCCTTGAGCAGCGTACTAATTTTGATATTGAAATGATGATGGCAACGGGAGTGTGTAAAGGTATTGAAAATTATTCGCGTTATCTTTACGGAATGAAAGCTGGAGATCCACCGCCTACATTGTTTGAGTATTTACCTAAAGATGTAATTTTATTTGTTGATGAAAGCCATGTAACCGTTCCCCAGATAGGTGCAATGTATAGCGGTAATGAAGCACGTAAAAAGAAATTGATAGATTATGGTTTTAGGCTACCTTCTGCTTTTGATAACCGTCCATTAAAATTGGAAGAGTGGGAGGCAATACGGCCACAGACTATTTACGTTTCGGCTACTCCAGGAAAATATGAATTAGAAAAGACTAATCACGCATTTATAGAGCAAGTTATCCGCCCAACAGGACTGACAGATCCCATCTGCATCATAAAACCAACAGGGAGTCAGGTTGATGATGTGATTCATGAGGCACAAGTGACGATAAAAAAAGGGTTTTGTATTCTAATTACCACATTGACAAAAAAAATGGCTGAAAAACTAGCTGAGCATATGAGTGAGCTCAGTATGAAAGTAACTTACCTACATTCAGATATTGGTGCACTGGAAAGAATTGAAATTATATGCAAATTAAGATCTAAAGAAATAGATGTTCTTGTTGGCGTTAACTTGTTGCGGGAAGGTCTTGATATTCCCGAGTGTGGATTAGTTGCAATTTTAGATGCTGACAAAGAAGGGTTTTTACGATCAGAGACTTCGCTCATTCAAACGATAGGTCGTGCTGCACGAAATGTTGAGGGCAGAGTAATTTTATATGCAGACAAAATTACTAATTCTATGGATCGTGCACTGAAAGAAACTGAAAGGAGAAGAAAGAAACAGACAGAGCATAATACACTGCATAATATTGTACCAAAAACTATAATAAAGCCTATATCAAATACTTTACAGGAAAAAGTGGTAGTTGAGAATTTTAGTCAGGATGATCTAAATAGTCTGAAAAAGCAAATGTTGAAGCATGCTGAAAATTTAGAGTTTGAAGAGGCGGCAAAAATAAAAGGTATTATTGAAAGATTTAATAATAGGCCCGTTGCATAACTAGAAAAAAGATAAATAATTAATAGTTAAACTGACTTTGATTTACCAACAATTGAAAGAACATCATTCGAGTGGCAGAAAAATGAGCCAGTTCATGATAATTTCAAATTTTCACCTTTTATCTTATAGGTAATGATTGTTGAACTTATTTCTTTCTCGAGATTATGTACAAACTCTAACAAATTAAATCTCACAACAAATTTGTTGTTTCATAGCTTTTATATCATACTATAATTGCAATTGTTTTAACAATAATCAGAGCCTAAAAGAGGTTTATTATCAATGGACTATTTATAAAAAATCTTATGGAAAATAAAGCTTGGTTCATTTGGCTCATCAGTAACTTGATTGTTGTATTCAGCAATATGCAGATAATCTACACCTTTATAAGCGTGAATCTTGAAAAAGAACTTGAGCTCACAATCGCGCAAGTTGCACTAGCTAATTCAGCATATACTTGGACTTTTGCTATCTCACAATTTTTTAGTGGGGCAATGTTTAATGTTTTTTCCAGCAAAAAAATTTATTTTTTCTCATTGTCAATCATGCTCTTTGGTTTTTTTGTCCTTATCAAGAGTGACAATTTTGCCCATTTAATTTTATCTCAATTTTTGATCGCAATTGGAGCATCGTTTGGTTTTATTGGCGCTGCTCATGTAAGTAGCACATATTTTCCCCTTACTCAATTTGGACTGATGTTCTCACTAGTGCAGACAATTTCAAGTCTTTCTGCTTTGATGATTCAAATGTGCTTCTCTAGCTTGCTTGCCGAAGGTGCAGATTGGAAAAATCTTATTGTATGCGTAATATTATTTGGCGTATCGATATTTGTACTTATGTTTTTTTATCCGAAAGGACTTTCAAAAAAAAATTTGGGGGAATACACAATAAAGAGCTCTATAAAAACAGTAATATGTTCTGTACTAACAGTGCTAAAATTAAGAGATATCTGGATAACCTCAATAGTGGATGCTATTACTTTTGGAACATTTTTAGCGCTTAATATGCTGTGGGCACCAAGGTTACTAAGCAACTTAGAACTCAATACAATGGAGTTAGGTGTGGCAACTGCAATATTGTGGCTTGGTCTTGCAGTTGGTGTTCCAATTGCAGATCTAATCTCAAATCTATTTAAAAATAGAAGGCACGTAATCTCTGCTTTTGCCACATTGCAAAGTATTTCAGCTATTATTTTACTGTGCGGCAATTTAACAGTTCATATTATATACTTTTGTATGTTAATGTTTGGTTTTTTTGCAGGAGGACATATGCTTAATTTTACTGTTGGTAGTGAGGTTGTTGAGCAGAAGTATATTAGCACATCATCATCCATTATCAATGGATTTATGTTTGTTATGAGTGGAATTTTAGTGTCAATTTTAGCACTTTTTTCAGATCATCAAATGGCGCTTTTCACAATATTTGCAATGTTAACATTTGCTAGTATTTTTAATTATGCTACAAAAGAAACATACTATAAAAATAAAGTAGCTGAATCTTGAGTCGATTGTTATATTATATTAACATACTGTAATAAATTATGACAACAAAAGACACAACAGTAACTAAGGCAACAATAGCTGAATGTATAAATCAGGAAATTGGATTATCGAAAGAAGACTCTATTGCAATAATAGATGATATATTGGATGAGATAAAAACGAGCTTAGCAAAGGATGGAATAGTAAAAATATCTTCATTTGGAACATTTTTGGTTAAAAACAAGAAAGAAAGACCAGGAAATATACCAAAGACATCGGAAAGGGTAGTAATTCAAGCGAGAAAATCAATTTCTTTTAGACCTTCAAAAATGATGAAGAAATTAATAAACAACCGATGAATAAGGAAAAATTATTTTACACAATTGGAGAAGTAGCTGAAGAACTACATTTGGAGCAGCATGTTTTAAGATTCTGGGAAAGTCAATTCCATCAAATTAAACCCATAAAACGGAAGGGAAGAAGACTATATGATCATAAGTGTATAGAGGCAATAAAGAAAATAAAATATATGCTATATGACAAAGGATATACAATAAAAGGAGTACAAAAGGAATTTGGTAACGATGTAAGAATTGATCATTATTCAAGAAATTTGTTGCAAGAACTTACCGATTTAAGAGACTATTTGACTGATAAAATAAATGAAGAAAGTAATAAATAGACAAAAAACACTATAAAGTTTTGTGAAAGTTGATATATCTAGAGATAAGTGTATGTGTCGTATAGCATTGTTCTTTATATTATCAGCAATACTGATAAGCTGTGGCCTGCAAAAACCTGCACCTGTACTACTTAAAGGCGAAGAATTTTATGGAAAAAGAGACCTAGAGTACACAAGGGAGTATCATTTGATTAAAGAAAATGTTGATTCTTCGCTGCGAAAAGAAAGTAGAAAAGCCTTTGTAGATAAGGTATATAACAATAATGCACAAAGCATGTGTAAATTTGTAATACCGGTTAAAGGTGCAGTTACCTCTTCTGATAAAATATGTCAAGATGGCATAAAAATTACTGCTCAAAGTGGAACAAAGGTTATTGCTTCTGCACCTGGCAAAGTAATATACGTAGGCAAAGGCCTGAGGTGGTACGGAAATTTAATTATAGTGGAACATAAAGATAATTACATGACTATGTACTCCTATTTAAAAAACATACAAGTTGAAATTGGTGATAAAGTAAAACAAGGTCAAGTAATTGGATCTGCAGGTAAATCAAGCACACAAGATAAAGATCCGCAGATGTGTTTCACAATAAGGCATAATGGTCAAGCAGTCGATCCTTTAGTACATATAAACTGTGATTGAATTTATGAAATATGATTTTAAAAACGTTGAAAAATTCTACCAAAATAAGTGGGATTTTTCTGTAAGCAAAGATAGTAAAAAGAAGAAATGTTACGTGTTGGAAATGTTTCCATATCCATCTGGTAAGATTCATATGGGGCACCTGCGTAACTATGCAATAGGAGATGTTATAGCACGTTACAAGAGAGCTCATGGATTTGAGGTTTTGCACCCAATTGGCTGGGATGCGTTTGGATTACCAGCTGAAAATGCAGCAAGGGACAATAATATTAACCCTGCAGCGTGGACAAAAGAGAATATAGACAATATGCGTGCACAGCTAAAATCTATAGGTCTTTCCTACAATTGGAATCACGAGCTTTCCACATGTGAGCCTGATTATTACAAACACGAACAGAAATTTTTTCTGGATTTTTTAAAGCATGGTCTTGCCTATCGAAAAGAGTCGTGGGTTAATTGGGATCCAGTGGACCAAACAGTGCTTGCAAATGAGCAAGTGGTTGATGGAAAAGGATGGCGATCAGGTGCAGTTGTTGAAAAACGTAAGTTATTCCAATGGTTTTTAAAGATTACTGATTTTGCTGAAGATTTGCTTCATTGTCTGCAAAGTTTAAAAAATTGGCCAGAAAAAGTCAAAACTATGCAAGAGCGCTGGATAGGAAAATCTGAAGGGGCAACTATAGATTTTGAAATAGTTGGCCTGAATAAGAAATTGAAGATTTTTACAACTTCTCCTCATACTTTATTTGGAGCTTCTTTTCTTGCAGTAGGAGCAGAGCACCCTATTGTACAAGACCTTAAGGACAAAGAAATAAGAGACTTTATTGGTAATATGAAGGCAAAGGGGGAGAATGATGAAAAAATTGGAATTTACACTGGACTGAACGTCAGGCACCCATTTCTCGACAAGGAATTACCAATTTATATAGCGAATTTTGTGTTGATGGAGTATGGAGAAGGTGCGATTTTTGGTTGCCCTGCACATGATCAGCGTGATTTTGAATTTGCACAGAAGTATGGTTTACCGATTATTCCTGTAGTTTGTGAAGAGACCACAGAGATCTTAAAAGAACCGTACTTCGGTGATGGAGTGATGTTCAATTCTGAATTCTTAAACGGACTAATGATTAATGAGGCAAAAAAAGTAATCATAAAAAAACTTGAAGAAAAAGGAATAGGTAAGAAAACAATAAACTATCGTCTACACGATTGGGGAATTTCAAGGCAACGTTATTGGGGATGTCCTATACCTATTATACATTGTAAAGATTGTGGAATTGTTCCAGTTCCAGAAAAAGACCTCCCTGTTGTTCTACCAACGGATGTAGAATTTACAAGTGGTGGTAATCCCCTGGATAAGCACCCAACCTGGAAATTTGTTGATTGTCCAAAGTGCGGAAAGCAAGCAGAGCGTGAAACTGATACATTCGACACCTTTTTTGAGTCTTCCTGGTATTTTGCTTCATTTTGCAGTGAAAATAAATCGATTAATAAAGATACTTGTAATCGTTTTATGCCTGTTGATTATTACATAGGTGGAATAGAACATGCAATTCTACATTTGCTTTACTCAAGGTTTTTCTGCCATGCTTTAACTAAATGTGGCTATTTTGATGTTAAAGAGCCTTTCTCTACTTTAATCACTCAAGGAATGGTCTGCCATATAACTTATAAAGATGAGAATGGCAAATGGCTCTTTCCCGAAGAAGCAAAAGAGTTGATTGCGAAGGGTGCTAAGATCCAAGTTGGAAAAGTCGAAAAGATGAGTAAGTCAAAGAAAAATACAGTTGACCCAAACTTTATCATAGAAAAATACGGTGCTGATACTGCTCGTTTGTTTGTATTATCCGATATCCCCCCAGAAAAAGATATGGAATGGTCTGATGATGGCGTGGAAGGTTGTTTTCGCTACATAAATAAATTGTGGCGTATGGTAGTGCAACTTAGGCCCGTAAACATACACTATGATAATGAAAACATTGTAGGTAAACTCCTAGAGTACAGAAAAAAAATCCATAAACTATTGCAAGGGCTTACAGATGACTTGGAAAACTGCAGATTAAATTGTATGGTAGCAAAGTTTCGTGAAATGACAAATTTAATAGCTGAAATAGACGTAAAAACTGGAAAATCTCTTATTGATGAAGGTATATGCATACTAATCAGAGTAATTGAGCCATTCATGCCACATCTGGCTGAAAATTTATGGCAAAAAATAGGAGGCGAAGGCATGCTATATATGCAACCTTGGCCAAAAGCTGATGAATCACTACTAATTGATAATATGGTGACTGTAGCAGTGCAGATCAATGGAAAGTTACGTGCGACCATTGAAGTGGCAACTGATTTACCTCAAGAAAAATTGAAGAAAATAGCAACAGATTCTGTATCTAACAAAATCGATCAAAGCAAAATTCGCACTATATATGCTGTACCAAATAAGGTAGTAAACATAGTTATATAAAAATTTTGAGTAGCATGTCCCTAATTTCGTAGGTATACTTTTTTTGATATGAGGTTATATCTTTTTTAATATAAAGGATATATACTTGTGCATTATATATTTTTTTGTATGGGTAGTTATATGAAAATAAAAGGATTGTGTGTTTTAGCTGTGTTGCTCACTTCATCTCTAGCAGGTGCAGCTAGTAATAAAGCAGCTAGTAATAGTGCAAAAGAGCAGTACTACGCAGGTTTAAACTTTGGTGGTGGATGGGGTACTGGATTAAAAATAAAACCTGGCTTAGTTTTTGGTTATAATTATGATAAAAGCTCTAAGTTTGAACTTGAGATTCTCACTGACGTAAGTGATATGTTTGGAGGTAAGGATGCAGAAGGAAAGGACAAAGACAAGAAAATGGGAGCTAGTTTATTAGCAAATTACCGTTATTATCCTGACGTTGACATTGATCCTGTGAAACTATATGTCAGTGGAGGTTTAGGTGGATATCTCCAAGTAATACCTTTTGGCTCTGGTAAATCTGAAGGAAGCTCTAATGCAGCTGAAGCTCAAGATAACACACTAGATAAAGTACTAGGTGCTATTTCCTACAAACTGAAGGTTGGTGTTGATTATGAAGTTGCTCCACAGATAGTTGGTACAGCTGCTTTAACCGTAGGTGGGCAACTGAGTGGTGTAAAAGCAATGACAGTACCGGATATGATGCTGGAAGTAGGAGTACGCTATAATTTTTAATGCTGGATAACATTGAATACATGTTTAATGTTTAGGTGTAACCACAAGCGATGCTCAAAACTTGCTGCTAGCATGTTTGAACACTTATTCCAGTCTGTTTTAAGGAAGTAATGTGTATGAATTATATGAGAACGATGAAAGTGTTCGCTGTGTTGGTTGCTTTAGCAAGTACAGCTAGTAATGGTACAAGTGAGTTAGAAGATCAGTACAAAGATCGGTATGAAGACCAGTACAAAGATCAGTATGAAGATCAACACAAAGATCATTGTGAAGATCAATACGAAGATCGATATGAAGACCAGTACGAAGATCATTACTATGTAGGTTATGTAGGTTATGTAGGTTTAAACTTTGGGACTCGATGGGGTGAAAGCTTTAAATTGAACCCTAACGTTGTCTTTGGTTATCATCATAACAAAAATTCTAAGTTTGAACTTGAGGTTCTTGCTAACATAAGTGATATAACTGATAAAGCAAAAAGAAAAGTAGGAGCTAGTTTATTGGCAAATTACCTTTACTATCCTGATCTTGAAATTGATCCTATTAAATTATATGCTAGTATAGGACTGGGTGGATATATTCGAATATTGCCATCTTTTGGTCTTGGTGAGGATACAAATGCAGTAAATTCAGCTGCAACTGTAGCCGCAGCCGCAGGTCAAAATGAAACACTAGATAAAATACTGGGTGCTATTTCCTATAAAGTAAAGTTAGGTGTTGATTGTGAAATTATTCCACAGATAGTTAGCACAGTTGCTATTGCTGCAAGCGGTCAATTAAGTGGCTTTAAACCACCGATGAAAAAACCAGATGCAATCATAGAAGTAGGTATACGTTATAATTTTTAAGCTATGAACACTTTGAATCCTTATATACAGTTGTATGCTCGGTGCTATATATGTGCTATTTGCAAAGGTATTCTGTTTATGCTAACATTAAGATAAATCTTAAGCAATAAAATTAGAAGGATCAACTTCCCGCTGTAAGCAAGCAGCAACTACAGTGTTTATCATAAGAAATGCTATTGTCATCGGGCCAACTCCACCAGGCACTGGAGTAATAGCTTTGACTTTTTCTTTTACTCCCTCAAAGTCAACATCACCCACAAGCTTACTTTGATTTCCTATGTTAATGCTATTTATGCCAACATCAATCACTATTGCACCTTTTTTTATCCAATCTGGTTGAACAAAATTTGGCTTTCCAACTGCTGCAACTACTATATCCGCCTTAGAGCAATAATCAGCTAAATCCCTACTTTGTGAATGCAAGATGGTAACAGTGCAATTTTCTTGCAACAATAGGTGAAACATTGGCTTACCCACAATATTGGATCTGCCAATGATTACCGCATTTTTACCGGACAGATTATTTTCAACTGACTTAATTAAATGCAAAGAACCTTTGGGAGTACAAGGTATCAGACAATTTTTTTCACCTTTAACTAACCTGCCAACATTCTCATCATGAAAGCCATCTACATCTTTTTCAACACTTACTGTATTAATTATTCTACTTGCACTGATGTGCTTTGGTAAAGGTAACTGAACTAAAATTCCATGCACAGATGAATCTTCATTTAATGTATTAACTTTTTCAATCAATTCATCTTCTGAGATACTATCAGGCAAAACAATAGTTTCAGAACTTATGCCTATTGATTCTGCTTTTCTTTGTTTATTACGAACGTAGACCTGACTTGCTGGATTGCTACCCACAAGAATTACTTTAAGACAAGGAAAAACATTATACTCTTTCTTTAAAATATCAATTTTTTTTGATAGCTCCTCACAGAGATCATTTGCTATTTTTTTACCGTTAATAATAATTGACATTTCCTTGCCACTCCTTGAAGTCAGGTAATGCAATATCAAATAAATTCAATACTTTACCAACAGCATGATTTACAATATCATCCAAAGATTTTGGTTTAATATAAAAAGCAGGCATCGGCGGAGCAATAATTGCTCCCATCTCCGTTAGTTTTAACATATTTCGGAGATGTCCAAGATGTAGTGGAGATTCTCGCACCATAAGAACTAATTTTCTTCTTTCTTTTAGAGTTACATCTGCAGCCCTTGTTAATAGATTGGAAGTCACCCCCGATGCTATTTCAGACATTGTTTTCATAGAACATGGAGCAATAACCATACCTGAGGTTTTAAATGAGCCGCTTGCTATTTTTTCTCCTATTTTTTCTTCAGAATAGTAAAAATCTGCAAGCGATATAATATCTTCAAGTTTTTCTTTAATCTCATGAGCTATAGTTATTTTTCCAGCACTGCTGATCACTAAATGAGTTTCATGATTGGTATTTTTTAGTGCCTCTAGAATCCGTACACCGTAAATAGAACCAGATGCTCCACTTATTCCAATTACAATCCTACTATTCACCTTCGTAATTCATTCCCAATGCACGTTTGTAGGTATCAAGTAATATTTCCTGTTCCTCCCTGTCATCATCATCCATCTTTCTTAGCCTAATAATCTGTTTCATCACTTTTATATCCCAACCTTCATCTGCAGCTTTTGCATATACATCACAAATGTGATCTTGCACATCCCTCTTTTCTTGTTCAAGTTTTTCGATTCTCTCTATATAGCTCTTCAAATCTTCAGCCGTTATTTTTACTGTATCTTCCATAGAACCCAACTAATTAATTGCTACTACAGTATTATCAGTTTTTACTTGTACTTCAATCATAGTAATAATATTTTTATCTTTTTTTAAAATCTTAAAGTAAAAACCGTACATGGAAAACTCTTCATTTTCTTCAGGAATGCGCTCTATCTCGTTTACAATCATACCTGCTAGAGTTGTAGCTTCTTCATCAGGAAGATCCCAATGTAACTGTCTATTAATATCCCTAATAGTAGATTTTCCTTCTATGTGATACATATTATCGGATATCTTTTTTATAAAATTCTCTGTGATCAAATCATGTTCATCTGAAATTTCTCCAACTATTTCTTCCAGTATATCCTCAAGAGTTACGATTCCCTGTAGTGCTCCATACTCATCAATAACAAATGCAAGGTGTTTCCTGTTTTTACGGAAGTTGTGAAGTTGTACACTGAGTGGCGTACTTTCTGGTATAAACCAAGGCTTTGACATAACTTTGGCAATCTCTATTTTATTATCCTTTTCACGCAAGGCATTTATTAGATTTTTCACGTGAACCACTCCAACAATATTATCTGGTTCTTTTTGCCATAAAGGTACTCTGCTATGGCTACTGGTTAAAATCTCTCTTATTAACTCTTCTTTATTTCGATCTATATCAAGAGAAAATAAGTTTCTCCTGTGGGTCATAATTTGTGATATTTCTGTCTCAGCCAAATCAAGTATACTATTTAGCATATCTAAATCCTGTTGTAACATAGTGCCCTCACTGCGGTGAAGAGTAATCATATTACGCATTGCATCTGCTGCAGATATTACCTCCCTATTCTTATGAAGCCCACATAACTTCAGAATGATATTGACAATAAACTGAATGCCTAATGTCAATGGAGAAAGAACCTTGACAAAAAACAGCATAAAATAAGCAGAAAGTAATGTAAATTTTTCAGGATTTTGCATGGCGTAAGTTTTTGGTAAAACTTCACAAAATAGCAAAATACAAAACGTCATCATGAATGTTGAAAGAAATATGCCCTCATTCCCAAAAGAATTTATAAATATTACTGTAAATAAAGCAGAGCAAGTAATGTTAATAATTGTATTACACAGTAATATTGTTCCTATTGTTAATTCTTTTTTACCTAACAAAAGCTCTATTATCTTGGCTTTTTTGTTACCTTCTAGCTTTAGTTTATTCACTCGGGATCGGCTAATTGAGGTTAACCCTATTTCTGCTCCTGAGAACAAAAACGATAAAATCAATAAGAAAAAAATTGCTGACAATACTGAAATCAATAACCAATCCATTAAAGTATGATGTTATTGCGATATAGAAACAGAGTTGATTTTATATGTTGTAAGAAGCATTTGCAAGTCTATATATCTTTAATATAAAAAAATAAATCATGAAATATATCACACACTGCATTCACATGAATATTCTCAACAACAAGTGGAGGAGTTATTCTTATTACCCTATTATTTAAAATTTTAGTCATCATTAAGCCTTTGTCAAGAGATTGTTTAACAATTTTATCAGCCAAAGGTACTCTAAGCTCTATCCCTATCAATAAACCCTCCCCACGAACTTCTGAAACGATCTTCGGAAATTCTTCAGTCAAAGGCAACAACTTTTCTTTTAGATATTTACTGACCTTCTTAACATGGTCAAAAAAGCCTTCCTTTAGCATTACATCGAGTACTGCATTACCAACAGTCATGGCAAGTGGATTACCTCCATAAGTTGACCCATGAGTTCCTGGAGTGATTGCTTCTGCTATATAATCTTTTACTAAACATGCAGCCAGAGAAAATCCATTACCCATAGCCTTCGCACAAGTGAGCATATCAGGTTCAACTCCTATATTTTGATAGTAAAATAGAGAGCCAATCCGTCCATATCCGCATTGCACTTCATCAAAGCATAAAATTATTCCTTGAGCTTTTGTTATCTCTCTTACTTTTTTAAGATACTCTACCTCCAATGGATGTACTCCGCCTTCCTTTGTATGGGCTCTAAAAATATGGCAGCTGTTTCGCTATTGATTTTCTTTTCTAATGCTTCAATGTTATTTCTTGGAACTTTATCAAAACCAGAAAGGAGTGGAGCAAAACCTTCGCGTGATTTTTCATTTCCCCCAGCTGAAATTGCAGCAATACTGCGGCCATGAAAACCTCCTTCAATTGTAATGATGTGACTGCGCTTTTCTTGTCCATTTAAGTAGAAATAGCGGCGAATAAATTTAATTGCAGCTTCTGTTGCTTCAAGTCCACTTGAGCAGAAAAAAACTTTATCGGCAAAGGTAAGTTCTGTTAAACGCTGAGCAAGCCTTTCCTGCTGAGGAATAGTAAAAATATTAGAGCAGTGCCATAATGAATCCAGTTGCTCCTTCAGTTTATCTGTAATGTATGGATGACAATGCCCTAGAGAGGTTGTAGAAATTCCTGCAGCAAAGTCTAAATATTTTTTACCATCCTTATCGAAGAGATATACTCCTTCTCCTCTAACTATAGAAGCTTCAGATCTATTATAAGCGTTAACAACATGATCCATTTTAAATATTATCTATAGTGCATGAAAAAGCTTTCCCTTAATATTGCTTAAACTAAAAATTGAGCTAATATTATACAGTTCAACATAAAACTCAGAAATTTAATATGTAAAAAAGTAAAACTACACCAATTCACATTCAGCAAAAAAGAAAGCTATTTCTCTATGAGCGTTCTCTAGACTATCAGAACCATGCACTCTATTTTCACTAATATCATCAGCAAAATCACCCCTAATTGTACCTTTATCTGCCTGCTTTGGATCTGTAGCACCCATGATTTGTCTGTATTTACTGACTGCATTTTCACCGATTAAAACTTGAACTATCACAGACCCAGAAGTCATAAATTCCACCAAATCTCCAAAAAAAGGCCTATCCTTATGAATTTCATAAAACAGCTCTGCTTGTTTTTTTGTCAGCATCATCATTCTTTGTGCTATAATTTTTAGTCCAGATTTTTCAATGTAAGAATTTATACTGCCTGTAATATTATTTTTTACTGCATCAGGTTTTAATATTGAAAGTGTTCTCTCAATTGCCATATTATTTCCTTATATTAAGATCGTATATTTATAGATTTATTTTATTATAAACTTTGATTTGATAAAAGCAATTTTTCACTTATAGTTAAGAATAAACCATCAAGGAGGTGTTTTATGGGGTGTTGTAATAAAAAAAACAACAAACCAGTCGATCCTAATGTTAAACAATCAATTGAAACTACACTTACTGCTAAAGAATGGGTTAATCAATTCAAGTCATCAATTTTTTGTGGGACAAAAGGATTTTTAACTTTTAATTTGGCATTTTTGAGTTATTTAGAGTATAGCTTACACAATAATACAAAATTAAAAGAAGGCGCTGTTTTTGCAATAAAAAGGAATACTATTCCATTTTTCGAAATGGCTATCATAGTGCCATTTGTTTGTCTTACATTACCATCTATGATAGGTGGGATGAACCTCATGCATTGTGCGCTTATATGTGCTATATTGATGATTGCCACGTGTTTTTTTGTGAGAACTACTTGTCAATTGCGTGAGAAATTAATGGAAAAGATCACTAACCATAGTAGAAAAGAAATAGATGAGCAATTTGAGGAAGACACTATAAAATTTCCTATTTTTAATAAAAACAGACAGCATATTGAGTATAATTCTCCTAATCAAGGACAAATAATGAATGAAAGTCCTCGCTCTCTCTTTGTTAAGGTTTTACTTTTTCCGCTTATGGTTCCTTTGAAGGCCCTACAAAGCTGCATAATGATATCTTTGGCTGCTGTTGAACTTCTTGAAGCAGTGCCAAGTTTTTGTGTTGATGTGGTTTTCGATAGAGGCTTTGCATCTACACAGAGTAACATGAAGAGATCTGCTCATCTATTGTATGCCAGTGTAAGAAATTTAGTGCCTGTAACTAAACTTGATGAGTGTGTAGCTGATTTTATAGGCAAACCTGAAAAAAGGTGCTGTCAGTGAAGAAGGCAGTAATCTTATTTAACCTAGGCGGACCTGATTCACTAAGTGCGGTCCGTCCTTTCTTATTTAATCTTTTTTACGATAAAAGAATAATAAATCTACCAAATCCTTTTCGCTTCCTTTTAGCAAAGTTTATCTCCAAAAGGCGAGAAAGTACTGCACAAGAAATATACGAGCACATTGGAGGTAAATCGCCAATCTTGGAGAATACGAAAGCACAAGCTGATGCTTTAGAACTAAAATTAAATGAAAATGGAAACCATGTATATAAGATATTCATCTGCATGCGTTATTGGCATCCATTTGCTGATGAAGTTGTTAAAAGCGTAAAGCAATTCGACCCTGACGAAATCATTCTGTTACCACTATATCCGCAATATTCAACCACCACAACTCTATCATCCATCGAGAATTGGCAAAAAAATGCCAAACTGGAATGTAACACAAAAACAATTCACCATTATTATGACAATGAAGACTTTATTGAAGCTCATGTTAATCTGACGTCTAAATATTATAAATTAGCTAGCAAAATCGGTAAGCCAAGAGTCCTATTCTCGTCCCATAGCTTACCTCTTAGTATCATTAAAAAAGGCGACCCTTACGCTTCACAGATAGAAAAAACAGTAAAATTAATAGTAAAAAAATTGAATATTGAAGATCTTGACTGGGGAATATGTTATCAGAGTAAGGTTGGCCCTGTAAAATGGTTGGAGCCTAGCACTGAAAGTGAGCTATCACGCGCAAAAGACGATAATATACCTGTAGTTTTATCACCTATATCTTTTGTTTCTGAGCATTCTGAAACACTGGTTGAACTTGATATAGAGTATAAAGCAATTATCAAAGACGGATATTACTTTCGCGTACCAACTCTCAGTACTGATCTCTTATTTATCAAGTGCTTGGCCGATTTATGTTTAGATCACTCTCAAAGTACTGATTTATAGCACTTTTCTTTTTAGATTTTTATAGTATAATATTAAAAAGTTATTATTTTATTATCTACTTATGCCAAAAGGTAAGCCAAATACATTTATAGAAAGTATACATGATGCTCACAATCATGATATTAGAAAGATGTATTGTATTGCAGTAGGTTTAACAGGCATATTGTGTAAAATTTCATTGCAATTCTGTTGCGAGTTTATTGATAACAACAGATCCAATATTTGTACTATATTAGATATTTCTAAGTTCATAAAACTACCAACATCAATAATATTTGCTCTTCACTTTGGTCTCAATTTAGCTGGATATAAATCTAAAAAACTTCAGAATGGTAAAGGGGGAAATGAACCTGAAAAACCAATACAGGTTGTGGGTAGCTTAGCCTTCTTGGCAAACTGTGTAATAGGAATATTGATGCAGACAAAAATCATTCATTTCTTAGCTAGAAACAACAAGGATGTAATAAGTTATATTAGCTTAACATCAGCAGTTCTATTTCTATTTTCAGAATGCATAAACTGTTATTATACATGGAAGAAGTATCTAGATAATAAGGATTCTGAAAAGTCTGCTAAATATGGCAAAGAAGTTATTTTTAGCACATTCGCTTTGTCATTGGGCTTGTTAAGCTTCATATTAAAAAGAATGGAACTTCCAACCATACCAATAGACTTGGGTGGTGGCATAATCTATAATTTCAACTTAACTGTTACGGTTAGTTTGCTACTAAGCATAGCATATCTAGTATCAAACATCGATAAGTTTGTCAATCAACCTAATAATGGTACTGATCCTTCTACTGGACTTGATGACGCTCACCATATTCAGCATAATAGCAGCATTGTAGAAATTAATTATTAGAGATGAAAAGACTTAATTTCTACTGCCAATGCTAGCACTGCTAATTTGCTAACAATATTCCAAAGTGGCAAAGTTTTATTTTCTTGGCTGATGTCATAAAATTCACAGTCAGTGGAATTCAAGCTAGAATATACATCTTTCCTGCTATTACATCGGTATAAGTAACATGTTGGAGTATCTCCTATATAGTATATTAGCGGTTCTGCAGAACTACTTTTAAATATGT
This sequence comes from Wolbachia endosymbiont of Spodoptera picta, assembly GCF_018141665.1. Lineage (NCBI taxonomy): Bacteria > Pseudomonadati > Pseudomonadota > Alphaproteobacteria > Rickettsiales > Anaplasmataceae > Wolbachia > Wolbachia endosymbiont of Spodoptera picta. Next base: position 707,540 of record NZ_CP067976.1, read on the forward strand.
CAATAGTTGGTACACCTTCTTGTATAATAACACTATTGATTGCTATTCCTTCTTTTATCTTTTTCATTTTATGACGCTTTTTTTTATTGAGATTTAATATTTCCTTTCCACTTGTTGCTGTTATAATGCCCATTCCATATGTGCCATTGCTTGCTTTGATAAAAACGTAAGGTTGTGTTTTTATTTCATATTCCTCATATTTTTTTTGCACTAGAGATAATATTTGGTCAACTTTAGTCGCTACTGCTCCTAGTGATGAATCATCATTAAAGTCAACTCCATTACAGCTTTCTGTAAGCACAGAAATAAGCCATGGGTCCATTTTAAATTCGCCACAAAATTCGGACACTAATTTTTGATAGATTTCAAAATATTGAAATTTCTGCCTACTGTGCCAGCCATATAATGGACTTGGCACTATCTCTTGTTTTACGTTTTCTAGCGTGTCTGGAATGTGGCTCGTCATATCACGGTTCAGTATAATAACATCAGGCACAAATCCTGAAGTTGTCTTCAGCAAAGAGTTTTCTTTCACAACAGTTTCATACTGTTCTATTAAATTGTACGTTTCATTATGAAAGAGGCCAATTCTAGTTTCAAAACCTGCGAGTTGCAGTACCTTTTCTATGGCAAATACATTTTCTATATACATTTTATTTCGTGTGTAATTCTCCGGTATTATAAGGGCCTTTTTATATTGTTTTGTTTCGAAGTAGCTTTTTATCAATTTTGCTGCTATCGCTTTTGATACTTCACTTAGGTTATTAAACCCTGCAGGAAATAAATTGGCGTCTACTGGAGCAATTTTGTAGCCTGAATTCCTAAGATCTATGGAGCTATAAAATGGTAATGTAAAACCATTAAATTTTGTTTTGAACCAATTATTTATATCTTTTTCCAGATTTGGATGAATTATGTTTTGCATCTACACTTTAAATGTTATAAGAAAAGTACTATATTATAAGTTATAATCTTAATATAATATAACTAATTAAAATAACAAAAAAATGATTCATCATGACAGCAGTAAAATGTATGGTACTACTATACTGTCAATTAGAAGAGACAAAAATGTAGTAGTAATAGGTGATGGGCAAGTCTCGCTAGGCCATACCGTTATAAAATCTGGAGCAAAAAAAGTTAGGCGTCTTTCTGGTGATTCCGTAATTGCCGGTTTTGCTGGAGCAACAGCTGATGCATTTACTCTCTTCGAAAGGCTAGAATCTAAACTTGATAAGCACCCAGGACAGTTAATGAGGGCATGTGTTGAACTTGCAAAAGACTGGAGAATGGATAAATATCTAAGAAAATTAGAAGCTATGATGATCGTGGCAGACAAGTCTATTTCATTGGTCATTACAGGAACGGGTGATGTTCTTGAACCTGAAGATGGCATTGCAGCCATTGGCTCTGGAGGAAATTTTGCTTTATCTGCAGCAAAAGCTTTGATTGACGTTGAAGGAATATCAATAGAGGAGATTGCAAAAAAGGCTATGAAGATAGCTGCCGATATATGTGTTTATACAAACCATAATCTAATTATCGAAAAAATAGAGGAGTAATATGTCAAGAACTTTGTGTGCTAATTTTTCTAGTCAATCTGTAGTAGGTCAATCTGTAGTAGGTCAATTTGATAATAATGATGACTGTAATGAGAAAAATAGCCTCTATGAAAATGAAGGTACAGGAAGTAGTAGCATTCAAAGCTCACAAGCTTTATTAGATGATCTACCACCACAGAAGATAGTTAAAGAATTAGACAGATTTATAATCGGGCAGAATGATGCAAAGCGCGCTGTTGCTATTGCACTCAGAAATCGTTGGCGTCGAAATAAAGTCCCACTTCCACTACGTGAAGAGATTATACCTAAGAATATACTCATGATAGGCCATACGGGAGTTGGTAAAACTGAAATAGCTCGCCGTTTAGCAAAGCTTGCTGGTGCACCTTTTATAAAAGTTGAAGCAACGAAATTTACTGAAATAGGATATGTTGGACGTGATGTTGACTCGATAATACGTGATTTAGTTGACGCAGCAATAGTTTTAGTTAAGGAAAAAGCACGTAAAGCCTTAACTGAAAAAGCTTTAGGTTTGGCTGAAAAGATAATAGTCAACTCCATGGTTGGTGAAGATGCAACCGAGGAAAGCAAAAAAGTTTTCAGAGAAAAACTGAGAAATAAGGAATTTGAAGATGGAGAAGTTTCTATTAACGTCAGGGAGAGCAAGGGTATGTTACCCACTTTTGATATACCTGGCATGCCAGGTGGGCAAATTGGTGTGATGAACGTAACAGAAATCGTGGGCAAGATGTTTAATGGGAGCAAAAAAACAAAAACTATTACAGTTAAAGTGAAAGAAGCACGTGAAATATTGATTAATGAAGAAAGCGAAAGGTTAATGGATGAAGACAAGATAGTCAAAGAAGCGATTGATCTTGTTAGCAATGAAGGTATAGTGTTTTTAGATGAAATAGATAAAATTGCAGCACGTACAGAAATAAAAGGTGAAGTCAATAGAGAAGGAGTGCAGCGCGATCTGTTACCATTACTTGAGGGAACAACTGTTTCAACTAAGTATGGCCCCGTAAAAACAGACTATATATTATTTATTGCATCTGGTGCTTTTCATTTATCTAAGCCATCTGATCTTTTACCAGAATTACAGGGTAGATTGCCAATTAGAGTGGAACTTAAGGCGCTTACTCAAGAGGATCTAATAAAAATATTAAAGGAACCAGAATCTAGTTTGTTAAAACAGTATATAGCGTTAATGAAAACGGAAAATGTAACACTTGAGTTTACTGATGATGGTATAGAGACTATAGCTGAAATAGCATTTACAGTTAATAGAGAAGTGGAAAATATAGGTGCAAGAAGACTTCATACTGTCATGGAGAAGCTTTTGGATGAAATAAGTTTTATCGCTTCTGAAAAAAATAATGAAAAATTTGTTATAGATAGCAAATATGTAAGAGATAAACTAGAGTCAATTTCAAAGCAGCTTGATTTATCTAAATTTATACTTTAGAGGAAGCTTACTTTAAGTAATATAGAGCATTCAAGAGGTTTTATTTTTTCTTACTTCGTAATTCTTTAAGCTATTTTGCAATAGTAGAATTCAAGCTTAAATCAATTATTGCAATATCACAATCTATGCCTTTTGTTAACACATCAGTTAAAAGATCAGGTGGAGAAAGAACTGTTCTTTTATTACCAGCTCTCATTCCCACAACTCCAAGTTCTATAGCAAGTGGTATTTTTTTGTCACCAACCTTAAACTTCACTATTTGATCTTTGATTATATACTCACCATTATGTCTCTTTATGCTATATTGAACTGATATCTCATCGCCACATTTTACTCGTTTTCCAGTTTTGTTAATTAAGTCATTAAAAATCATCAGGTTATTTACTGAATCGGGATATTTATCTTTTACTTCAATCAGTTTGATGTAATAAGAGTTAAAACTCATTTTGTTGTCATCAGCAGCAATAGTAACTACACGCTCTCCGCCTTCTTTCATACCTATTACCCCTAAACTCACTTCTTTTAAGTAATCCTGACCTATTTTCAAATTGACATCAGTCGGAAGTAGCGTTGCTAGGTTGTTGGAGACTTTGTACATTTGTAGCAGAACTTCTTGGCCACAGAAAACTTTACTGCCACTGCCTTCAGTAATTTCATAAAAGTTTATCATCTCTTCTTCTTTTTGCTGTGTTATTTCTTCTAAATATTCTGCTAACCCATGCTTTTCAATATAACGATCAAGAGCTGATTCAAGTATCGGCCTGACCAAATAACTTGCTATCATCTGTGTCAAACCACCATGTGTAGCATTTATTTCGTAAAGCTTTTCCCTTTTCTCTGGTTTATCTTTGTTTATATAAACAATCGTAATTATAAAAGCAGAAGCTAAAGCGAGAATCATTACTACAGAGATAAACATTTGTAATATAATTTTTCTAACCATCTTTTTTTACTTGATTCAATAAATCACATAAGTCATTAGTATTCCCTGAAAGCGTACTTAAATTATCTGAGGCCTGTTTAAAGAGACTATCTATATAATTTTCCATTTCATTTTTGCCAAGCACGGACATTAAATTGTTTGTTTTATCTTGCTCATAATCTTCGATATCATCCTTGGATTGAAAAATAAGCCCTAGATTTATTCCATAGTTATATAATGCTTCCCGCTCCTTGTCTGTAGCGCCTCCTATTATAGCCCCTATTTCACATGAAGCTGCAAATAGTTTTGCAGTTTTCATCAAATGAATTTCTTTTATTTTGTCAAAATCTGCACCTATATCTAAAATCTGCCCTCCCACCATTCCCTTCATTCCTATTGCTTGAGAGAGCACTTTTATGATCTCACAATTTAACAAAGATAATACCTCAAAAGCCAGGGTAAGTAATGCATCTCCGGCCAGTACTGCTGTTGCTTCACCAAATTTTTTGTGGCAGCTTGGCTGGCCTCTGCGGGTGTCACTGTTATCCATACATGGCAGATCATCGTGAATTAGAGAGTAAGCATGAATAAATTCAATTGCTGCTGCTGCTGTTATTGCTTTTTCAACCTTTATGTTGAATATCGACGAAGATGCTATAACTAAAAAAGAACGTATATGTTTTGCAGGAGCAAGAAGCACATAACGCATAGCTGATATAAGTCTATTCTCGCTATTTTCAGGTAAGAGCTTATTCACTTCTACAACAAGCAAATTTTTTGTTGTTTCGTCTAGCATTTTTAAATTTATTAACTATCGAGTGCTAAGAGATAAGAAGTTTTTAATAGTTTATATAATCATAAAAGCTATTGCAAACATCAAAATTTCTTATAACATCAGAGAATAGGTTATTTTTAGTAAGAAATGAGCGAATTAGCAAAAAGCACTAGGGAAGATATAGAAGAAAAAGTAAAGAAGATTATACTAGAGCACATCAGTAAGGATGTAGAGGGATTTGGTAGTTCTTCAAAGCTTTCAGACCATGGCACAGATAGTTTAGATGCAGTTGAAATAATTATGGCAGCTGAAGAAGAGTTTGGTATAGAGATTCCTGATGAAGATGCGCAAAAAATGGAAACTATGGAACAGATAGTTGAATATATAGTAAACAAAGCAAACAATTGATGTTGAATGAGCAGAAGAGTAGTAGTTACCGGTGTCGGCTTAATTACTCCACTAGCAGCAGATGTTAATAACACATGGTCAAAGCTGAAAGAAGGTAAATCTGGCATCAAAGCAATCAATACAGATAGGTTCGACTCTTCTGATCTTGCTTGTCAGGTTGCAGGGCAGGTGCCTGTGCAATCCGATAACATTGAGCATTATTTTAATCCACCAGATTATATTTTTGAAAAAGACCTAAAAAGAACAGATCGTTTTATTCACTACGGAATTGCAGCAGCTGTTCAGGCAGTAGAAGATTCACTAATTTTGGAAAATAAAAATATTAATAAAGAGCGAATAGGTGTAGCTATTGGTTCTGGTATAGGTGGTCTTCCATCAATTCAGGAAAATGTAATTACCATGCAGGAGAAGGGGCCTAGACGTGTTAGCCCATTTTTTGTTCCTGCAAGTCTAATAAATTTGATATCTGGTCATATTTCTATTAAATACGAATTTATAGGTCCAAATGACTCAGCGGTAACTGCATGTGCAACAGGTGCGCATGCGATTATAAACTCAGCAAGAGCTATAAAACTCGGTGAAGCTGACATTATGATTGCAGGCGGAGCAGAAAGTGCGTTATGCAGAGTTGGAATTGCAGGTTTTGCATCGATGAAGGCGCTATCAACTAAATTCAATGATAATCCTGAAGAGGCCTCAAGGCCATGGGACGAAGAACGCGATGGATTTGTCATGGGCGAAGGGGCAGGTATATTAGTTCTGGAAGAATATGAACATGCAAAAAAAAGGGAAGCAAAAATATATGCAGAACTCACTGGATATGGGTTAACAGGAGATGCGCACCACATCACAGCACCACATCCAGAAGGAAGAGGCGCACTTAAGGCAATGGAACTTGCTTTAAGGAGTGCACAAGTAAGCCCAAGTCAAATTGGGTATATCAATGCACATGGGACTTCAACAACACTTGGGGATAAAGTTGAAGTAATAGCAATGAAGCAGTTATTCGGTGACTATGCCTATAAAATACCTGTTTCCTCGACTAAATCTTCTATAGGACATTTACTTGGTGCCGCAGGAAGTGTTGAAGCAATATTTAGTATCCTTGCATTAAACAATGGAATTGTTCCACCAACTTTAAACCTACACAAACCTTCAGAAGGGTGTGATTTAAATTTTGTACCACTTAAAGCTCAAGAGCATAAAATTCAATATGCGCTTTCTAATTCATTTGGTTTTGGTGGTACCAACGCGTCTCTCATCTTTGGAAAGGTGTAGTTAATTATGCTATTTTGAATCGACTACGAAAATGTTATTCGAGTACCTGAAACTAGAATCCAGTTAAATTGGTCAGCATAAAAGTAATGTTGAAATATAACATTTTGATGATGATGAAGAAATGGATCCCAGTTTCAGCTACTCGAATGACAGAAGAAGAAAAAGCAAAATTTTGCCTTTTACCGCTAACCTATTATACTTACTTGATAAGTTCTATCGCTTGATTAAATGCATAAAATATTAGTAAGAAGTAACCATAAGCCCTTGATTGGAAAAATCAAGATTAATGGTTCAAAGAATGCAGTCTTGCCAATAATGGCGTCAAGCTTGTTTAGTAATTCTTCAATAACTTTGCATAACGTACCTGATTTAATTGACGTGCATTTGATGTCTGAGCTGCTTAAGAGTCTTGGTGCAGAAGTAAATTTTATATGCAATAAAGACTATAAAGCAAATCACACTTTGGAAATTGACTGTAGCAATATCAATAACTATTTAATATCACATGAAATTGCAAGCAGACTGCGAGCATCTTTTTTAATGCTAGGTCCAATGCTCAGCAGATTTGGTAGAGTTTCAACAGTATTTCCTGGTGGATGTAATATTGGAAAACGTCCTGTTGACATTCATATTAAGGCACTTGAAGCAATGGGAGCTAAAATTGAAATTGATAGCTGTAATATAACTGCAACAACAAAGGGGAAATTGCAAGGCAAAGAAATAACATTTGAAAAAGTGAGTGTTGGTGCAACAGAAAATATAATAATGGCAGCAACACTTGCAGAGGGAGTAACAATAATAAACAATGCTGCAATCGAGCCGGAAGTTCTTGATTTAATAGAGTTTCTGAAGATTATGGGTGCCAATATTGAAGTTAATAATACAAAAATCACAATAGAAGGTGTTGAAGCATTAAATGGGTGTGAGCATAAAATAATACCAGATCGCATAGAGGCCGGTACTTATGCTTTGGCTGCTGTCATTACCGACGGCGAGCTAAAGTTGGAAGGAGTAAGTTTGTCTGATATAGAATGTATTGCAAATGAATTGAAGACTATAGGAGCCAGAGTTGAGTTACATGATGATGGTATTATTATTTCTAGAAAAAATGGCTCTATTAAATCTGCTCACGTTGCAACAAATCCATATCCCAACTTTCCCAGTGATATGCAACCACAACTAATGTCTGCAATGTGCATTGCAGATGGAATATCAATCATTGAAGAGAACATTTTTGAAAGTAGATTTGCACATGCAAATGAGCTAAGAAAATTAGGCGCTAATATCAGCATCGAAAAAAGTAAAGCTACTATAAGTGGAACAAAGAGCCTATCTGGAGCTAATCTGCATGCTAATGACTTAAGGTCAACAGCAGCTTTAATTCTCGCTTCTTTGGTAGCTAAAGGAGAAACTACAATAAATAACTCACATCATTTATGGAGAGGCTATGAAGCGATGGACGAAAAACTCAATTCGTGTGGAGCCGATATTTCCTTGAGGACATGTTATGAATAAGCGAACTACAGTAAAAGAGATAGATGAAATTCTATACGAAGAACATAAGGTGTTAGATCATGGATTTGTTCGAGTAATTGATTATATGGGCTCTGATAGCGCCATAGTTCAAGCTGCTCGCGTTTCTTATGGAAAGGGAACGAAACAGATAAATCAAGATGAGGCGCTTATAAAATATTTGATGAGAAATCATCATACAACTCCATTTGAAATGTGTGAAATTAAGTTTCACGTGAAACTTCCAATTTTTATTGCAAGACAGTGGATAAGACATAGAACTGCAAATGTGAATGAATATTCCGGAAGGTATTCGATACTTGATAATGAATTTTATATACCAGAACAGGTTGCAAAACAATCTGATAATAATAAACAAGGCAGCGGTGAAGCTTTTGACTCAAGTACTTCAAAAGAAATAATAGATTCTCTAATAAATGATTCTAATTTAGTATATTCTCATTATGAGAAATTTATTGAACAGGGCCTTGCAAGGGAAATTGCCCGAACTAATCTAACACTTAATTACTATACTCAGTTTTATTGGAAAATAGATTTACACAACCTTCTTCACTTTTTAAGACTTAGAGCTGATCAGCACGCCCAATATGAAATTAGAGTCTATGCAGAAGTTATGTTGGACATAGTGAAGAAATGGGTTCCGCTGGCCTATAATGCTTTTGTTGAATACTCGCTAAAATCAGCCTGCATTTCAAAAACTGGTCTTGAAATAATTCGCAAGCTAATAAAAGGAGAAAATGTTACGAGAGAAGAAAGTGGCATTGGTAAAAGAGAATGGAATGAGCTGATGTCTATACTTGGTAAATAGCCAAAAAGATCAAGTTATATCGTTCACAGACTTGCAGGTGTAAGCAACAATTTATTCATACCTTTATCAACTGATATATCAATTATTTTTGAATTTATTCTTTCCATTGTTTCGTAAAGCTTTTCGGCTTTCTTTAACATTAGTGTTGCATTTCTAAGCATAATATAAACTTGGCAATAATCTGCAAAATTTTCAATATACATATCATATGAATAACGGTTTACAGCAAGTTCCATTACCCTACAAATTTCCTCTAATGTAAAATTGGCAGCTCCTGTATCAGGACAAAAGCCAACCACTCCTTTATTAGGGTCAAAAAATATGTATTTATCATTCTCTGCTTTATACACCAACATAGAATGCCCCTCATCCTCAATGACATCTTCTTCATTACAAGCATAGCAAAAATAACTAAATTCTAAGTAGCATCCTATCTCCACATCATTTAACGCACATTTGATTTGTTCTTGCTCAGTATAGATCCATAGTTCTGTTGAAGATAAATTATTATTTAATTCCTTATATATTATGTCATCATAATAAAATTGATCTCCTTCTCGCTTTTCAATGCTCTGAACATCAAGAATAGGTAAGAATTGCGATAAAAACTGCATCATTAATAACTTTTTCGTTTGTTCTTTTTTTCCATCAATATAATTCATAAAATCTTGTTCAGATATAATATTATCAGACTCGAGAAATGCAACAAAATCTTGCCTATTCTCTAATTTTACAAAAGTAATAAAGTAACTTAATGAGTGACATAGCCCTTTTTTGGAATCAAAATCTAAAATTTCTTCAAATCTATCTTTTAATTGTACAATTTTAGATATACTATCTGACATAAAAGTATTCAAATTAAATTGAATAGCTTTCTCACTTTCAAATAATTTATTATATTGTTCTTCAGCTGATAAATCCGGTGCTTTGTATACATATCTACCATTTTCTCTACGTATACCTTCTATATCTTTAATTATACCTTGTTCTACATTTTTACTGATAGAAATTTGGTGCTTTCCTTTATTGGCAAATTGATTTAAAAACTCCGCAATTTTCTGTTTTGAGAGTCTTATTTCAACTTGTCCATCTTCTCTATCTTCAGTTTTACAAAACACTTTAACTCTAGGATGTTCCTTATCAGTACAGACTTTTAATACAATAGGTTGAGCAATGCGATTAACATATTTTGGCATATTATTTATTAAGATATTAACTATATATCTTAATAATGGTATAAATTACACTACTTGTCAACTAACATCTTGATAAATTAATAATATTTATTATATAAAAAAGTAAATTACATAGTAGGTGGTGTCATGCAAGTAGCTGACACTGGAATGGCTTTGTTGCATCACTCTTCGGATAATAGGTAACGTGGAATAAATTCATGAAGCTATCTCAAATTTAGCCATGCCTATATCAGTAAATTTGTTAAGCAAATAACACTTGAGTAGCAGTTCTCTCTCACGATTAACCTCAGATTTGTTTCTAAAACTAAACCCAAATGTTTGCTTCAGTCGCGAGAAAAAACTTTCTATATAAGATCTCTTCCCATAATTTATCTCTTTTTTCCACCTCTTCATACCATCTTCATCATATGACTTTATGAGCTTGATTGTAGAATTTCTCTCATCCATATAATCCAACTTTGGATGCTCTATTGCATTATTTTGCGGAGGAATCCTTGTCTTTATGTCAAGCTCATCGCACAGTTTGTATAACTTCTTTCGATTATATGCCCTGTCTGCATATAGTGTGCTTATATTATATTTAACATCAATCCTTGCAATAAGATCACATGCTCCATAGTGGTCAGAATAAACTCCGCCACTGTATTTTGCTGCTATAACTTTTTTGCTACCTATCTCTAGCATTACATGCAGTTTTCTTGTTTGCTCATAGCAGCGATACTTTCTATCTGTACCATTTGCCTTGCTATGACCTGGAATATTATTGTAGATCAGTACTATCTATGGCAATCTCAATATCTTCTGTATTATTTTTATCATGTCTTCGATCATTAATTTTGATGTTAAGTTTTTTAAGCCTTCTTGAGGCCTGGGAATAGCTAATAACTTGCAAGTTTTTCCTTACTTGCTCAAGGTACCCTGCTATAAATCCCGCTGTTTGTCTCAGACCTATTCTAAATAAATAAGTTATTATGTGAACCAGAATCACGACCTTATCGCTATAAATATAGTTGCCACCAGCCATTTTTGGACCTTTTTCGTACCAATTTTCTATGGCATCATTGACGTAATAAAAAATATTTCCCCTCTCTTGGAGAAATTTGTTATATTCATGGCAGTTACTGACTCTCATTTTTTGTGGCATATTTTTCTTTAGTAGGTTAAATGCTTGTCTTATAGTGAATTTTGTCAGTAACTGCCAGTTCTTTTTATTTGACCTATGCAACAAAGCCCACTGGAATCCAGGAATTTTGATTCTAAATTAGGTATTGGTCTTAAATTAAAATAAACGTTTGTGATGAGATTATATGAAAAACTGGATCCCAGTGTCGGAGCACTGGGATGACACCATTTGTTGTAAACTCACTTTTACTCTATGGTTATACTACCTTGCCGCTATCCTGAACGGATACCAATATTTACCCATTAAAAACAACAACATTTTTCCGAATAACTGTAATTTAAGGCTAAATCAACGCAAACTAATTTCTACTTTTTTCAATGATTTTTTTTGCTTCTTCTACATCAGCCCATTCTCCAACTGTCACCGTTTTTCCCTTTTCTAAATCTTTATAATGAGAAAAGAAATGAGCTATTTTATCTAGTAAGCTTTTAGGTAGGTCAGAATAGTTGTTTATATTGTCATAATAGCTATCAACACTAGAGATAGGTACGGCTAATATTTTTTCATCCTCTCCTTTCTCGTCTTTGGTAAGTAATGCACCTACTGGACGCACTGATATCAAAACTCCAGACGCTAAAGGAAATTGAGTGAGCACCAAAACATCCACAGGATCACCATCACCTGCACATGTATTTGGTACAAATCCATAATTGCAAGGATAAGTCATTGAAGTAGACAAAAATCTGTCAACTTGTAATAATCCGAGCTCTTTATTAAATTCATACTTTACGGGTTCAGCATTTGCGCCTATTTCAATTACTACATTTATTTCATCTGGTTTTGTTGTTACTTTGCTTAAATCCATGGATTACCTCGTTATTCAAGAGAAGATATTATATAGCATACACTTTAAAAGTGCTACATTTATCATTCATAAGTAGAGATTCATGATTGCATAGGACCATTTGCAAAACTGTTAATAGTTGTATCATTGATCGTTGAATGTGGCGGTTCTTGAGGTGATTTTAGTAGTTAAAATAAAGCATATACTATTACGATAGTAAGTACTGCAGCAACTATGAAATTGATGAGATTATTTTGTGGCAAAATATTTGTTATTGAGTTGAATAACTTTTGCTCCATAAAGAAATAATCAGCAGTATATAATCCAATAGACAATATAAACATACCTAAAGCTAATTTACAAAATGTGTTTTTATGATTTTTGTTTTTTTTGTTACTGATAGTAGAGTTTAGTCTGCATTCACTTTGTGGCACTGAGTAATACGTATTCTCAGGGTTTGTTACTAATTGTTCAAATGCATCACTATTTTGGTTTTTTAGTAGTTGCTCTAGAGTACGTTTGATATTTTTAGGATATAGAGAATCTTGACTGTCTTGCTCTCTTGCAGCTGTAAATGTCCCGTTCAATTCACTTATACCTCTATAATTAAGTGTATACTTGGTGAATCCATTTCTATACGGTAACTCAATTTTTCTTAATACGTTTATTAACTGTAAGATGTAACTGTAATATAGTGGTGTGTTGATTACTCTAGCTTTCTCATTAATATATTGATTGAGTGATAAAATATCTCCATTTCCAGTACATGTAGAAAATATACCATAACTAGAAAATAGTAATGCTATGTCTTTATCTATTTTTATACTGTGAATCGAGTAATAATGATTTATTACCTCTTTACATAAGCTAAACTCTTTATCAAATTCATTTGCATAGCTTATTTTGAGTAACTTTTTAACATTATTGAGTACTTGTTTCTCAAAGTCATCATTATTGTTAAATAGAGCTTCACCTTTCGGATTTGCTAGAATATTAAAAAGCTTTAGTTTTTTTTGATCTTCTGTCAATTCTACTTGATCTACAATTTCCCTTAGCAGTTTCTTCGAAGTGTCACAAAGAGTAGGTATTTTTTTACTTTCAACTGCAGCATATATTTTATCAATTACTTCTTGAGTATTGAACTGAGCATTTTCTGCAAGAACTCTATAAGCTTGAACATAAATTAAAAACAATCCTTGTAAACTAAATTTTAAGTTAAAATATTTATCTAATGGCTCTTGTTCTTTTTTATTAATGAATTCGGATAGAACTATATGATTTCTGCAATCCATGCAATGATGTAAGTCAGCATGTTGAAAACTGCCCAAACGAATAAATGCGGCCTCTAGTAAATTGCCCTTACCAACAATTTTTATTAACTCTTCAACTTCTTTAACCATCCCTCTAGTCCACAATATAATAATTATCTTTATAGTATAAAGAATATAGGATAAAACAGCAATAAATTTTATTGTATGTTTACATTCTGCATTAAAAAATTAAACCACCAAGTTAGGAGCATATCCAACCTCCACCTATAACTTGTTCGCCCTTATATGCTACACAGGCTTGACCTGGACTGATGCCAAAGTAATCGTCGTTTAAAATTACACAGGCTTTGTTCTTTTCGTCAGTTGAATATATTGTCGCTAAGCTTCCTGCATGTGATGACCTAAGCTTCACAGTTACTTCCATGCCTTCTTTTGGTTGTTCTAACCAATTTAACTCTTTGACCAATATCTTTTTTTGCATTAGAGCATTGATCGGGCCTACTACAACTTCATTATTTTCTGTATTAATTTTTATCACGTAAAGAGGCTCATTGTGTGCGATGCAGAGGCCTCTTCTCTGTCCCACTGTAAAATTTACTATGCCGCTGTGCTCACCTAGCACTTTTCCATGAATATCTACTATTTTACCTTTCTGTACAGATTGTGGAGCTAATTTAGCTATTGTTTTACTATAGCTTTCGAAAACAAAGCATATATCTTGACTATCCGGCTTTTCAGAAATTTGTAAGCCAAAATACTTTGCTAATTTTCTTATATCACTTTTATAGAACCCACCTAATGGAAATCGCAAAAGCTTTAACTGCTCCTCAGTAGTTGCAAACAAAAAATAACTTTGATCTTTACTTTTATCGATGCTTCTACACAATTTTACCTCACCATTTTCTTCTAATCTTCTTACGTAATGTCCTGTTACGAGCACATCCGCACCAAGATTTTTTGTAACTTGCAATAGATCGCGAAATTTTACTGTTTGGTTACACCTTACGCACGGTATGGGAGTTTCTCCACACATATAGGTATTTGCAAAATCCTCTATTACTTCCTTTTTGAATATTTCCTCGTAGTTTAAAACATAGTGGGGAAAGCCAACACTTTCAGCCACGTATTTGGCATCATAAATATCCTGTCCAGCGCAGCATGCACCCTTTCTCGCATTACCATCACTGCCATAGAGCTGAAGAGTCACACCTATCACTTCGTACCCAAGGTTATACAGCAGTGCTGCAGCAACGGAGCTATCAACTCCCCCGGACATTGCAACAATAGCCTTAGTTTGATGCGGAGCTTTATCTTTTAATAAAGGTTCAATTTCAAATTCTTTTAGCATATAATTTATAAACACAAACCTGTGTCAAGCACTGGAATCCAGTTTCTATTACACAATTTCATCGAAACAGCATACTTATTTGTAGTCAAGTTCCAGTGTCAAGCGCTGGGATGACACCCCTTCCTGCTGGAAGTTGCCTTTAAATTACTTGGTGCGTGACACTGGGATCTCATTTATATTACATAATTCCATCAAAACAATTCGATAAACTGCCTTCAAAAACAATTTAATCTTGCTTGAATAAAACATGGCCAAAATAGTCCATGTTTTCAAGTACTTTTCCGCTACCCAGGGCAACACAACAAAGTGGATCATCTGCAACACGAACTGGTAATTTTGTTGTTTCACTAATAACTTTACTCAAGTTGCGCAATAACCCACCTCCACCAGATAAAATTATTCCTCTATCAACTATATCAGAAGAAAGTTCGGGTGGAGTACTCTCCAGTGCAGTTCTAATAGCAGAAATTATCTGATGTACAGGCTCTATTAGGCTCTCTGCAACTTGATATTCTGATAAAAGCATTTCTTTTGGCATACCACTCACTAAATCCCTGCCTTTAATTATCATTCCCTCTTTGTTGTTTTCAACTGGCAGACTGGCTGAACCGACGTTTTTCTTAATTTTTTCAGCAGTTGTTTCGCCAATCAATAACTTATGATTTTCACGAATGTATGACTTTATTGCCTCATCCATAATATCACCACCTACTCTGGCAGAACGTGAATAAACAATTCCACCTAAAGAAATAATTGCAACTTCAGTTGTACCACCTCCTATGTCAACAATCATAGAACCTTCAGGTTCGGTAACTGGAAGTCCAGCCCCAATTGCTGCAGCCATTGGTTCTTCAATTAAGAATACTTCATTTGCACCAGCACTTTCTGCTGCATCTTGTATAGCACGCCTTTCAACTGGTGTAGATCCAGATGGAACACATATGATAATACTAGGCTTATTAACAGTGAATCTTGTGTTTGCGCTGCGTATGAAATATTTTAACATTTCTTCCGCGCTTTTAAAATCAGCAATAACTCCGTCTTTCAAGGGTCTTATCGCTTCTATTTCTCCAGGTGTTTTTCCGAGCATCATCTTAGCTTTTTTGCCAAAAGCATAAGGAACGTAACTTCCTTTTTCTTTTACTCTTGCTACAACTGAGGGTTCATCAAGCACTATCCCCTGACTTTTCTGATAAACTAAAGTATTTGCAGTACCAAGATCTATAGCAATATCGCTAGCAAATAAACCTTTGAAAGTAAAAAAATTTCTGATTAAATTCTGAACAAAACTCATACACAACTCAAGAAAACCATTTATTGAGACAAATTATACTTTTCAGATAAGTAACTAGTGTAGCACTCAATATCTAAATCCCTACCTGTTACCTTTTTTAGCTGTTCCAAAAAGCCATAATTTGCACTATATACATTTTTAGAGAACCAATCGATAAGTAAACTGAAATCTCCTTTTACTATAGAATCTAAAAATCCGTAATGATTTTTCTTAATGAAAGAAAAAAACTGCACAGCAGCGATTAACGCTATGACTTTAATAGGAAAGTAGCCTATAACACCACTTATCCAATACTCATCTTGAAAATAAGTGTCTAGCTCATTTTTAGCTTTTACTGAAATCTTGTAATGCTTCATACCTTCCAACCATTTATCGTGTAGATCTTTAACTTCTAACGTACCATTTATTAGATCTTGTTCTAATTTAGTTCTTAGCATAATGTGAGCCAATAAACTAAATTCATCCGCATTCTTCAAAAAAGATGAAAGATTTACTTTATTGAAAATCAAATACAAATTTTCAACACTACTATTAATTTTGCCTTTTGTAGAAAGTTTCTCCTTTATGTGTGGTTGAATGAACTCAATAAATTCTCTGGATGTTCCAATGATCCTTTCCATGAATAACCCTTGAGTTTCATACATAATATGTTTTGTAATTGAGCTCTTTATAGAATTTTGCGCTAAACATTTTTGATGAATTGCATAACCAGTATGCCGTAAAAGTAAAAATAAACCATAACAAAGGTCAGATTCATCATAATCGATAGGATCGTAATAAGAAATGGAAATCTCATTTGGTGTAACACTCATTTGCTGTAAGAATAAGGAACCAAGTTCAATCTGTCTCTGAACCGTAACTTTTTGTATATTAGTAACCTTATCCTTCTTCTGCTTTTGAGTTACTTTCTCTACATTTTCACTAAAAAATTTACCTAGCTTAGGAAATATTTCCTTTATGTTCTTTTCTGTGATATTAGAGTCATAGTCAGCAAGCAATGACTCATAGTTTGAGCGCTTTAATTGCTGCGATTTTATAGAAGCTGCTTCACGAGTAAGCTTAATTAGGTTAGTAAAGCATTCTTTCAGCTTTTCTAAGTTACTAATTTCAGAATTAGTTAGCCTCCATAAGTTTTGGCATTCAATCTTAGCTTTGGACAAAGATTTTACTAAATCAACAGGAATAGCACTGCTGCTTTTGTGTATCCCCTCTATTAACTTTAGCTGCTGAATATTCGCACTCTTTTTATTCTTAAGAGCATTCGCTAATGATTCCTTTATTGCATCATGAGAGATAATTTCATGTCTGATTTCCTCTAGAAGACACATTTGCTCGATCTTATCCTCTATATCCAGTTGGCTTTTGCTTAGTAGTTTTAGTATGTTTTCGATATTCCTTACCTTATGTAATACTTCCTCTAGAAACTTATAAGATCTCATTTTTATTCATTGCTTTGAAACATCCGCTTAATATCGTAATAGATTAATAATAAAGTTAAAAGTATATTTGCTTAAAGTACAATAAAAAATTGTATTTTTATTCTTTTATTGTACTTCATTGCTAAAAATTGAGCATCTTATCAGAAAATTAATTATAAGATTGTAAAGAAAACATTTAGTATTTTATTTCCCTTGACTCTATTCTAGTATAGAGGGATTATTAGTACTAAAATTAAAATTACGCACTATATTTTAAATTTATGGAGGTTTAGTGATGTGGAGTAGACTGATTATAATGTGTTGTTTTTGTTTACTGCTTACTGGTGTAAGTTCTTGCCCTACAAAAGGAGTAAATACGACAAATAAAATGAATGCTGTTGTTAAGCAGATAGGTGATAAAAGAGTTTTCTTTGGTTATGATGAATCTAGTATCAGTGAAGTGAGTGCAGATGCATTACTTGACGTGATGGAAGTGTTACAAAATAATCCTGACGCAAAGGTCACTTTAACTGGTCATACTGACAATCGTGGTTCTCACGAGTATAATCTTGCACTAGGAGCTAGAAGAGCAGATGCAGCTAAAAAATTTATGGTCAGCTGTACACCTTATCTAGAAAATAGAATAAAAACTGCTTCTAAAGGTGAAACTGAGCCTTTGGTTAATGTAAAAGATGATTCTAGAAATTCTAAATATGAAAAAGAGCATGCTAAAAATCGTAGAGTGGAATTTTCATTTTCTGGAATAAAGAAGTAGTTTCTTGCATTAAAACCTGGATCCCAGTGTCAAGCACTGGGATGACAAAAGAGAGCAATTCCGCTACTTGTTAGCGGGATCTATATATACCACAAATAAGTCGCTGTATGACGTAGAGACTATCTGGCCATCAAGAAACATAATGAAATTAGAGTTATTATTTCAAAATATAGCTAATAGCTTTGCTTTCCATAACCATATTGCAGTCGCAGTATCAGGTGGTGTAGATAGTATAGTCTTACTGCACTTAATGACTAACTGGGCAAAAAAAAACAAGCTTTCACTTCCTATAGCATTAACAGTAAATCATGGGTTACGTTCAGAGTCCCAAAAAGAAGCTGATTTTGTTATAAGTTATGCAAAAGAACTTGGAGCAAAGGAATCGTTCATATTAAATTGGGAGAAGCAAAATATTAAAGGTAATATTCAGTTACAGGCACGAAAAGCACGATATAAGTTACTAGAAGAGTGGTGTAAAAACAATAATGTTAAATGTTTGCTCGTTGCTCATCACAAAGATGATCAAGCAGAAACGTTCTTATTAAGATTGGAGCGAGGTAGTGGCGTAGATGGATTATCATCAATGGATTACAAATCTTTCTTAAATGGTATTTATATATTTAGGCCGTTATTAAATTTTAGTCGTAGTGAAATAGAAAAGTACGCTAATCTTCACCGGTTAAAATGGATCGAAGATAGAAGCAATTATGACTTAAAATACAGACGAACTTTATACCGTAACTTACTTAAAGCAAGTGACAATCAAGAGATTTTAACAGAGCGAATATGCCTCACAGCCCTTCATATGAAAAGAGCTGCAAAAGCGTTGATGCACTACACACGCCTTGCACTTAATGACTGCGTTAATATTCATGATCTTGGTTATATTGAAATTAAACTAGATGAACTTTATAAACTGCCAGAGGAAATAGCTTTAAGGCTTCTTCTTTATTCTATAATGGCAATTGTCAACAAGCACTATAAGCCAAGGTACCGTAGCCTTATCGCAATATTTAACAAAATATCGCAAAAAGATAGTGATATTAACTGTACACTCTCTGGGTGCAAAATAAGAAAATATGGAGGGAGCATCTTGATAATGAGAGAATCATCAAAGATACAGGAAATTACTGTACACCTAACATTAAATGTCCCTATTGAATGGGACAATAGATTTAGCTGTACAATACTTAGCAATCAGAAGTGTTCAGTAACTATTGCTCCGCTAAAAAAAACACAAAAAGTTCCTGAATTTCTGAAGGATTACAACTGCTGCCCTGAAGTTTTCTACTCTTTGCCTACAGTACAAAAAGATGGAAAGGTGCTTGCTTATCCTGATATAAATTATAACGGAAAAAATACCAATGACGATAAAGTTCAATGCATTATTAATAGCACAATAAAGCAAAATTTGGTAAGCTTGATTAGTATTTAATTAGAAATGTAAATGAAAAAATTTTTAGAAGGCTTATTGATCTGGTTAGTGATTATTGTTCTTATTTCAGTTGCTTATATTCAATTTAGCGGAAGTATAAGTAAGAGTAAAACAACCATACCTTTTTCAGAATTTTTAACTAGACTAGAAGATAATGATATAGAAAATATTACAATAAGAAACCAAAGCATCGAAGGGAAGTTTAGGGATGGGTCAGCCTTTAACTCAAGTGGTGTTATATATAGTGACTTAATAAAAAGTTTGCATGATAGGAAAGTGAAGTTCTCCTTTTCAATTGGAGACTCTGCAATAGGTATAATTGGTGGATTACTTATTCAATGGGTTCCGACGCTTATCTTTATCGGTTTATTACTTTTCCTTTTTAAACAAATGCAAGCAGGAGGTAATAGAACTATAAGCTTTGGCAAATCAAAAGCTAGGCTTATGACTACTGGAAAAAAAGTGACATTTGATGATGTTGCTGGGATTGATGAAGCAAAAGAAGAGTTGGTTGAAATTGTTGATTTTCTTAAACAAAGGCAAAAATTTCAAGTGTTAGGTGGGAAGATACCAAAAGGATGTCTTTTAATTGGTTCCCCTGGAACTGGTAAAACTCTACTTGCTCGTGCAATTGCAGGTGAAGCTAATGTACCGTTTTTTAGTATTTCTGGATCTGATTTCGTTGAAATGTTTGTCGGTGTTGGTGCAAGCCGTGTCCGGGATATGTTTGATCAAGGCAAGAAAAATGCTCCTTGTATAATTTTCATAGACGAAATAGATGCAGTAGGTAGGCATCGCGGCATCGGTCTTGGTGGCGGTAACGACGAAAGGGAACAAACATTAAACCAGTTACTGGTTGAGATGGATGGTTTCGAGTCTAATGAAGGTGTGATAATAGTTGCTGCAACTAACCGTCCAGACGTCCTAGATCCAGCACTACTTAGACCTGGTCGTTTCGATCGACAGATTACTATTTCTTTACCTGATATAAATGGGCGTGAGAAAATATTAAATACGCATATAAAGAAAATATCGATAGCACCAGATGTAAACGTAAAAACAGTTGCGAAGGGAACGCCAGGTTTTTCAGGGGCTGATCTAGCAAATTTAGTGAATGAGTCTGCGCTTATTGCTGCAAGAAGAAATAAGAAAATTGTTACCATGGATGATTTTGAGTATGCACGTGATAAAGTGATGATGGGCATGGAAAGAAGGTCCTTAGTCATTACAGAAGAAGAAAAAAAGCTTACTGCTTACCATGAAGCTGGTCATGCAGTAGTTGCAGTTAATATGCCTGCTTCTGATCCTATACACAAAGCAACAATTATTCCACGTGGTAGAGCACTCGGTTTAGTTATGAGACTACCAGAAACAGATAGAGTGTCCCTCACAAGAGAAAAGATGCTAGCAGATATAACTGTTGCAATGGGTGGACGTGTGGCAGAAGAGCTAATTTTTGGCTATGATAAAGTCACAAGCGGTGCATCTTCAGATATAAAACTAGCATCAGATTTATCACGTTCTATGGTGACAAAATGGGGAATGAGCGACAAAATAGGTCCGATCTATCATAATCGCGAACAAATCACACATGATTCTGAGACAATTTCTGAAGATACGTTAAGACTTATAGATGAGGAAGTAAAGAAAGTCGTATTTTCTTGCTATGAAAAAGCAAAAGACATTTTAACCAAGCGTAGGAAAGACTTGGAGCTCATTGCTGAAAATCTACTGGAGTTTGAAACTTTAACAGGAGATGAAATAAGAGACATATTAAGTGGAAAAAAAATTGTTAGAAATGAAAATGAAGGTAAAGAAGAGATAAGAAGATCCTCTCTCTAATAAGATCTGGCTTTATTTAACCGCTAAAACAAAAATTTTTAATTAATTAGCTTAAGTTGTAAGATCATAGTTAAGCCGATGTATTTTATAAATGGACTTTTTTGAACATTCTTCCAATTTTTTTCTAAATAACTCTTTGCCTATTTAAATAAGCATATTCAGTATTAGAGCTTTCCAGACCGCTACTAGGAGAAAGATTAGGTTCTTGACCTTTAAACATCTCTATTAGCTTTAATACAGGAGCAGTTCCTGCTACAAGCTCCTATAACAGCAGTAGCACCCATGATGAGAAGAATCGGTTCTGCAGTGGTGATTACACAAAGCTCAATACATAAACCAGCAATGACCATACCAACCATTATACCAATGAAAGCACCTACAATTATGGATGAAACTACACCAATTAATTGTCCTATTTTTGAACTAAGTGGTACTTCTCTTTCACGTCTAATACGCCTAATATAGCGTGACCTCATTTGTCCTCTCATTATTACATTTTCATCCCTGTTTCCAAAGAGATTCAATGACGCTTCTCTTTCTCTAATAAAATTTGGCCACATTTGTTGTTCTCTTGCCCTTCTTCGCTCTCTCATTATTATGTTTTCCTCAAAGAGGTTTAGTGGTACTTCTCTCTCTCACCTCTAATTCTAACATGATTTAGCTGTGCTTGTTCTACTAATAATCTTATTGTACTTTTTATTTCATTTAGCGGTGCTCTTCCTCCAATATCCTTAATTGCCTTCTCAAATTTTAATAGCGACTTGTTATTTAGTCTGACATTATTCTGAGAATCACAAACAATAACCCAATCTAAAATTGGCTTTTTTTAACCACCATACTCTATATCATCATTAATGTGTTCCTTTAGTTTTTTAATTATCTCTACTGCTCTTGTTTCCATAGCTTCCATGGCGCTATCTTCACTTTCTATGAGTATATTGAAAACAATTCCTAATAACTCCTGTTGTAAATCCTTTCGTTCTTTAATATTCATAATTAGCCTCAACTTTTATATGCTATTTTGCCAAAATAATTTTACCAAATAAGTAATATATATACAATAATTCTCATTTAAAAATTTTTTTACATTGGCCTATCTAAGTTATGTTTTAGGATGTAAAAGCTTCTTACTTTAATACTTTATTAAAGTAAACCATATATGGATTGCTATTTAGGAGCAGCTGTTGTACTTTAATCAGAAGGTACAGTAATGTAAGAAGGAGGTACTTTATGTCTTTAAAAAATGAAATTTCTTAGTTGATAGAGCAACAGCTTGGCATTAAATATCATGACAATTGCTTAGCTTACACTATACATAATTCGGCTGCAGGTGAAATATCCGATTCTATTGCTCTTTGCATAGTTGGCTGTGGCGATTGTGAGATTAAGTATCAAGGTATTGCTAATTCATTTAACATAACGAAAGAAGAAATTAACCAAAGTAATATAGAAAGCATAAAAAATAAGATAGAAAGTGAAGCTAGAAAAGAAGGTAGTGAATTTTCCGAGTTGATTTCTAGAATGGATCAATCGCTGAAAGAACAAAGTGAAAAGTCTATTATACAGATTTTAAATTCATCTGCTGAAGAGATGTTAAGGAGTTTTTGTGGTAGTTCTATACAGAGAACAGAGGATAAAGAAGTTAGTCTGTCCTCTGCTTCACATGAAGAGCCTGCTACAGAAGATTCGGAAACTACTATTAATTCTGATCTTTTATCAATTTAACCAGCTCCTCATATAAATTTTTTCTGTACCTAAGCTATATGTTTGTGAGAGGATAGTAAGCACTACATTTTTCTATTTCCATTATAACAGATTCGTCTATTTTCATGATGATCTTACTATTTGTACTCTTTCTAGGACTAAGCAATAGAAATAGTAGGATAACAGTAGTCAACCAAGATTCCAGCATCACGTACTAGGATGATATAAGTATCATAATTTACGATTAGATTGACATAGGGTAAAGAGTAAATTAAAAATTAAATAGATCTTTTAATGCAGAATAAATGCCCATAGAAATATTGATGCCCGCTCTTTCCCCAACAATGAGTAAAACTGGAGGAAAAATTGTAAAGTGGTGTAAAAAAGAACAAGATAAAGTTGAAATAGGTGATGTAATCGCTGAAATTGAGACTGATAAAGCCATAATGGAGTTTGAATCTGTCGATGAAGGAGTTTTAGCAAAAATTTTAGTGTCGGAAGGAACAAGTGGTGTGCCTGTAAATCAACTGATAGCTCTAATGTTAGAGGAAGGGGAAGATAAAAGCGCACTTGATTTAGCTTCTGCCATCAATACCAAGGTTGAGAAGGAGGTTGAAGCCGATTTTTCAGTATCATCCAACCCTTCGATTTCATCTAGCTCTTCAATGTCATCCCAGTGCGTGACACTGGGATCTAAAAAAGAGGATAGAGCAACAGAAAATAGAATAAAAGTAAGCCCCTTAGCTAAAAAAATAGCTCAAAATGAAGGTGTTGATATAAAGCGATTAAAAGGTACAGGTCCATATGGTCGTATCATCAAAGCTGATGTATTAGAATTTTTAGATCAAACTAAAAGCTATGAGAGATTTGAGGAAAATACAACAGTTGAAGTAAGTAATATGCGCCAAGTGATAGCGCAGCGCCTAGTTGAATCTAAGCAAAATATTCCACACTTTTATTTAACTATAGACTGCCACTTTGATAAGCTAATATCGCTCAAAAATGAGGTTAATTCAGCAAATGAGAACAATAAAGTAACAATTAATGACTTAATTATAAAAGCTGTGGCTTTCAGCATGAAAAAATTTCCTGATATAAACTCATCGTGGATAGATACTAAAATAGTAAGATACTCAAATATAGATATCTCAATTGCTGTAGCGCTTGAGGATGGACTGATTACTCCTATAGTAAAAAATGCTGATGAAAAAAGTGTTTTATCTATATCAAAAGAAGTGAAAGATTTAGTAAATAGGGCAAGATCTGGAAAACTAAAGCCTGAAGAATTTCAAGGAGGAGGATTTACTATCTCCAACTTAGGCATGTTTGGTATAAAAACTTTCAGCGCTATAATCAATCCACCGCAATCTTGCATTATGGCTGTTGGTGAATCTAAAAAACAGCCGGTTGTCATAGGTGAAAAAATAGAGATAGCAGAGATAATGACAGTTACTCTCTCTGTTGACCACAGAGCAGTTGATGGAGCACTCGGAGCAAAATTTTTAAATGCCTTTAAGTACTATATAGAAAACCCTACGGTGATGCTTCTTGAGCCTTTATTATTATAATAAAATTAATACCTCTTAGTTTATACTTTTGTTAGTTAATAGGTTTAGAGGTAAAATATGACTGATAAAAAGATAGAAAAACGTAGTATATCTTTTGATGCTACAAAATCAAAATTTTCAAACGATAGGTTTCAAATAGATTCCTCATCTAATGAGTCAATAGATACCATTGGTAAAAAATTTAAGTATGAAGTGAAACTTCCAGGTGTTATTCACACTACAACAAGAAAAAATAATGTTGGAAGCGGATTAAATGAGTTAGATCTAAGAAAGAAAAATGAAAACTCTTTCAAGACACCAATAAAGAATATTGAAGAATCAGATAGTAAGAGAAACCAAAGTCATTTGCTGTTTCAGGAGGACTCATTTCCAGAACTACCAGCATGTGCATATAAGCCAGCACTGCTGCCAAAACCATCAAAAGAAAAAATAAAGGAAGCTGTAGATAAAATGCGCAATAATAGAAAAGCTCATAATTCTGCAAGTGTTGAAAATGGTGTTAGTTCAGACAGGTTCAAAGTGCGCCCGTTCTTATGTAGTGATATAGATGGATATGTAGCTCCTGGCAAACGTGACCGTAATCTAGAAAGGTGTAGGGTTACACATGATAGCAGTAAGCTTGAAGCACAAATGGAAAGAAAGCATGGGTTTCAATCAGATCCAAGTGTTAAGCATGTAAAGGCTGATACTGTAGTATGTTCTATTACTAAAGGTCATGACAAAAAAGGCGTTAAATCTGATGTCTCATATACACAAGAGCCTACATCAGAAATGTCTAAGGTCAATGTGAGAGAATTAGCAAATAGGTTCCGCGGCTAATCATTATTGGATTTTTCGAATAACAATTGCTTAAGATTTTATAAACTGTGCATATAGTACTCTATAAGAGAAAGAGAAGTGTGACAGCTTCTCTCTTTCTTAACCACTTGCTGAAGAACGTTTATCTTCTGTGGCATCTGGTGATGGAGCAACTAATCTGCTCAAAATCTCATCTTTTGGTCCCATATCATAAATAACACCATCTGACATGATAATCACTTTATCAACTACGGATAGTAACGGTAGCTTATGAGTGATGATAACAGTGGTAGTATTTTGCTCTCTTGCAACATTGATTGCATTAATCAAGCGCGCCTCTCCATTACTGTCTAAGTTAGCATTCGGTTCATCAAGCACTAAAAGCTTAGTATTACCATAAAAAGCCCTTGCAAGTCCAAGAAGCTGTTTTTGGCCACCAGAGAGTATTACTCCTCCAGGTCCTCCTATTGTTGTATCATACCCATTTGGTAAGCTCAGTATTAATTCATGTATTCCTGCAATTTTTGCTGCTTTGATTATTTCTTCAGGATTTGGATCTGGTCTCATGCGGGCAATATTAGCTTTAACGCTCGTGTTAAATAACTCAATATCTTGAGGTAAGTAACCAACATAATTACCAAAGTTTTCTCGATTCCAAGTATATACATCAGCACCATCTAGTCTGACTACACCTGATATGGGTTTCCAAACACCAACGGTTAGTTTTGCAATGGTCGACTTACCAGAAGCACTTGCACCAATAACACCAACAACATCCCCTGGTTCTATTACAAATGAGATTCCTTTTACTGTTGGCTTATTGCTCCCATAAGGAGTAAAAAATACCCTATCAAATTCCAACTTCCCTTCAGGCTCTGGTAGAGCCATAGTTTGCTCTCTTTTTGGAGATGTTAGGATAAGTCTTTGCAGCCTGCCATATGACATCTTGGCTTGATTTAAAAATTTCCAAGTATGAACTGCTGCATCAAATGGAGCCAATACTCTACCCATCAAAATCGAGGCAGCAATAATGCTACCGGCAGTTTTGTGAGCTGTGATTGCAAGTAATGCACCTGTTCCAATTACTGAAATTTGGAGAGTTGAACGTAAAAATTTAGTAATACCAGTAATTACATTAGAACGATTCTGTGCTGTGACTTGCATTGCACGATTTTGATCATTCCGTTTACACCAATCAGAAACTATAAATTCTGACATACCCATAGCCTCAACCACCTCTGCATTTCTTGTTGCAACATCTATAGCATTAATATTACGTATAGTTTCTTCATTGGTTTCTCGCAATATACGCTTAGTGGCAAGTTCATTCCATACTGCCATTGAAACTAATATAATGATCCCGGCAATAGCTATAAACCCTGTAGAGGTATGTATCATAAAGATCACAACAAGGTAAATTAGCGACCATGGAGTATCGAACAGTGAAAATATACCATTTCCTGTAATGAAATTTTTTATTACTCCAAGATCTCGTATTGCTTCACCACTTGAAGTTGAGCTTTGTACTGATGTTAACCTGATTGACCTTACTATTAGATCTGGTGTTGCAGTTTTATCAATCCAATCACCAATTTTAGCCATAGCTAAATATCGACAAGTTTCAAGCATTGCAGAACATGCAAACGCAGATAAAGTAATAATCGTCAGCATAACTAGTGTTGACACACTCTCGCTCGATATCACTCGATCAAGTACCTGAGAGGTATAAAGTGGCAAAAATAACATTAACGCATTAATCCCTGAGCTAAACCAGAAAATAAACCAAAACGCACTCTTGCACTTCTCTAGACAAGTATATAGTATACTTTGCTTTAATTCCTTTTTTATTGACGGAGTGATTTCCACAATCTTCCTTTTTATTTAATTATATTTACCATATATAGTTTTTATTTCAAAAGTATTAACAGTTATTGCCTTGCCATATCATTAATGTAATAAAATATTAATGATATGCAAATATAAACTTTTTCATGGAAATTTAGCAAGGCGATCTAATTTCTTCTCTACTATAACCTTATACGATAGCCTTGCCAATTGTTCTACGTTTTTCTTATCTACTACTAAATGACAGTTTACTAGAATGCTTACTATCACTCCTCTGAAAGTTGATGCTATCAGAGTCAGTGACTACAATCTGCATCTCTTTTCCTCTTTCTATATGATCAGGAAGTATTATATATTCCAATGATCTAGCTGTAATTGCTCTTTTTCTCACACAAGATGGACTTGAATATACCCTTGGTCTATATCTTTCGAATTTAAAACAGTCAACAGTAATTCCCTCCTCAAAGTTAGAAAGTATTAGAGATGGAGATTTACTAACTTCCTTATCACTCACAGAATTATTTGCACTACCATAACTCACATGACGCGCTGCACTATGATTGTTACCACACTCTTCTCTTGAGGTTGAACCGCTTGGATTAAAAGGAGTCGAAAATATTGAATACCCATTGGTATCACCAAATCGTTTTATCAACCCACAGTTTTCTTCATTCATTTTTGTAATATTCTCGTGATTAGCACCTTCTGATAAGCTTGATGAAGCAATAAGATCTTCTTTTTTCTTACTAAAGATATTGCCTATTTTTAGCTTAGTTGCAACATTCTTGAATTTGTTTTTCGGAGCTTTTGGTTTAATTTCTGGATGCTCATTTATAGTAATTACACATGATGGATTATCTAACTTGTCCATTGTATTTTGTACTCTACTGTTGCGTCTTGAATACAGACTAAGTTTTGTTGTTAAATCATTCAAAACAGGTGAACTTTTTCTACCTTCTAAAGACTTATTCGAACATAGTACTGCACTACCACCCCTACTCATTTTCTGAGGAGAAATATTGAGTTTGTCTTTACTCTCTAATCTAGTCTCATGCGTAAACTTGTAAAGTTCATTTTCCAATCGTGAAATATCTTCTGCATTCTTTATTAATAGTTCCAATATTGAGTTGTATTCCTCCAAATCATGATCTCCTACTTTTGTCTTAGCTAACTTTCCTGTAGCCTCTTCAATTCTGTTCATTTTTTCAGTATAGTTTTCTATCTTACGTTTAACAGGTTCTTTTTGAAGGCCAATCACTAAGTTGTATAAGATAAGTAAAAATGATATCGAAGAAAATGCAATGGAAATCCAGGTAGGAATTTATTCCTTTTCAGATTCTGCATTATTATACTTAACGCAAACAGAAATAATCACACTTGATATTGACATGGCCAGATTATAGTAGTCTAGAAGCTTTTTGCTTCTTTCTTGATCTTCCATATTAAGTTTATCATATTTCCTTTTTTTGTTTTCCCTTATTTCATAAAAGAAATCTAAAAATAACCTCAAGATATTTGTGTCACCATGTTTAAAAGCATAATCTAAAGCTGTTTTTTTTGCATTATCCTTTATATCAAAATTTATCTTCTTATTTACAGTTTTCTCTCCGGTGCTGATTGTTAGGTAGAATAAGGCTTTAATAGCTTTTTCCCTTAAGTGCTCATTTTGTTTACGCTTTTCTAAAACCAACTTTTTCAAAAATTGACCTTGCTTAAAATCCTCATTTATAGTTTTTTCAAAATCATTATCACTCATTACAAGATAGTGTAATGCTGTTCTTCCAGATTTAGATACAACATTTAACATTTTCTTATTATAGGGGTAATGATTATCTGTCATAAAATATTCTATTAACTCAGCATTAAGGCTCATGGCAGCTAAATGTAGAGGTATAAGCCCTTGACTGTTTGTGTTAAAAAGTGGTACTGTATTCCTAATAGTTGACTTGGCAATACTTTCAATAACATACTGAGAGAATTCTATGTCGTCGGCAAGAGCAGCCATGTGTAACGGTGTATTGTTATTTTCATCATATAACACTTTGATGCTAGCAGCCACCTTTTTACCTACAAGTTCTTTTGACACAAATTCAAGACATTCCTTATTGCTGCTCAAAATAGCTGCAAATAACAACCTTTTTTGTGTATTTTGTTCTAAAAAAATACCCTTTGGGCTTTTTTTTACCAAATACTTAACGCATTCTACTCTTCCACTGAGAATAGATAAGTGTAGTAAAGTTTGTCCATCCTTATTTTTCTTACTTAATATTTCTCCCACTCTCTCTTTTTTAAAAAGGTGCTCAAGGCATGATTTATTACCAACACGTGCTGCCATATGAAAGACGGTGTCACCGTTGCTATTCTCACGCAAAACCTCTTGATAAACGTCAAATTTCTTCTCTTCCAACTTTTTTTCTATCATGCTTAAAAACGATAAATCAAGTTGGGCAGCAAAATGTAAAGGGGTGTTTCCTTCATTATTACTCTTATTTACTTGCATGCTTCTGTCTACTAATAGACTCACACATTTTTTTCTTAGTTCTGTTTCTGCATTACTCGATAGAGCTAAGTGTAGGGCCATATTTCCTTTGCATGTTTCTGTGCTTAAATCGTAATCAGGAAATTTCTTGAGTAAAGATGTTAGACAATCATACTTCCCGTACATTGCAGCTAAATGTACAAGATCTCTTCCATAATCACCTTTGGATTGAAGTATGCTATTTCCTATATTTTCATAAAATAGCTCTATACAATATGAATTACCATGTATAATAGCAATATGTAAGGGGGTGTTACCTTGTTTATTCTGAACAATTTTTGCACCTGATTTAATAAACAATTTCATTAGCTGGTTATTTCCATGTTTTGCAGCTATATGCAATGGGGTGTTACCATCTACATTTTCTTGATTAATTTCACTTTTTAGTCTACCTAAAAATTTTAGATGCTCTATAAGAAAATTTATGGCATTTTCTTGAGTTTATGAGTTACCTACAATCTTATGAAAAGGATTCTCATTATATTTATTTTTTAAAAATTGTACTTGATTATCAATGAAGAATTCTATGCACTCAGCATTTCCAGATTGCACAGCATAGTGTAATGCGTTATTTCCATATTTATCTGTTTTAATTTTCTCTCTATCAAAAATTCCTTTTGCTGTCAATATTTCTTTTAAATATTCTAGGAGGTTAGGACTTCCGCTTCTGGCAGCATAGTGTAACTCGGTTTTATTATTGGCAGTGCAACTAAAATCTGCTTCATTTTCTATGAGAATTTTCAAGCATTCTTTATTGCCAGATTTAGCCGCATAGTGTAGTGGTGTTTTACCATCTCTATCTTTATTCCTTACTGCTTCTTTAATGTTAAAATTAGAATTTTCTATCACAAAATATAAAATATCTTCTTTACCCGACTCAGCTAAATAATGTAGAAGTGTTTTATCATTACTATCTGCAAAATTCTCCAATTTTATAATCAATTCTCTGCCCATACCAAGAATTAGAGATACAGCTATTTCAACATGAATATCATAATTCCTATTTTTCTTTTGTTCTTTCCCAATTCTTTCAATAGCCACTGTTAATAGCGAAGAACCATCATTACTTGTTATATTCCATCCATCTTGACGAAATTTTTCAGCTAATGAATCACTTATATTTTCTGCTAAAATCCTGCTTTTTATACAATCAAGATTATTAGTACATATATTATAGTTTTCTTCTTGAGTTACTTTATTAATATAATCATATATGATTATTAGGTCTTGCTTATTGACTTTATCTTCTGAATTGCCTTGTAATGAAGAGAGGTCTATCTTACTAATTGCTCTGACCATACCAACGTTTCCCGCAACAAATAAACCTGAACTGAGTGTCTTTGCGCTTGTACTAGATTTAGCTTTGAAAACACTAGTAACTGTGTCAAATTTATTTTTGAACATACTGCACCTCATAAATAATAATGCCGGTAGTGAATAAGGCTTTAGTAGATACCACTGTAATTTTTAAGCCTACAAAAATTCACCAGCGGCCGCATTATATAGTAGATAATTTTTTGTGCTAGTAATATTTTTCTAATTCCCACTTTTGCCTTGGTGCAAAGTCAAGAGAGTCTACATAGTTTCTCTGTAACCTTTCAATTCCTGTCCATCCAACCATCACTGCATTGTCTGTACATAAATTGCTTGGAGGAGAAAGCACGTTCAAGTCTATGTGCTTTTTTAATCTCTCTTTCAGGAAATTATTTGCTGCAACTCCACCAGTAATTACAAAATCATTGATTTTAATATTTAAAGATACAGCGATACCAATAGCATTTCTGACTCTATCGAGTAATATGTCGCTAATACACTCTTGAAACGAAGCACACATATCACACACATCCTGTTCACTCATTACAAATTCTCGTGCTAAGTTTTTTACCGCTGTTTTAATTCCAGAAAATGAAAAGTCACATCCAGAACGTTTTATCATTGCTCTTGGCAGCTTAAATCTCATACCATCACCTTTTTTAGCTAACTCTTCAATTAATGGACCTCCTGGATAGCTTAGACCCAGCATCTTAGCGACTTTGTCAAATGCTTCTCCTAATGAGTCATCAAGCGTTTCTCCAAGTTTGATGTATTTACCTACATCCTGTGCAATTAAAAATTGGCAGTGACCACCTGATATCAGCAGGACTAAAAACGGAAATTTAACCTCATATAGTAGCCTAACAACTAACGCATGTGCTTCTAAGTGATTAACTGCAATAAACGGTTTTTGTGTTACGTGTGCAATTGCTTTAGCTATCATTGTACCAACTATTAATCCACCTATGAGTCCTGGTCCTGATGTTGCTGCAATTGCATCCAAATCACAAAAATTAAGGTTATATTTTTCCATAGCACTTTTTATTAAACCACTTAAATGCTTCATATGAGCACGTGAAGCTATTTCAGGTATTACCCCACCGCGTTTTTTGTGCTCCTCCTGAGAAAGAATTTCGTGAGCAAGGACTTGCTTATTACTATTTACAATTGCTGCTGCAGTTTCATCACAGCTTGTTTCAACAGCTAATATAGTTTTCATATATATTTGAACTCTTTAATTGTGAGAACTATAACTTGAAATGTTGAAGAAGTGAACTTTGTTCTGTTAAGCTAATTATCATCTCCAAATATAGAACCAATTTTTTTACTCCCAGAGGAAAATTTATTAGTCCAACTGCTTTGTACTTTGTTTATATCTTTAAAGGCAGTTTTATCGCTATATTCCTTTACTTCTTTATCTATTCTCTCCATTATTTGTAGATCCAGGTAGCTCTTTTTCCATTGGTTAGTAGCAAGAAATACTTTATTTAAATCTTGAGTGCGAATTAGATATTCTTTATCTTTAGGATAAACTTCCTGAGCCCAAGAAAACAGCTCAAAATAGCGTGCGAATAACTCAGACGCACGTGATTTTGGAGTTTGATAAGCTTGTATCTCTTCAAATATAATTTGACCAATAATTTTTTGTACCAGAATATTTGACTGCTTTAAGTTCTGCTCAATATCCTGATAAACTTTATAGAGAAATTCTTGCTCTAAGCTTAAGTTCAGTTCATTTTCAACCATATGTGAAAGTTCATGTACTATGATGTAAGGATTTGACCTTCTTAGCACAATAACATACTTATTTAAACCAGAAGAACGAATTGTCTTACACACTCCCTCTTCCATATCCACTAATCCTTCTTGATATATTTCAAACGAGAGTCTATTTTGCTTTATTAGTGACAAAGTGAGGTTTAATGTATTTCTAAACTTCTCAAATTGATAGAGATATTTGACATATTGTATTACGTTTTCACTATTTCCTACTTGAGTTGCTTGTTTTATTAAGTTCCTGATTAGCATGCTTCATTATTAAAGGAATTTTCTTTATGCTCAAGAATTATAAAGTGTTTTCAGGAAGTATAGCTAAAAAAGTTTAATTTACTTACATTCCGCTACTTATTATTAGCCAAGAGGTATCACGTCAGTATGACTTAGGAATGTGCTAGATATAAAAGTGCAATATCAAATATATTTTACTAAAAATCAATCAACTTTTCACATGTTTGCTCTTCATAAAAGAAGCTCAATGTTATCGTAGTACCAAGTTTTGCTTCACTTTGAATGTTGAAAGTCCCACCCATTAACTCTACTAATTTCTTGCTTAGAGGTAATCCGATACCTGTGCCTTCGTTTCTATATCCCGAATCTGCTTGGCCAAAAACGGACATAACTTTATATATGTCCTGCTGCATTATCCCTATTCCATTATCATGAAACTCAATAGTTAATAAATTTTTTTCTATATTCTCTTTAATAATCATTCTTATTAAACCACCTTGAGGAGTGAACTTGATTGCATTTGATAACAAATTTATTATAACTTGCTTCATTCTTTTGGGATCGGCGATAACTAATAATTGTTTATCAGATATCTCTTTCTTTAAACTAATACCTGTTTCTTTTAGTTTAGGTGATAACATTTTTAAGCACGAATCTATTATCTTATTCAGATTAAACTTCACTTTCTCTACTGTTAAACTACTTGATTCAGCTTTAGAAAAATCGAGCACATCATTAATCAAAGCAAGTAAATGTGTACCAGCATTATATATATCGTCTACGTATTCCTTGTATTCAGAGTGATCTACCGAACCTAAAGTTTCATTTTTGATCAACTTTGCAAATCCAATAATAGCATTAAGAGGTGTACGCAACTCATGTGTAACACTTGCAAAAAATTTTATCTTATTTGCATTTTCTTGCTCTAATGCCTCTTTAACCCTTTGTAATTCAATATTAGTTTTATGCTGCTTGGCTAGCATTTGGGTGTTGGAAAAGTGCAAATAAAGCATTATTAGTATTAAGATAACCAGTAATAAGCCAATTAATATTGAAAATAGACTATATACCATAATATAAGAGTCATTATAGCTTTGAATGATCTTCAAAAAAAATGAAGGCTTAATGTCATCTTCATGAAATATAGGGAAAGTAGAAGTTAATGTATTTCCTGTAGCGTAAAATATTTCTTGATTGCTTAGCAATTTATCAATTTCATCATTTGTAAGCAACTGCTCATAGTCATGACCTTGAGTATTAAAATTACTGAAAATTACTCTGGCATTTTGATCATACAGTATTAAGCTAAAATTTCTTACTTTGCTTACTGATTGTAACAATTCAGCACGCAATTTTACCAACTGGTTTATGTAATCAAAACTGTTATATTTAATATGATGTTTTTCTATTAGTAAATAATGATATTTTTTTATTATACTATTTTCCAATAGATCTTTTAAGTTTGCATTTGAATTACGGTAAAAAGAAAGAAAATTATTCTTTAATGAATAATTGCGATATATTGTGCCCAATAAAACCACAAAAATTAATAAGAATAGCGAGATAATTTTTGTATATCTATTTGTTTTTAGTGTAGTAAACATTAATTTACTTAATTTATACATATTCTTCTCATTGTGAAATAACGTCTTTTATGGTATTAATAAAAAATTAGCATATCATACTTTTATGACAATTTCTCCTATCTTGCCAGTTTATTCTCCTACTAACATAAATTTTTCTTATGGCAAAGGTATTTACTTGTATGATATCGATAATAAGCGCTATATAGATTTTCACTCTGGAATAGCTGTTAGCAGTTTAGGTCATGCTAACCCACGATTAACTGATGTCCTAAAATTACAAGGAGAAAAACTATGGCATATATCAAATACCTATAATATATCTACTGCCAACAAATTTGCAGAAAATTTAATAAACAACAGCTTTGCTAATACTGTATTTTTTGCAAATTCTGGATCAGAAGCAGTGGAATGTGGACTTAAAATCGCTAGGGCCTATCAAAATGGAAAAGGTAATAAAAATCGCTATAGAATTCTAACATTTCATGGTGCATTTCATGGAAGGACATTTTTAACTTGTACAACAAACGATAGACAGAAATTTTCTGAATTACTGAATCCTTATATTGACTGGTGTGATAACATAGAGCCCAATATTGAGAGTGTAAAGAAAGCAATTTCTAATGGCATAGGTGTTATATTAATAGAACCAATACAGGGACAAGGTGGTATTAAAGTAATGAGTGAAGTCTTCATGAAAGAGCTAAGAGAACTATGTAACGAAAACAACATACTGCTATTTTTTGATTGCGTTCAGTGCGGTGCTGGCAGGACAGGAAAGTTATTTGCATATGAACACATAGGAATTAAGCCTGACATATGTGCTCTTGCAAAAGGAATAGGAGGAGGTTTCCCTCTGGGGGCTTGTCTTGCAACTGAAAAGGTTGCTAAGTACATGGCGGTCGGTATGCATGGTTCTACTTTTGGTGGTAATCCACTTGCAACTTCAGTAGGTAATGCTGTATTGGATGAATTGCTCAGCCCTGGCTTCTTAGAAAATGTTGAAGTTAGAGGTAAGTCTTTAAAAAACAAACTAGAGGACTTAGCAAGCAAGTTTCCAATGATAGAAGAAGTGAGAGGGAAAGGGTTGATGCTAGGAATAAAAGTAAAAATGAATAACCAAAAATTTGCAGAAGAGCTAAGTCAACGTGGTTTACTTACTGTTGGAGTAACATCAGATAATGTTCTGAGAATCTTGCCTCCACTCATTATCACTGAAAAAGAGATTGATGAAGGTATTGAAATCCTCACTCAGTATTTATCTGAAAAGTTCTAGTTAAAAATTAAACCTTCCTGCTCACTAGTTGTTGGCTGTATCAAAATTGCAGATAAAGCAGTAGCTACAACTTTATCAGCTACTTCATTTGTACACTTTGCCTTTTCCTGTTCTCTTATCAGTGTAAGCTCATTTATATCACTTAGTGAGTCAAATTTTGTTATATCCTCAAATATAAACGATTGCACGATGTCTTTCGGAATATTGAAAAAAGCCGAGTTACCAAGCGATAATGTCATATCTAACAAACTTTTCATTGAGCCGTTTCTCAAAACACATTTAGACAGTTCTCCTAAAAGAATTGGCACTCCAAAAATAAAAAATGCTCCTCTCACTAAATAGGTCGTTATTTCATATAACAATGCACCACACAAGAGTGACAGTGGTCCAAATACTATAAAACCGCAAAGTAAAGGCAATGGTCTGACCTGATGATATTCTACCTATAAGCTCCATTGAAATTATAAACCCAATAAGTAACATAGCTCTACCTAGATATGTCCTTTCTTTAGAGCGTTTGTTAAAGTTTTTCTCACGTAACTTAGAAAAATCATTGTTAACTCTGACTTCAAAAATATTATGGTTGATTTTTAATTTTAGCTCTAAGTCCTCTATTCCATGATGCCACTTATGACACCTTACAATTTCATCAATTATCGTACTAACTTGATTATTGATTTTGTATAATTTGCTTTCTTAATATAAGTTGCCTTGATAATATTTTTCTCTCAAGTCTACACAATTTAAATTCTTTAAATCACATAAAAAATCTTTGATTTCTTGTGCCATTTTATTAGCATCATCTTTGTAGCCTACAGCTTTCAAAATTGTTACCAAGTGTTTATTTTCAATTTGAGCAATTGTTCTATCTAATGCACGTATATATTGCTTGGATTGAAAATATGAGATGATTTTTTCTTTACATCTATCCTCATTGCCTTCGTACAAACTATTTCTTTTGAAACTGCTGTCATGTTCTTTGGCAATTTCTAATGCATGAACCAATAAATTTTGCGCCTTCACACTACTTTCACAGTGACAGTTTCTGATTATGTGTACATACGCTCTTGCACTGGTATCTCCAGATTTATCTATATTGTACGCTTTAGCCAAAAAGACTAAATAGTCAAACCCTGCCCAAAGATAATACATTACCTTTGTTATAGCACTCCCCACAGAAAATAAAGCTGAGCGTGTGCAAGATAATTTACCGTTGTTTTTAATTCTGTTCTCATATGAACGAAGGTATGCCTCTGTACTTTTTAAAATCCTACGTGAATCTTGTTCTGTCTTTTTGACATCAAAATCATTTATATCATGAACTTTTTCATACATTTCTTTTATCAAATCACTAGAAAACTTCTTCAGAGCTGAATCATCAATATTTCCTAATGCATCAATATTTTTACTAATATAGATTTCTATTTTTCTTCCAAGTTCTTCTCCCATTCTATTTTTTAGCAACTTATTGTATTTATTAGTAGCTGGAAACAAAACTTTCTGACAAAATTTCTGTGGTTCGTTTTTAAAATTTGCTAAGATCTTATTCACAAATAGCTCAACTTTTTCACCTGCAGCAGCGAAAAACCATGATTGTCTGCTCTCATTACGCTCTCTATTTCTTCCAAGATTCTGTAGGGCTTCAGATGGATTATTGAACTGACTAACCGAATCTGCAAATATTGATACAACATGATTATATTCACTATCAAATCCACGACCTTTCGATCCATCTATAACCGTTGTCAACGCATATTTAGCCAATGAATCAAAATCTCTTTTTTCATAATCACAATAAAGAGCTCGATATTTACCTATTTGATTACGTATTATCGCTGAAAAGGGTCTATTTTCTCCAATACCAAGATCATTTTCCCAATTCCTGCAAAGATACATTTATTTTGTTTGCAGAAATCAATGAGACTATGTAGTATACCTTCCTCTTTTTCCATGAGGTCATGGAGCTCTTTGCTTAAGCGCCAATTATCAACTATTAAGCTGCATTGCTCATTATCACTTTTACTCAGTGCTTCAATTACTGTCTTTATTTGCAGTAAGAGCTCATCTCTAGCAAATTGCTCACTAAAGCCTTTTCTCTCTAGGTAGCTTATAATATTGTTATCATTAGTGGTGCTAACATTCTTTTTAACATCTTCTATCAATTCACTCAAACCTTCTCTTCTTTTTTTATCTAAGGTAATATTATCACACTTCATTAAATATAAGAGAGTAAGATCGATCATTGAATGCATTACTCTATATTTTAGATATTCAGCAGTACTACTGAAATCCACCTTTTCTTTTAATTCAGATATCTGCTCTTCTGTCAAACTAGGATGTTGCTTTTTAACGCAGTTTATAAAGTTTAATTGACGTAATTGGAGCCTGTAGTCTTGATATGACATTCCTTCAGGCTGAAATTTATTATACACTTTATAACGTGTACTACCTTCATATACTAAATTATCTCTACCCTGCAACGCAAAGTTAAGGTTAACTATACTATTTACATCATCAACTAAAAGCAGAGCACTTTCTCCAATTGGGCTTTGCACATTCCATCTTATAGAAGTTAATAAATCATTGTTATCGACAAGTTTACTGTAATTAAAAACTTCTTCGCTTTCTTCAACATACTCATGAGCTGGACTGGATTTTTCTCTAGTAAATAAGCTACGCACGTTAGCAAGAAATCTAGAGAGCAGTTCTCTTGATTCCACTCCAGTTGCTTTAGTTAGCACCCACCAAACTGGCAACACTACCATACCAAATATAAACATAGAAATTGTATAGTATAGCTGCCCAATCAAAGCAGAATACAGCCAATAATCTGAAGTGAAACCAATTACGGCAGCAACATTACTATTTATAATAGGAAACAATATAGCTAAAGATATGATGGAGGTAGCAATGTTCACTACAAGTGCTTGATTGAAATTTGTTATCCTATTGGTTTTTGCAATAACACTTGCTGTTTCGATGGCGTTTGCAATACAACGTCTACTCAATCTTGTCGGGCTGATAACTTTTCCGCATCTATTTAAAATCCTTCTCTTTGGTGTTGCAGTGAGGTAAGTCGTAGGATATTTCTCATCAAGCTTGCACATGTTCTCAAAATCCTGCTGCTTGTTAATACTGTCTGCTTCATCAACACTAATCCACAACTTGGTATTTTGGTCTTTAAATTTACGATCATTTTCTTGCTGTAATAACAGGTCATGTGTCACTATAATTGTTGTAGGTTTAGTTGCCTTCAGTGCATTTTTAATTTCCTCAGCAGTTTTAGGTGTCCTAATGTTTACAGTAAATGCACTGCTCATCATTTTTTTAGCTTGATTCACTAGGTCACTACTTGGTACTGCAACCAGATGATGAAATCCTGCTTGGGCTAGTACATGACTCAGTATTCCAATGTCGTAAGTCTTACCAAATCCAGTTTCTGCATCGATCATAACATTACAGTTAGCAATGGAAGGGTTTTTGAGATGTTCCAATATCCCTTTAACAACAGATTTACGACGTGCTACTATTATAGATTCCTTTGTATCATCAAGTTTTATAGATTCACCTTTTAGCTTGCAGTTGATTTTTTCTAAGCTACTTATAATACTTTGCCTTTCTTGATTACTGATAGAACTCACACATTACCCGCTATAATTATTACAATATTAATTGTATGTTAATTCAATAAATTGCCAATTCTATGGACAAAAAGCTGATTTCAACTATCATATTAATATGAATATATGCCTCGGAATAATTACTTCTCCCCATGGAATCAAAGGAGCTGTCAAAATAAAAACCTTTACTGAAAAGCCCGAAAATATTTTCCTATATGGTGAACTAATAATCGGAAGTGAAAATTATAAAATAAGCTTGGTGTCTGTTGTCAGTAATAATTTAGTAATAGCAACAATTAGCGGTGTGAATTCCCGTAATGAAGCAGAGCTTTTAAGAAATAAAAAGTTATATATAGAAAGAGATAAGCTACCACAGTTAAATGATGAGGATGAATTTTACCAAGATGATCTTGTGAATATGGAAGTAAGACTAGAGAGTAATGAATTATATGGCTATGTGAAGTCTGTGAATAATTTCGGCTCGGGGGATATATTAGAAATTTTGGTTATCAGCACAAAAAAAAACATTATGTTATCTTTTACTAAAGAAGTATTTCCATACATCAACATGAAGGAAAGGTATATAGTAATCAACATGCCAGAATTCATTGGCCAATAAAAATTTTGATATTTGTATAAAGTTATTTATAATAATCAGACCAAATTAAAAGTGTAATTATGGCAGAAAGGGCTAATGATATCAGGCCAGGTCAGGTACTAGAACATAACGGTGGATTGTTTTTGGTTGTAAGTATTATGCATACTCAACCTGGTAAAGGTGGTGCATATATACAAGCTGAAATGAAAAATATCCAAACAGGAGCAAAGTACTATGAGAGGTTTCGCTCTGATGCAACAATCAGAAGGGCAATTTTAGATGAAGAGGAATATGTTTATCTCTTTACTGAAGGGAATATCGTAAATCTTATGCATCCAAGTAGTTACGAGCAGATTGTTATAAATTTAGACTTATTAGGGGAAAAGAAGGCTTATTTGCAAGATAATATGAAAATTAAAGTAGTAACTTATCAAGATAAAATAATTTCTGCACATGTGCCTGATCACGTTACACTAACTGTAAAAGAGACAGAGTCTGTTATCAAAGGTCAGACTGTTACTGCTTCTTATAAGCCTGCAATTTTGGAAAACGGAATACGTGTTAACGTGCCTCAATTTATAAAAGAAGGGGATAAAATTGTATTACATACTCTTGATAACAGCTATTACGAAAGAGTAAAAGAGTAAATGGCCATTTCATCACCACGAATCAATGTGATGCTTGATTCTGTACGCAGTGCCTCCAAGCAGCTTATACGTGATTTTAATGAATTGCAAATTTCAAGCGTTAAGTCAGCAGACTTTATCAATAAAACTTATTCGAAATCCAAGCAACTTATGTACGATTGCTTGAAAAACTACAACCAGAACTATGACTTTATTTTTGAAGACAATGTAGGCCAAGATCTAAAAGAAGGCAGTTATACTTGGTTTATTATGCCTATAGAAGGCAAGGAAAACCTTTTTAGTTGTATGGTTTATTTTGCAGTATCAGTTTGTCTCATTCATAAAAACAGAGTTGTAGCAGCTGTGATTGATGCTCCAGCCCTTAGAGAAACTTTCTGGGCAGAGGAAAAGAAAGGAGCTTTTCTTGAAGATTTCAAATCTCGCCATGTAAAAATGCGGATGAAAGCTCGTGAAGGGGGAATAATAGACATAAGTGGTAATTTGTTAAATAAATTACCACTTGACAATAATAATCTACGCTCCCTTGGCTCAACGGTACTAGGTTTTGCATATCTTGCTGCCGGAAGATACAATGGAATAATTTACTCTGGAATTAATAAATATAAAACTTCACTCGGTAGGCTTTTTCTGCAAGAAAGCGGTGGGAGATTAAGGGAAGATAACGCGCTTGTCATTGCTGGAGATATAAACTAAAGTTCATTCAAAAGAGCAAAAGTCACGTAGTGAAAATAATAAATGGTCTTACCTACCCCTCATTGCAGCAGGGTGGCAAAATAAGATAGACGAGAAAAGACAACTATAGGAACAAATAGGTGTCATTCCAGCACGTGACACTAGAATCCAGATTGTTTAGACTGGATCCTATGGTCAAGCCATAGGATGACAAAAGAGTAAACTTTACCTGTGTGAGCTATAGATCCCAGTGTTAGCTACTTTCATGATAAGAAATAAAGCACTGATTTTGTACATTAACTATGCTTTTAAATAGATACCTTATTCTTGGCAACTTTAAACTCAACAACAGACACAAACAGATAATTTCTCAAAAACTTTTACAAGAGATTTTGTTAAATGCTCTATCATTTCATTTGTATGGTAAGGCGTAGGAGTAATACGGAAGCGCTCAGTCCCCTTTGAAACTGTTGGGTAATTTATATGTTGTACATATATTCCATACTCATCAAATAACAATTTTGATGCTTTTTTGGACAACTCAGGATCGCCAATTATGATTGGAATTATATGAGTTTCTGTTTGCATAAAATTCACTCCTGCGTTTCTCAGTGAGTCTTTTACCTTTTCAACAGACTGCTTTTGCTTCTCTCTTTCAACATTGCTCGATTTTAAATGCTCAACGCTTGCCTTTGCTGCTGCTGCTAAAACGGGTGACATAGCAGTAGTAAAAATAAATCCTGGGGCTGAACTTCTTATTACATCCACCAAGCTCTTTGAAGACGCTATATATCCACCCATCACTCCAAAAGCCTTTGATAATGTACCCTGAATAACAGTTATTCTATCCATCAAACCTTCTCTTTCTGCAATTCCGCCACCGCGCGGTCCATACATGCCAACTGCGTGTACCTCATCCAAATAGGTAATTGCATTATACTGATCTGCTAGATCACATATCGCTTCAAGCGGTGCTACATCACCATCCATTGAGTATACAGATTCAAGTGCTATTATTTTCGGCGTTTTTATATCTATAGACTTTAGCAACTGCTCTAAGTGATCAACATCATTATGCCTAAATATGTGCTTCGGTCTTTTTCCTGATTTTATACCTTCTATCATTGAAGAATGGTTTTTCTCATCTGAAAAAATTACCACGCCCGGAATAACAGACGATAAAGTACTAAGTGTAGTTTGGTTGGCAAGATAGCCACAAGCAAAAGTTAAAGCAGCTTCTTTTTGATGCAAGTCAGCCAAAGACTTCTCGAGCTCAACAACTTCCTTTGTTGTACCTGATATATTTCTTGTTCCTCCAGCACCAACAGATGAATTTTGAATAGCAGCAATGACACTATCGTTTTGTGACATTCCCAGATAATTATTACTGCACCAGACAATAACCTCTCTATTTCTTTCATAATCCATAATATAGGGAAGTTTGCCAGGTAATGACGCAAAATGCGTGAATTCACGATAGCGCCCTTCTTCTTTTATATCTTTGATTTTATTTAAGAATATTTCTTCGTAGTCTACCAAGTTTTTATCTATTAACAACCAATATAATTATAATAAATTATTAAATGATAGACTACTATATTTATTACTTAGACTGACATTCTTCTGTCTGCATAACCTTTTTGACCTGATTATCCTCAACTAAGCTTTTAGGCCTATAGCAGTACGTAATTGTAGCTGCAATAAGACAACAAACTGCAACTGCTATTCCTATTGCTAACATTTCCAAGTAAACTGCAACAGCTGCTCCTAAGGCAATAACAGTTATTGCAAGCGCAGAAGCAGCTACGACATACTTTTTTGTGTTTTGTGGATCATTCTTTAAATTTCTTGGTACGGTTGCTGAATAGCCTAAAAATGACATAAATTCCAAAAATCCCTTATTTCCTCGTTTTTTTGCCATATCTAAAGAGCTTTCTTTCAAAAGAGTATCTAATGGTGTATTAATAATTGGATCATTTTCTAAATACGGGCTTGCACCATTGTCTAGTAGCAATTTTGCAGATTTTTTACGCCCTTCATTTATTTCTCGATTATAAGCTATAACATGCAACGCAGTACCAATATTATTGCTTTGCATATTAACATACCTTTCTTTATCTTCTGCTGCACTTATTAAAATAGCAACTACATCAGGATGGCCATTATCAGCAGCTAAGTGCAGTACAGTTTCATCATTATTATTCTGTAAATAAAGACCTGCATTGTTTTGTAAAAGTAATTCCACCATTGCCGAATTACCTTCTGCAGAAGCGTACATCAAAGGAGTAAAGTTATACCGATCTTTAGCATCAACTGTTGCGCCACGATCTATTAGCAATTCCGCAACATCTAAATGTCCATAATACACTGCTTCATATAAAGGAGTTACTCCGCTGCCTGTACTACTCACTGAATTAACATTTGCACCGTTATCAAGTAAAAGCTTCACAAAATCTTTATGACCATTTCTAGCAGCTAAATGAAGTGCAGTGTCACCACCTACTTTTGTTTTTGATTTAATCTCAATATTTGCACCACATTCTAGTAAACGCCTGCCAAGCTCAACATTACCTTTTTGTGCTGCAACGTGTAAACGAATAAATCCATCATTATCATAATCTGTGAAACGTTCATTAATATCGTCTAGTAAACTTTCCCTACCAGCTTTTAATTCCTCAGGAATGATAAGTGTTACTTTACCATTTTCATACTCTACTTCACCGTTATGAAATTTAAGTGTGAACTCTAAAATAGCATCAACCCTGCATATTTCCCTATTTGTATCAAGTTCCC
This sequence comes from Wolbachia endosymbiont of Spodoptera picta, assembly GCF_018141665.1. Lineage (NCBI taxonomy): Bacteria > Pseudomonadati > Pseudomonadota > Alphaproteobacteria > Rickettsiales > Anaplasmataceae > Wolbachia > Wolbachia endosymbiont of Spodoptera picta. The sequence continues at coordinate 751,804 of NZ_CP067976.1, forward strand.
TGACAGGCATACTTGGACAATACTGAATATTGAGAGAACCTTGGCTATTATATACAATACTTATCTTTCTATCGTTGGCATGAGGCAAGCTTAGTTTATGCTTAGAGAATATAGGAGAGAGCTGCATTAACAAAGAGCCATCATACCCAGCCTGATTGCAACTAGTAATTAACTCTTCCAGTATATAGTCATTTGGAACTTCTGCTTTAGCATATTTAAAAATTTCCGTAAAAACATACTTTGCAAACAGACGTTTATCATCTCCCTCATTATATTTATCATATAACCCTTTAATGAAACTATTATCTATAGTGCGATCATTGATTACAAAAAAATCCGTTCTATATAGGTCTTGATAAGCTGTGTTACCAGACTTTACATCTTCATCATTCTCATTTGCCTTTACTTGACCCAGCAGAGATTGTGTTAGCTGAAATTCTAACGTAGTTACTGCACTAGATTTAGTATCAGAATTATTAACGCCAGATTCCTCTTGACTTTCATTACCTGAATCCTCAGAACGACGGCGCTCTTTTTCCTCTCGTTCTAAAATTTCAAACCCTTCTTCAGTTCCCGAATCCCTAGAATCTGATTTCTTTAAAATTTTGTTTGATTCCTGTGATACAAAATCTGAACCTAACATGTTTTTCCTCCTAATTAGTAGCTAAGCTAAGTGTAGCATTAAATGGCAATTTTGTCAACTTAGCAAGCATCTCTTCGTAGTCCACCAAGTTTTTATCTATTAACAATCAATATAATTATAATAAATTATTAAATGATAGACTACTATATTTATTACTTAGACTGACATTCTTCTGTCTGCATAACCTTTTTGACCTGATTATCCTCAATTAAGCTTTTAGGTCTACAGCAGTATGTAACTGTAGCTGCAATAAGACAACAAGCTGCAACTGCTATTCCTACCGCTAACATTTCCAAGTAAACTGCAACAGCCACCCCTGAAACAATACCGGCTATTGCAAGCGCAGAAGCAGCTACAACATACTTCTTTGTATTTTGTGGATTTTTTTTGAGGCCACTTTTGCTGCTTTGCTCATTAATTCTTGGCAATTCTGTTTTTGGCTGTCCATTTCCGTTAGCAACTTGTTCTACATGCTTAGTAGGTTGATTAACGTTAATATTATTATTAACATCTTCAATTTCAATCGAAAGAAGTTCATCTTCACTTGTTAATTCTACTCTTAAAGTACAAAGAACAGAATTACTAGAAACAGTACCATTAGCTGTTGCTTCAGCTTCCACTGTGTCAATTACAGATATTCTTGTTTCATGACCTTCTTCACTAATTTTTTCAAATGGAGAATTACTATTAGAGTCTGAGGAAGTTCCGGCAGAGCAATCACTTTTATTACCTTCAAGTTTAGAAAAATTATCATCTTCAGAACTCAGTGATGGTGAATCTGATTCACGTTCTTTAACCTTTTCCACAGGAATTTGTTGACCACTTGCATTAGCTTCTACATCATTGCCTACTGATGATGCATCAATATGCTCGAGCTCGTTTTTAAGCAATGCTATTATTTGTGCAAGATCCTCTTTCTGCTTACCCTCTCCCAAGCTTGTCATCTTGTCATTTGCTTGACTCAAGAGCTTCTGTAAAGTGGATTTATATACACTATCATCTAATTTCTTTAATAAATCTATCATAGTATCACGATTGATTCTATCGACAGCATCAGACAATTTTTCCCCTATAATTTTTTCATTTCCAGGCATTTTACCCTCCTCACAATTATTACCTATAGCTTCTTCTATTGAAGCCTCTTCATTATTCATAATATTCTCTACTTTATCAACAATGTTTCTTTGCGGCTGTTGATTATCAATATTTTTGGATTCTGGATCTTTTTTAATATTTAAATGCAAAGGTGTTTTATCATCTAAACCTTCAAGAAATTTTGTGATTTTTGATTCACTAGAAGATTTTTCCCTGTTTTCTTCCCTTACCAAATATAAACTTTTCGTTCCTACCAGATCTAAAGCTGTTTTGCCATCTCTATCTTTAATGTTGCAATCAGCTCCCTTGTTTACAAGTAATTTTACTATTTCGAATTTATCATGGTAAGCAGCCCAATGTAAAGCTGTTCTGCCATGCCTCTCATCTTGAACATCAACATTAGCACCATTTTTAATAAGCAAGCCGATTAATTCTAAATTATTACGTGCCACAGCCCAATGCAAAGGTGCATGCCCTGAATTGTCTATACTATTAATATCAGCAATTTTATGATTAATAATAGTCTTTGCTACATCTATAAAATCTTGTTGTATAGCATAGTGCAAAAATTTTTCTGACATATCAGAAACTCTAGACCTGGCTTCAGTATCTTTAAATTTATCTAATACCGCTTTCACGCATTCTTGATTACGAATAGACAACGCCCTTCGAAGTTTTTCACATATGCTATGCCAAGGTAGAATAGTACTTCGATTTTTTTCCAAATCTTCTAATAAAAGCTTAGTATAGCGCTGTCCACCAACACCAATAAGTAGCCTATCGAGCCCTTCATCTTGCGTAAATAATATACTTTTATGCGTTTCTGCATACCTTTCCACAAGTGTGTCATCAGCTGCAATGGCTAGTAGTGAAAGCTCTTTTACTGAATAATTATAATAACCATTTGTTTCATCATAGCTATTATTCAACAGCACATTGTGCATATGATCAGTCAAATTAAGCTGTTGAGAGCAAAAATCCTTCAAATTACCACAATTCAAATCAGTAATAAATCTATCGCTTTCCTCTATATTATTTATAGTTTTATCTAAATCTGCGTAATCACCATAATTTTTTGCTTTATTTATAACGTCTATTAATCCATCAAAGGTTAAATTTTCAGGGATAATGGTAAATTCTTCTTCATTATGCCTTGGTTCTATATTAATCTGATCTTGAGGCCAAAATAACTCTGTTGCTACAACTGCTGTAACTTCTGCAACACCTACCAATACATTCGCAACATTACCTAAAATGCCTGGATCAGTAACTACTTTGTTTGCTACTTCACTACTATCAGATGAACTCTCAGTAATAGACAAGTCTTCAGCAGCAAATGACTTAGGTCCTTCATTCATATTTTTCTCAAGAGTCTCTGTAATTCTATTATCCTCATCTTCGAAATGCCTATTTATTTCATCTAACAAACTTTTGCCATCAGCTTTGTAATTCTCTAATTGTTCAGGAATGGCAAATGTTACTTTGCCGTTTTCATACTCTACCTTACTATCTCGAAACTTAAGGGTGAACTCTAAAATAGCATCAACCCTGCATATTTCTTTACCCAGTTGCTTAACAGGCATATTTGGAAAATATTTAACGTTTAAAGAATCCTGATCACTACAGACAATCTCTATATGTCTATCATTAGCATCAGGCAATTGCAAATCGTGTCCCAAAAATATAGGAGAGAGCTGCATTAACAAAGAGCCATCATAACCAGCCTGATTGCAACTAGTAATTAATTCTTCTAATAGATTATCATTTGGAATTTCTGCTTTAGCATGTTCAAACATTTTTGTAAAAACATGTTTTGCGATTTGGCGTTGGTCATTTTGATTACATTTATCACGAAGCTGGCTAACGAAATTCTTGTCTATAACTTGACCATTAATTACAAAATCCATCCTGGGTAGATCTTTGTAAGCTTGCTTGCCAGAATTTGCATCCCTATTACTCTCACTTGCCTTTACTTGACTTAGCAGAGATTGTGTTAGTTGAAACTGTAACGTAATTGGTACACTAGGTTCAACATCAGAATCCCTCACATCAGCTTCTTCTTGACTCTCATTACTTGAATCTCCAGAATGGCGACGCTCCCTTTCTTCTGCAGTATCTACTGCTGGCGGCATGAGCCCACCAAATAAATTCCAACCACCCATGATTTACCCCCCGACCATTAGCTAAGTTAATTATAGCATTAAACAGAAATTTTGCCAAGCAAATTATTGAGTCTTTTAGCAAACAGACTTACGTCTTCCATCTCTTCACCTTCCACTATACAAGCTTGATAGAACAATAAGTAAATCATATCTCCAAGTGTTGGATTTTCACCATTTTCAGCGTGAGATTCCATTATGTTTCTTATCAAAGGATGCTTAATGTTAATTTCAAGTACTTTTGGCGTGCGGTAATTTAGCTGCTTCTGTTCACGTAAAAAACGCTCCATACGAAGATCCATAGTTCCTTCATCAACTGCTAGACACACAGGACTATCGGTTAATTTCTTAGAGATCTTTACACTTTTTACTAAGCTTCCAAGAACCTTGGTGAAGTATTCGAGTATAGAATCCGCGTTTTCTTCGCTTTTGTTTTCATCTGATTTATTTTCTTCATCTTTCTTACCTTCTTCTGAAGAGAATTTTTCTAAATCAACATCAGCACGAGTTACAGATTTAAATTTTTGATCTTTATATTCATGAATCACGCTAGTCCAGAAATCATCAACTGGATCAACAAATAGAAGCACTTCCAATCCTTTGCTGACGAATCCTTCAAGTTGTGGACTGTTTTTTACTGAATCGAGACTATTTCCTGTGAGATAGTAGATATGTTCCTGTTCAGGCTTCATTCTGCTTATATAATCATCAATGCTAACTAGCTTATCATCACTGGTGCTATGAAATCTGCAAATGGAAAGCAATGCTTCTCTTTCATCAGTTGGCATAGCTTCGCAAAGACCTTCTTTTAACACCGCACCAAAATTGCCCCAGAATTTTGTGTATTCCTCTAAATTATCTTTTGCTTTTTTGCCGAGCTCTGATACCGCGCGTTTAGTTAGGGATTTCCTAATCTGCTCAACAACGCGATTATTCTGCAGTGTTTCTCTGCTGATGTTAAGAGGCAAATCTGGTGAATCAACCACACCTTTCAAGAAACGCAGGTATTGTGGTATAATTTGCACATTATCTTCAGTAATAAATACTTTATTGACATATAACTTTACAGAGCAGCGTCTATCTGGATGAAACAAATCATAAGGCTTGATAGAAGGAACATAAAGCAAATTCGTATATTCTATTGCACCTTCATTTTTATTATGCAGTATCATCCAAGGCTCACCACCTACGTGCGCAACACCGCGGAAGAAGTCGTTGTGCTCTTCTTGAGTAACGTCATTTTTTGGCTTAGTCCAAATTGCAGCTTTGCTATTTAATTTTTCACTTTTCCCTTCTTCATTTACAAATTCAACAGGAAAATTTATGTGATCTGAATAAGTAGTAACAATGTTTTCAATACGGAATTTGTCTAAAAATTCGCTTTCTTCAGGACGAATGATGAGCGTAATTTTTGTTCCACGAGAGATTTGACCATCTAACTTGCTGATTGAATATTCTCCATCTCCTTTAGATTTCCATACCCAAGATTCTTCTTCTCCGGCTTTCCTTGACTCTACTATAACTTCTGAGGCAACCATGAAGCTTGAATAAAAACCAACACCAAACTTTCCAATCAGTTCTACAGCTTGGTTTGAATCTTTATTATTCTTAATTGCATCCAAGAATTTTTGCGTACCAGAACTTGCAATCGTGCCAAGATTATCTATTAAATCTTGCCTGTTCATGCCAATTCCATTGTCGGTTATATACAGCTCATTCTTATCTTTACTGGAGCTAATAGTAATCTTCAATTCATCGCTTGAATCTAGTAAATTAGGATTTAATTGCGATTCATAGCGCAATTTATCACATGCATCTGATGCATTTGATATTAACTCACGCAAGAAAATATCCTTATTGGTATAAAGTGAATGAATTACTATATTTAGTACTTTGCCTACTTCAGCGTCAAATTTTAAACTTTCAGTTTCTTGTATGTTGTGCATTTTGAGCTCCATTATTAGCCTGCTATTCTAATAATTTAAGTATTGCACAGCGATCTTTCAAGGTCATATATGCTAAAATTTATGTGAGCCAATTTGTCATGCAAGCTGAAATGATAAGAAGAGGGTTCTGTTCTACAATTCTCTTTATTCTTAGAATAAGATATCTCTTATTTGCTTCAAAGATTTGTGAGTCTTTGATTCTTTTTCTTTAAAAGTAGTCTCAAGAGAAGTTTTAAGATTTTCCCATTCTTCCTGACCGTTTAGAATCAAAGCGCTCTCAATCTTCTCCAGTGCCTTCTGAGGTGATGAATATAATTCCTCATACAAATCAGTGTTTACTGACTGTAGTATTACTAAAAATGTAAATAAATTCGGATCAATTTTCGCATAACATAGCTTTATTTTCTTTACGCAGTATTCTATTGCCTGCAATGATAATGAGAAGCTTTCTGCATAAAATATAAAGCTATCTATAATTAAGCTCTTTGATTTTTTCGGCAATTCAATATTTTGAAACAGCTTTCTTGTAAATTTCTCTATTGGCTGTTTTGGCAAATGCAAAGAGAGATCAGTAAAAGATTTTAGGCTGAAATTTGGTCCAAGTATTGTGCTGATTGCTCTTTGCACGTTACTTTTATCTTGACTAACAGAGATAATGAAAACCAGTCCCTCAACATCAAGCATGTACTTTATGGATTCTAAAAAATCGACAATGAATTTGGGGCGGCATATATCAAGATTATCGACCATTATATAAATGTTTTTACCTTTTCTGATTTTGTTAACCACATCTGCTAGTTGTATTTTAAAATTTCTAATGTTCTCTTTTCTCCTTTGGAGAAGATTTAATTCACCCAAGACAAAACCTATGTCTTTCTTATCAGCCTCTTTTGCAGCATCGAGAAATACTGAAAGCATAGCGAGTGGAGATTTACTGATTAGCTTTCCTAATGTATTGAGAGAAAATAGTTCTTGTTTTATGTTTTTGAACTGCTGTATAACACTTCTTTTTACTTCGTATGATTCAAATAGATCCTCAAACAGGAAATGCAAAAAAGAAGGCAATGGTTGATCTAGCGCACTAATATCCCATGCGCTGTAATAAGCTGCAATTTCATTTTGCTGCTCTAGATCCTTTACCCATTCTTTCAAAAAAAATGTCTTACCCCACTCATTATATCCTTCTAAGGATACGATCGAAAAAGACTGATCAATTGTCTTAATTATATTACTAAATCTACTTGCAACTTGCTTATAGCCTAAGCAATCACCTTCCCAAGTTATTACCTTGGGTAGATGTTCCGTTTCTTTTTTTCTGAAGGTTATTAGGGATGTAAGTTTTTTTAAGCACATAAGACTCTTACACTATATTTTACTATAGTATTTTATAAGTTAAGAATCAGTTTACTTAAATAATCCATAATTTTCTATCACTGCAGAAATGGAAAGGTTCTTCAAGCTGCTTTCGGGACTATATTGAATATCTATGCCGGTTAATTCTTTTACCCTTCCTTCTGTATCTTTTGTTAACCTTTGTGTTAAACCATCTACATTGCCAGAACTTATCATTCCCATAACAGAAAATTTCCCATTTGAAATATACTCCTTCTCTATCAGTGGGGATATTTTAATTATCCTATCTAGGCTCTCACGATTGGTTATTGATAATTTACCTTCTTGTTGAAGTAGATATAACTTTTCTATCATCTCAACTCTATTACCGGAGTGGTTCTTTACAAGATCCTCTAATAGTTTTTCATGTTCATCTATAGGCACATGAATATACATTAGCCACAAAAGAAGAACTAGGTCCGTATTATCTTTTGTTATCTCCCTTATTTTACTTGCCTGAACGCTTGCATAAAAATAAGGATCCTTTCCATCATAAGAATAACTAAACCTCGACACCCCCGACCTAATTTGATCACCAATTCTTACTCGAATCACATTTTTCAGATTTGCAATAGATCTATGCTCTTGTTCCATTACTTTAAACATTTTTGAAGAATCTATTTTTGTGATATATGGGTCATATTTGATTTTAAATTTAGGTTCAATATTCATCAGATCTCTTTTTAGTTCATATTTGATTTCAAGTTCAGGCTCAATATTTATCAGATCTTTTTTAACCAGATGATCTTCTATTATATATCCAATTCGTTTACTATCTGCGTATTCTTTGTTAAATAGCGCAATGAAATCAAGAGCGGTTGATCTTGATTTTTTGATTAACCAATTATAAGTATAACGTACTTCATCTAGTGCAAAAGTTAACATAACCCCTCATTTTAAAACATCATATTTAAATGTATAATATTTTCAATTAGTAAGCAAGTTTCTAGGCTGAAGTATGTTATAGTATTTTTAAGGTATGTTGCTCAGAAGAAATGGAATATTATTTAATATCCTGTCTTGACGTAAGTGCTATCTTCAGCGTCCCTTCATCTAGGTAGTCAATTTCTCCACCTATCGGTATACCACAAGCAAGGCGCGATATTTTTACATTCGAATTCTTTAGCAATTCAATTATATATTGCGCAGTAACTTGGCCTTCTAATGTTGGGTTGATTGCAATGATGACCTCTTCAATTTTAAATTCTGTAACTCTTTTGGGAATGTTATCAAGATTCAGTTCTTTTGGACCTATACCATTTATTGCTGATAGCCTTCCACCCAAAACATGATACATACCTGAATATATATTTCCTTTTTCAAATGTCCATAGATCACCCAACTCTTCTACTACACACATTAACTTGGTGTCACGCTTTGGGTTAATACAAATAGAACATGGCGATTTAATATCTAGGTTTCCACAAATTTTGCACTCTATTATAAGATCCGCTAGCTCTCTAATCAAAGATGCAAGCGGTAGCATGACTTTCTCTTTATTTTGGAGCAAATGTATAACTAACCTTCTTGATGACGATGGCCCTAAATTTGGCAATTTAGAAAAAGCATGAACTAAATTCCTTATATTAATGTTCATTCAGTAAATTCAAGATAGTTCAAAAATGATAACATCAAACCTTTCGTAAAGAAAGTAGTAAGTCTTTATCTTGATTAGCTATAGAAAAATTTTTCCACTTTTCTCAGAAATTGTCTTGAAAAAAGTAGTGTAATCACAATCTACTGTAACTTAAGTCTGACTCAGGTGTAACTGAAATTATCTCATACATTTGCGTAGTTTCTACAGTACCTCTTTTTTGAAAGTGACGCAATTTATTTTTCAACATGTTTCTTTCTTCTACATAATTGTCTGATTCTTTATTCAAACTAGAATTTTTTTCTTCATACTTGGAAAGTATTGTATAGATCAAATAATTAAAAAATAATATTAGACCTGTAGTGTTGGCAAGCAATGCAAGAGAATAATATAACATATCTTCGCTCACTTCTTCATTTATTATGTCATGGGAATTTCTATACATTCTAAAACAAGAGCCAAAGGCTGCTAAGCATACACAAGTAAGTTTTGTTTTGCTTAGGATGCACTTAATTCGCGCTAGTTTTTTATTATTATCTTCTAATTTTATACGCAACTCACTAATTTTACTACTATAGTGCTTAATAAACAATTCTATTGCCTCTTGGTTATTAGTATAATTATATGCTTTGTAAGATTCCTTATCTATGAGTTCAGTATCTATATCCTTTGATTTGAGAAGCTCTTTAATTGCTTCATTTTTGTTAAGAAGCACAGCTTCGTGTAGAGGTGTGTACTCATTTTCAACATTTTTTCTTCTGTTAATATTTTTATCAGTTAAGTAGTTAAAAAGAGCTGAAATGCATTCTGAGTTATTACCTTCAATAGTCAGAGTAATTACGTCTTTTTTGTCTTTGTTCTTAGTATTAATAACTTTGAAAAGCGGCTTTTCATCCTCTTCCTTATGTTCAAAATATTTGTGCTTGTAAAACTCATTTGCACGGTATGGCTCCTTAAGAATACACAAAAGCTTTTTTACAAAATCAGCATGATTTTTTTTAATAGCCACATGTAAAGGTGTGTCCTGATTTTTTTCATCTTTCAACAATAAGGCATCATACAAACAACCCTCTTTATATAAAAAATTAATCTCTTGATCAAAAGAGATATCTTCTTCTCCTTCACAGATATTTAGTAGCCGTGACCCTATACTTTCTGTAGTACTGTAATCAATTGCAGAGCTACGTTGCACTTTAGATTGATAAAGGGTTACGTTCATACTATTCCTACCTGTAAACAACCTAGCTATACCTCTAAATATTCCAGCTATACCTGATTCACTCCGAGCAGAACAAGGCGTTTTATCTTGAATGTGAATCTCAACATTTTCATTAGAAAAAAGTTCTAAAACATGCGAGCTGCCTCTTCTACTGGAAAAAGGCGCCTCATTCTTTTTATCTTTAGCTTTAACACTATTCTCTAGCTTTGCATTCGAAGCACTTATAGGGTTAGCTAAACAATCAAAATCCGTATTTTTAGATACAAAGTCTTCTGATTGAAAATTTGCTGCAGCGTTTATTTCACCTTTCATATTTCTTTTTTTACAGAAGTTGCATTTCAGGTAGGGTATCTCATCTTTAAAATTTTTCAACTCTATTTAAATTTTTTTAAAATAGTTTTTGATAAAAATATTTATGACACTAATTTTTGTGTTAAATTTTTAGAAGATTTTATAGCTAAAAATTGTATCCGTTCAGATGCATGGCTAATGTGCACATATTGAAACCAGTGCTTTCTTTTTTGTCATCCCAGCTACCAGAATGATGTCATCCCAGTGCCTAGACACTGGGATCCAGTTAAATTTATGAGTATAAAAGTAATCAACGTTTCTGATGATTATGAAAAAGCTGGATGCCAGTGTCAAGCACTGGCATGACACCATCTGCTACTCGTTCCACTTCATCGTCCTAAAGCCCTTCCCTGTCATGCCAGTGCCAAATGACACCATTTGTTCTTATGTTTTTGTCTATCTTATTTTACCACTCTGCTGAACGGATACAAAAAATTACTTCCGCATGTTTTTAATCTCATTATAATTACGATTAGAGATATTTATTGAGCTCAAAAATCTATCTCCGTCTGCAGACTTTTTAATTAAACTCATTAAAAATGTAGCGTATATTCTTCAGTGTATACTTAATTTCTGTCATATGTGCACTGCATTTTTTCTAATCTTTTTTACAGGGGGATTTTATGTCCAGAATTCCAGATATTTGACCTTTACTTTAGCTAATAAAAACCAACTGGTACCTGCGGTTTTTATAGCTACGTTTTCTCAAATAAGTTTTAAATGAATAGATTTCTTGCATAATCAGATGTCATCCCAGTGCTTGACACTGGGATCCAATAAGAAAAATGCGCTGGAACTTTCGAATTCCAGTTATGCAAGAAATCTAATGTTAAAAAACTCACAGTTATCCTAGTACTGCTTTATTATCTGCAGTCTTTTCAGGTTTGACGGAATGTAATTGAGAACCAATAGCAACAACTCCTTCTATCAATTTAGCCTGTTTATAGTCCTTACTTAAGAAATATATAGCTACTCCAATTGCTATTCCAGCAACAAGAGCAGATACTGCGAGTGTGCATAATATAATAGTCATTGAAGGGACTAAAGCACCACCAACACCAAGTCCAATGCCAAGAAAAACGCCAGGTATAATGCCAATCAAACTATTACATCTAGCACTTTCTTTTTTCGATTGAGCTTGGTCTTGCATACATTTAATGAGTGCTTCTCTTGTATTTCCTTGAGCTAAATCTAATGGCATCTTGTCTTCTTGATTCCTTATCAAAGGATTTGCACCATATGTCAAAAGGGCTTCTATTGCTTCAGTGTTATTACTTATAACAGCTTGGTGTAATAATGTATTTCTATTTTTATCTTTATCTCGAAAATTGATCAATTTGTAGAAATACTGAGGATTAACAGATCTATTCACCGCTTCATCTAAAATCTTCATCACGTTTTTAAATGACAATATCTCTTCTTTCTTAGACCTTGTACTATCGTATACAATGCAGTGTTGCAAAATAAGATACACCATCTCTTTTCTTATATCTACAATATCCTTTATAAATGAAGCTGATTTAAATAACTCCTTGTCAATAGTTATTTCGATATTTTTATTAAGGAATTCCTGCAATTCTCTAATTTTTTCGTTATGCTTTATCCCTTTCCTACAGATGATTTCAAGTAAAGTCACATTATCTACCTATTCTTATTATACTAATAATAAATTCTAATAAAAGTCAAATTTTTTATTAAAAAGTTAATATAATTAATTCTGTGAATGTCAAATAAATTCCGTAATTTTGTTAAAAAAAACTCACAGGGTCAACATCTATTGTTATTGCAATGTTTGAACTCAAGTTACAGCAATGTTTCAGCTTTTTCTTTATGAATAGACTATGTTTACTATGTATCTTTAGTAACACTCTATAACGATATTTATTGTTTAAAAAATTTATTGCTGCTGGTGATGGGCCAAAAATTTCGAGTTCTTCTTTTCTAGTCACGCACTGGAATGACAACGCAGAAGGAATAGTAGCTGAACATTGATCATGCAAAAAGCTTGTTATCTCACTTGCTGCTTTCTGCGTTGCAAATTGATCCTTACTGCAAACTATAAGCGCTATTAGTCTACTAAATGGGGGCATTTTAGCTTTGCGTCTTGACTCAAGTTCAACTTCATAAAACAAATCCCTTTTTTGCTGCTGCAATGCTTTTATTATCAAACTTTCAGGATTATTAGTTTGCACTATTACCGTTCCTTTTTCGTTGAACCTCCCAGATCTACCCGCAACTTGATGCAATAATTGATACGTCTTTTCTGCTGCCCTAAGATCAGAATTTTCAAGTCCTAAATCTGCATTTATCACTCCAACTAAAGTTAATTTAGGGAAATTATGTCCTTTCGCAATCACTTGTGTACCGATTATAATATTCACCTCTTCCTTGAGCACTGAGTCAATGACGCTACCAAGCGACTTCTGATCGCTGCTGATAATTGCAGTTTTTGCATTTGGTATTAATTTCACTATTTCTTCAACTAACCTTTCAATTCCCACACCATAAAGAAGCAATGACTGCTCACTTTGACAATTGGAGCATTTTTCTGGAAGTTTTGATTGATAAGAACAATGGTGACACAAAAGGACGTTCTTTTTCTTGTGGTAAGTAAGCCATATAGTGCAATTTGAGCAGGAAATTTTGTATCCACACTTTTTACAAACTGCAAGTTGTGCGTATCCTCTGCGATTTAGAAAGAGCATAACTTGCTGTTTTTTCTCTATGGTTTGTTTTATTCCTTCGAAAAGTTCATTGGAAATCCATTGCTTATTATTTACTACTTTTATTTGTGGCAACTCTGCACCACCGAATCGTTTAGTCAATTTTACATGATTGTAATTCCCTTTTTTAACATGATAAATTGTTTCAAGTAGCGGAGTGGCGGATGATAAAATAATCGGAATATTTTCGAGCTTGGCTAAGATAATGGCCATATCTCGAGCATTATATATAATCCCCTGTTCTTGTTTAAAGGATGAGTCATGCTCTTCATCGACGATAATTAATTTTAGGTTTTTATAAGGCAAAAAAAGCGCTGACCGTGCCCCGATAATGATCTGTGCACTTCCATTTGCAATACTGAGCCAATTATTTCTGCGAGCTTTTGGAGTAAGTCCTGAATGCCACTCAGCTATATTTCCAGATGTCTGACTGCGAACGCGATTTACCAATTGTGAAGTTAGGACAATTTCAGGCAAGAGGATTAGCACTTGTGCATTAACCTCTTCTGGTGTCATTCCAGTGTGTAACCTTTTGGTGTTTGAACATTTGCAGGTAGTTTTAGTAGTAGATGATGTCATTCCAGTGCTTGACACTGGAATCCAGTCTTTATCGTACAACTGCTTAGTGTACTGATTTGAAATTAAGTTTTCTGGATCCCAGTGTCGGGGCACTGGCTTTTTGGTAAAAATTACTCTTATATTGTAACATTCGTCTAGTTGTGTATTGAACGCTGGAATGACATAACGTTTATTTTTGAAAGTAAATTGCATAGCAAATGGTGTCATTCCAGTACGTGGTAAAAGCAGTATGCTAAATGTTACAGAGGGTTTTGCCTTAAATGCAAAGGTGTCATTCCAGTGCTTGACACTGGAATCCAGGAATTTTGATTCTAAGTTGGGTATTGGTCTTAAATTAAAATAAATATTTGTGATGAGATTATATGAAAAACTGGATCCCAGTGTATGAGCACTGGGATGACACCTTACTCGTAGACCCAAATCACAATGTTCGTAAATACTATGATTCTTAATCAACTGTGCAATTACAGAGAGATAAACTTCCGTTTTTCCAGACCCGGTTTCACCGTCAAGTAAAGTTACTGAATACTCATTCAAATTACTTATTATTTTATCTCGAGCTGCTTGCTGCTCAGGGTTTAATTGGTAATCTATTTCACTTATTTCCTGCTTTTGCTTAGTGCAAACTAGTTTATCTATTTGATTTACCTTTAACACTCCTCCCATTATCACTTTGGCAAGCATACCGATAGGTATTACATTATACTGTGCAACCCACTCTGCAAATTCGATCAGTTTTGGTCTGATGCTCGGCAAATCGACCTTTTGTTCAATAAATTTTAATTCTCGATCGCTTTTGCTACTTTCTCTCCAAACTGTTCCAATCAAACGCTTTCTGCCAAACGGCACCACTACGTAATCTCCAATTGAAACTTCAGTATCTTCCTCAACTGCATATGAAAATAGCTGATCAATTGGAAGTGGCAGTAATACGTCAACTGTTCTTGTCATAAGTTAGCGCTGTTTTTAGATACATAAAGAAGCCTTAATGCTTTTTTCATAGTACACAATTTATAATCATAAATATTGAAAATTTGAGGAAATTCTGTATGTTTAGCGATAAAATAGTCCTAGACTTTGAAATAGAAAAAGGCGACCGAATAGATCGCTGTTACTTTTCTACACGCATCAAACTTACAGATAAGAGCAAAAATTTTCTATGTGAAAAGCTTGATAGACTTAACAATTTAGATGATTACTTTAATCTTAATCCTGAAAATTTTTACATTTATTATAACAAATATAGTGGTCACTATGGTATAAATGAGCTATATGTCAGAGATGATAATGGTAGATATTTAGCTACTAAACTTCCACTTGATCAGAGCGGATTTTCGATAGAGTTATCATTCGACGAGGTGAATTATGGTTTTTATCCTCTGTATGCAATCTATAATCCCACTCAATATGACAAAAAGCAGGAAAAGAGCTTTGAAGATAATGGTGAATTGCAGCCGTTTGTGTCAAGTGTATTGGATTACTTTCTAAATGGCTTAACCATTCAAGATATGTTTTTGCAAATACAAAATGAGCTTGTTGAAAAAGAAACAAAATTAGAAGAAGACAGAAGAAAAGCAGAGGAAGAATTAAATCAAAAGAATGAAAAGTTAAGAGAACTCATAGAAAATGATGAGATTAAAGTACTTAAAGTAATAAAAGGCCATAGTATTGAGAATGGACGTTCAACAGCAATTCTACAGCTTAATGGTGATCTTGATGCAAGTAAATACTACATAGCAGAGTATGAAAGCAATGAATACTTACATTGCACGAGCTCTGGTTATGACATACTGCTTGACCAGAGCGATTTATTTTTTGTCCTGAATAGCAGCTCTTATCTTGAACTTGAAAGCGGGTTCTATTCAATCCCTGAATTTAATTCTAGAAGCTATGCTAAATATCTCAATACTAAGAATCGGCTTTTCAGCGATGATCAACTATCTCAGCAGTTGTGCAAAAGCAAGTTAAAGGCTGAATCTACAGTTAACGCATTTTTCTCAAGACTTATTTATAGTGAAAATCTTTAAGAGGTGAATATGAAATTTAAAACAAATTCTGGATATGATAAATCACAAACTTTGATTAAAAAATTATTTCCAAATAAAGAAAGTATAGTAATAAACGATCAGCTTACAATAGAAGTAAAATATGGGGGATTAGCTAGTTATACCCCTGAGTATATAAAACAAACTGTAAAAGATGCTTATGGAGCCTGGTCTGATAATTTCTATTCACAAAAAAGCGTTCATTCTGGTCCAGTAAAATTGCAGCTTTATGTGCTGAAAAATTACGATGATTACAAAGCTCACATCAAGGAACTTTCAGGTGGTAAGGACCATAGAGAATTATGGGGTGGTGGAACAGTAAGAGCACACGAAGCTGACGGCACGATAGCAAAGACCTTTATTGTTGGAGATGTAAATGGCTTACTTTGTGCAAAATCTAAAATTTTAATGGAAAAAATGAGCGATGCATTTCTTGAGTACTCTACCGGTAATATGGATACAGTACCTGAAGTTTTACGTACCGGTATGAAGCTTTTCATGTGGAGCTACGATGCAGCTAAAAAAGAAAGCACTCGCGATATGCATTATACAAAAGAAGCATACAATAAAATGCATGAATCTGGGCATGATACACCATATAAAATAGCAAGTATGTCTAACGACTATAGAATATCAGATTGCTTAGTGACATTCCTACAAGAAAAACATCCTCAATTCATAAAGCAATTGCTCACTGAGATGTCCTTCGATAGAGTAGAAGCGATATCAAAATTCAAGCATCTTTTGAATAACTCAGAAGTTGAAAAAGAATTTAAGCAGTGGATGGATGTAAAAAGTGGCGATAAAATTGTGGCAGATCTTGTGCCAGATAGTGAAGTTATGACTTTCGGCGAACACAAGCTTCAAATAAATATAAAATATGATGATGAGGAATTAACTCAGAGCAAATTGAGTAGTGTAAAAAATGCCATCGAGAGTACTATAAAAGATTTTGATTCAGCATTTGGCATTAATAATTCTCAGCCTTGGCACAACATACCAAATAAAGTTAATGTTTTCGTATTTAATACAAAGAGTGACTACGAAAATTATCTTAAGGAGTTGAACGTTAACTATAAAGGCGCTTCTGGCTTAACAGTTCAAGGGCGTGGCTCAGAAATTCATGTTTATTTTTATCTACAAGACCAATTTGATGACTCGTGTAAAACTTTGAAACACGAATTGGGACACGCCTTAACTATCATTAATTCCTATTATGGTACAGGTGATGTCTTATCTAAGGCTATGCATGAAGGGGTTGCTAACTATATGGCAAGTTTAGAAGATGGTCGGCATGTCAATGACCACGGAGATAAAGAGGCCTTGATTGCAATAAAGAATAAAGGTCTCAAACCAGATGAAATATTGCGCAATAATATTTGGAGTAATAAAGGGGAACATTATCATTCGGATGCTGAACAAGTGATCAAATTTCTTGAAGATAAACACCCAGATATGATTGATAATTTGCTCAAGAGCCTTTCTAAATCTGGTGCAAATAGGTCTCAAGGTAATAAATTATTTGAGGATTTTTTGACTGAGCTAAAAGGTTATACTCAGGAATTTAAACAGTGGGTCAAAGCTGAGCTGAGTGGTGAACAACATATGGAATATAATGTTGTTGAATCTAACAGTGTTGAAAGTTCAACAAGCCAACAAAGTGCAGGCAAGGGTCTATATGGTTATAGCCCAGTACATAATGTAAGTGGTGATAAAACCAAGATAGAATCTAAATCAAGTGTCAGTAGAGAAGATTCTATGCAACCTGCTAAAAAAGCGAGTGAAGACGAACAAGGAAAAGCTGTTACAACAAAAGTTATGAAGTATAATAAACAGCATTTCTTAAAGGTGAATATTGATGACAATAATGTAGAAAATACTATAGGAAAAGTAAACGAGATAAATAAGGTAACAGGTGCGACTAGTTTACATTTTGCTGCTTCATTGGGAGATTTAAGCAAAGTAGCAACGCTACTAAAACACAATTCATATATTGATACAAGAGACTATAATGGACAAACGCCACTACATTATGCTATTCAGTCAGGAAATACGGAAGTAGCAAAATATCTTATTGATCATGGAGCAAATCTTAATGTTCATGACAATTATTATCAGAAAACTAATACTAAATATGTGTATTATAAGACACCTTTACACTATGCTATTGAGTCTGGAAATATAGAGATAGCTAAATACTTAATAGATCGTGGTGCAAATCCTAATATTCAAGATGCTTATTCCAAAACGCCATTATACAGTGCTATTTATTCAGGTAATACAGAAATAGTGAAGTATCTATTAGATCATAACGCAGATCCTAATAGTAAAAGTTATTATACTTTTCCGTTACTTGCTGCTATTAAGCTAGGGAATGCGGAAATAGTTAAGAGTTTAATTGAGCATGGCGCAGATCTTGGTATCAAAAACACGTCAGCTCAAACACTGCTGCACTATGCAATTGAGCTAAAACATACGGAAATTGCTAAATACTTAATAGATCGTGGTATAGATGTTGATACCCGTGATATTAGCTCTGGTAAATCTCCACTACATTTTGCCATGCACATGAAAAATATGGAAGTAGTTAAATATCTCATAGAGCATAATGCGGATATTGATATTCAGGATAGCTACGGCTTAACACCTTTGCATCTTGCTGTTGATCTTGGGAATAAGAAGATTATAGAGCAGTTAGTTGAAAAAGGTGCGAATATTAATGCTCAGGATAATGATGGTTGGACACCTTTAGTTCATGCAGTGAGGCATGGAAAGTTAGATACAATAGAATATCTAATAAAAAACAAAGCTGACGTTGACGTTGTAGGTAAAGATGGCAGGACACTTGTTGAACATGCTGAGTTATGGGCAGAAGAGAAAGGACTAGCAAGAGATGTAATAGATAGCAAAGGCGATAATGATTCTTATTATCGTGAGCTTTCAAAAGAAGCTGCAACTTGGGAAAAAGCTGGAAAGGATATGCTTAGCTATCTCAAAAAAATTATTATGCAAGAAGAAGAATCTAACGATATAGACCAAATGCCAGCAGATCAACCTGCGAGTGAAGAAAGGAGTAAAAGATCGATAAGAGGAGACGAAGAGAAGCAAGAGGAAACAATTGTTATAGATAATGTGAAAGAAGAATCACAGCATCCTTTAAAAATCAAAGTGGGTGAGGCTGTTGAAATAGGGAAATATAAGGTAGAACTGCAAGTTACGTATGATGATGTAAGAAATTTTTATGACACTATACGTGGTAAATATCATGATGGTAGTGGATACAATTATGAGCAAGTAATGGTTTTGTACAATGAAATTGTTAGGCCAGCATCAAAGCATCATGATGAACCATTTACTCTTGCTGAGTCCTATATTGCAGATGGGCATCTATTTATTAAAAATCAAGATTTTGGAATTTTGAATGATTTTAATGAGATGTTCTATAAAAGTGATGAGTTTATGTAACATAAAAGGTGGATGAGAATTAATTGATATAAGGAATTAGATCTTCTATTTTCATTCCAGCGTTTCCTTTTCCTGTCATCCTAGTGCCCCGACACTGGGATCCAGTGTTCATATAATCTCATCACAAACGTTTATTTTAATTTAAGACCAATACCTAATTTAGAATCAAAATTCCTGGATTCCAGTATCAAGTACTGGAATGACATCATCTACTATGCAACTTACTTTCAAAAATAAATGTTCCAGTGTTTTCCTCTCCTCTCATCCCAGTGGGCTTTGTTGCATAGCAACTGAAAAAATCTGGTGGCTACTGACAAAATTCATTATAAAACAGCCATTTAACTGTTGAAGAAAAAATATGCCACAGAAAATGAAAATCAGTAACCAAAACGAATATAACAAATTCCTTGAAAAAAGGGGGAATATTTTTCGTTACATCGATGAAGCTATCGAAAATTGGTATGAAAATAGTCCAAAAATGCAGGGCGGTAACTATATTTATAGTGATAAAGTTGTGATTTTGGTGCATATAATCGTTAATCTTTTTAGAATTGGCTTAAGACAAACGGTAGGGTTTGTAAAAGGATATCTGCAACAAATAGGAAAAAATTTGGCAGTTATCAGCTATTCACAAGCATCAAAAAAAACTTAATATTAAGATAAATGATTGCAGGATTGATAAAAGCAACATGGAAAATATTGAAATTATCATAGATAGTACAAATTTACAGTAACACTCCTGGCCACAGTAAGGAAAACAGTGCAGATAGAAAGTACCGAAGCTACGAGCAAGTAAGAAAGTTACATGTTAAGTGTGAATAGTAAAAAAGCTATAGCTGCAAGATACAGTAATGGCGTCTACTCTGACCACTATGGAGCTTGCTTGAAGAAGTTAATTTTCAGCACAAAATAAAAGCATTATATGCAGATAGGGCATACGATAGGCAAAAACTTTATAAATTGTGTAAGAAATACGATATAAAGACAAAAGTTCTACCAAAAAAGGATGCAGCAGAACATTCAAAAATAGATTATATGTCTGACAGAAATGCTGCTATTAGGTTAATAAAATTATATGGACAAGATGGTGTAAAAGAGTGGAAAAAGGAAGCAATTTATGGAAAAAGATCTTACATAGAAGGATTTTTCTCAAGGTTGAAGCAAGTATTTGTTTAGGAATAAATCTGAAGTAAACCGTGAAAAAGAATTACTAATTAAGTGCTATTTGCTCAACAAATTCACTGGTATTGGTATGGCTAAATTTGAAATCATTACATAAATTTGTCGTAAACCATCACTGCTTAAGGTGCTATGCAACAAAGCCCACTGGAATCCAGTCCTTTCGCACAAAAAACGTTGTAAAGTGTTTACCAACTTAGTTGGATCCCAGTATCAGCTACTCTGATGACAAGAAGGGAAGTACAGGTTTCAATATTTGCATGCATCTGAACAGATACAAATATTGCAATTAAAAGCATTAGACAGGCAGTAAAGGTCTTGATATTATATAATATTAAGTTCTAAACTTGGAAGGGTGGCCGAGCGGCTGAAGGCGGCGGTTTGCTAAACCGTTATACGATTGAAAAGTCGTATCGAGGGTTCGAATCCCTCTCCTTCCGTATATTATTGTTTAGGTATTCATTACAGTAATTTCACCCTCTTTTTTAATTATAAAAAAGTTAGCTAGCGTTTATTCAGTATTTATTATAGAATTAGTTATTAGCTAAATAATTTTATATGCATAAAATACTAATTTTGATATTAATAATGCTGCCGCTTAGGTTACTTGCAACTGAGATTGAAATTGTTGCAGATGTAAATGGTGAGCCAATTTCAAATTTAGATATCGAAAGACGTATCAACCTCATAAATTCATTGCTTGGCACTCAGAAGATTAATCAAAAAGAGGTAAAATCTCAAATTCTAAAACAGTTAATAGACGAAATTATCATTGTCAGCGAAGCACAGAAGATGAATATAGAATTGAGTAACGAGGAGTTAAATAATGCTTTCACGTTATTCTTAACTCAAAGTTTAAAACTTGAGGCTGATGAAGTTGATGAATACGTAAAAAAGCATAATATGGATCTCAATAACCTAAAAAAACAAGTAAAGTGTCAGCTGCTGTGGAACAAGATTATTGAAGTAGGAATTGTATCGCTTATCAATATAAGCGATAAAGAAGTGGATGACATAAGAAAACAAAAAGAGAAGCCTGATTACCTTATTACGTTTCAGGAATTTGTAATTCCTGATCAAAAAATGGCTGAAGATTTAGTAAAAAAATTACGTACCAGTAATAATCCAGAATCTTCAATAAAGATGCGCAAAGCAACCGTTAATTTAAGTCAGCTAAAAGGTACTCTCAAGGACGTTTTGGAAAGATTAGAAATCAATGACGCAGCAGGTCCGATTAGTTTAAGCGAAGGTTACTCTGTTATAAAAGTCATAGATAAGGTACAGCTCGATCATACACTGCTGGAAAGTATTTTAAAAGTAAAACAAGTTGTGGTTAAAGATTCAGAAAATTTACTCTCTAATTTTAAGGAGCAAAAGGTCAATTGTCTAAATTTTGACAAATTAGCAGACGATTTCAAATTGCCAAGCGCAAAAGAATTTAAAATAAAAATGCGAGATTTAAATCCTGATTTACAGATTTTATTTAGTAAAACAAGTACGAATGAAATAGTAGAATTAAGAGAAAATAGCACTGCAAAGCTAATGATGTTATGTGATATCAAGAGTAATCCAGTGAATATAGAAGCAATCAAACAGGAAATGTATCAACAAAAGATTATTATACAAAGCAACCTGTTATTGGATAATATGCGTAAAAATGCAGCTGTTAGTTATCGATTTAATTGAAGCTAGAGAATATTTTTCGTTTTTTACTCTATAAAAAGTTTATGAAGAATATAATGCTGATTGGTGGCGGAGTTGGAAATGCAGTATTATTTTCGATAGGAAAGGCATGTCTTGAAAACAATCATAAGGTTTTATATTTCGCTGGCTATAAAAAATTAAGTGATGTATTTAAACGAGCACTGATAGAACGTGCATCAAGTGCAGTAATTTGGGCATGTGAAGAAGGATTGATAGAAACAAGCAGAGAACAGGATAAATCCTTTCATGGTAATATAGTTGATGCAATAATCTCATATCAGCAAGGAAAGTTAGGTAAAATTACTATTAGTTTAAACACTATAGATAAAATCATCACTATTGGTTCTGCTAAAATGATGAAAGCTATAAATGAAGCTAGAAAAACAATTTTAAAGCCATATCTGAAACCAAAACACATAGCAATATCATCAGTTAACTCTCCTATGCAGTGCATGATGAAAGAAATCTGCGCTCAATGTATTCAGCAACACATAAATAAGGAAACAGGAGAAATAAGTTTTGTTTATAGTTGCAGTAATCAAGACCAGGATATGGAGCTTGTTGACTTTGATTTTTTAAGTGAGCGCTTGAAGCAAAATAGTTTACAAGAAAAGCTCACTGCAAAATGGATAGAACATGTTCAAAGACACTAAACAGCACAAAGAGGAACTAAGGAAGCAATATAGAACCATAAGAAAAGATGTTGATGAAAGTTATTCTAGTTATGCAGCAAATTCTCTTGTTAATCTCTTTAACAAAAACTTAAGTTGCGTTAAAGGTAAAACAATAGCAGCTTACATTCCAATAGACGGGGAAATTAATGTTGTGCCTTTGATGCATCATTTACTCGATTTAGATTATAAAGTAGCAGTCCCTAATAAAAACAAGTTATTAAAATTCGAAGAATGGAATAAAGCAGATGAAGATATAATCCCCGATACAATCATTACTCCTGTTATTGCTTTTGATGATCATTTTAATAGGTTAGGTTTTGGCGGTGGTTGGTATGATGAAATGATAAAAAAATTACGGCCACTTGGAAAAATATTTATAGGTGTAGCCTATGAGAAGCAATATTGTAAAAATTTACCTGTAGAAAAACATGATCAAAAATTGGATATTATAATCACTGAGATATGTGTTAGATTTGAAAGTGAATTGCTCAAGAAGGCGGATAGAAAGGAGTAGCATAGTCTCCCTCTTTCTGATAGTAATTGCTTATCTGTTCAGATGCATGCAAATATTGAAACCTGTACTTCCCTTCTTGTCATCAGAGTAGCTGATACTGGGATCCAACTAAGTTGGTAAACACTTTACAACGTTTTTTGTGCGAAAGGACTGGATTCCAGTGGGCTTTGTTGCATAGCACCTTAAGCAGTGATGGTTTACGACAAATTTATGTAATGATTTCAAATTTAGCCATACCAATACCAGTGAATTTGTTGAGCAAATAGCACTTAATTAGTAATTCTTTTTCACGGTTTACTTCAGATTTATTCCTAAACAAATACTTGCTTCAACCTTGAGAAAAATCCTTCTATGTAAGATCTTTTTCCATAAATTGCTTCCTTTTTCCACTCTTTTACACCATCTTGTCCATATAATTTTATTAACCTAATAGCAGCATTTCTGTCAGACATATAATCTATTTTTGAATGTTCTGCTGCATCCTTTTTTGGTAGAACTTTTGTCTTTATATCGTATTTCTTACACAATTTATAAAGTTTTTGCCTATCGTATGCCCTATCTGCATATAATGCTTTTATTTTGTGCTGAAAATTAACTTCTTCAAGCAAGCTCCATAGTGGTCAGAGTAGACGCCATTACTGTATCTTGCAGCTATAGCTTTTTTACTATTCACACTTAACATGTAACTTTCTTACTTGCTCGTAGCTTCGGTACTTTCTATCTGCACTGTTTTCCTTACTGTGGCCAGGAGTGTTACTGTAAATTTGTACTATCTATGATAATTTCAATATTTTCCATGTTGCTTTTATCAATCCTGCAATCATTTATCTTAATATTAAGTTTTTTTTGATGCTTGTGAATAGCTGATAACTGCCAAATTTTTTCCTATTTGTTGCAGATATCCTTTTACAAACCCTACCGTTTGTCTTAAGCCAATTCTAAAAAGATTAACGATTATATGCACCAAAATCACAACTTTATCACTATAAATATAGTTACCGCCCTGCATTTTTGGACTATTTTCATACCAATTTTCGATAGCTTCATCGATGTAACGAAAAATATTCCCCCTTTTTTCAAGGAATTTGTTATATTCGTTTTGGTTACTGATTTTCATTTTCTGTGGCATATTTTTTCTTCAACAGTTAAATGGCTGTTTTATAATGAATTTTGTCAGTAGCCACCAGATTTTTTCAGTTGCTATGCAACAAAGCCCACTGGGATCCAACTAAGTTGGTAAACACTTTACAACGTTTTTTGCACAAAAGGACTGGATTCTAGCGTAACGCGCTAGAATGACATCAACTTTTGAATTCCAGTTATGCAAGAAATCTATTCATTTGAAACTTGTTTGAGAAACGTAGCTATAAAAACCGCAGGTACCAGTTGGTTTTTATTAGCTAAAGTAAAGGTCAAATATCTGGAATTCTGGACATAAAATCCCCCTGTAAAAAAGATTAGAAAAAAATGCAGCGCACATATGACAGAAATTAAGTATACACTGAAGAGGATACGCTACATTTTTTTATGAGTTTAATAAAAAAGGTCTGCAGACAAAGATAGATTTTTGAGCTCTAAAAATATCTATAATTGTTATTATAATCAGATTTAAAATATGCGGAAGTAATTTTTTGTGTCCGCTTAGCAGGGTGGCAAAATAAGATAGACAGATACATTTTTACATCAAAACGCTCCCCAAATGCATCAATTCTATTTTGTAATGTTGTTTCCATCAACTTGTTCAGAATTTGACTCCTTCACTTTAGAACTTGGCTTCATTTCTTTAGCTTTATTATTCACCTCTTGTATAAAATCTTCTACTGTTTTGCTATCTGCAGTAATTGCATCTTTTAATTTGTCTATAGAATCCTCAAGTGCTTTCTCATCACTCTCATGAGTACTGAGGCCCTTTTCCAGAAGTCTACTCATATCATCTCTTGAAAAATTTTGAATGGTTCGATCTTTTACTAATTTCTTTATTGCCATTAATTGCTCTTTGTTTCGAAGCATTTCTATTATTTTTACTTTATTATCAAGAATTGTTCTTTCTTCTTCATTAGCTTTAAGACCCTGTTTTGTCAAATTGCTTATTAACTTTCCAAAATTATTCTCTCTTGCTTGAATCGTAGGTAATTTATCGATCACATCTTTCACAAAACTTTTCAATGCTTTTCCCGATTCAACTATACCCTGGACTGCTTTACTGGTACCCTTACCTACGCTTTCTTTTATCTCACTTCTATTCTGATATATAGCATAACCAATAGCAACTATAGCAACAAATCCTACTATGCTGCTCCTCCAATTATTAATGCACCAGCCACTCCTCCTATTGCCAATGTACCTGCTAGTGCACCTGTCAATGTTGTAAATGCTGCTCCACTTATCAATCCTTGAGCTAACAGTTGATTGCCTAAAGTTTCAAGCTCTTTCTTCATGCCTTTTACTTTATTTCCTTGTTCCAAAAATTCTTTTGATTCAACTTTGTTTTTCTCAAAATTCTCCAATATAAGACCTATTACACTCCCCAAAATATCTTTATTTTCTATCAGAAATTTAGACATACTATCGATATCTGATTCGTCAAAAATTTCACTTTTTCTTTCAAAGCTACGTAGTCTTAACAGAACTTGCAATTCTTGTAACAAATCTTTTTTTCCACTAATATATTTTACTACATTTTCAATTAACTCATCTGAATTGGTTGGATTTGCTGTACCACTTTGTAGCATATTCAATTCCCATCAATTATAAATATGCCTAATTATATATACTAATTATATTATAATTGACATAAAATAATTACTCCTTTCCAAATATGGAATTTGTATTACAATACCTAGATTATATGAAATCAAGGTATTTTATGGGTGAGAAAAAATTAAGAGCCGCTGTGGTTTTATCAGGATGCGGCCACCTCGACGGCACAGAAGTGAGAGAAGCAGTCTTAACTCTGCTTGTGTTTGATCAGCAGGAAGTTGAAGTCACGTGCTTTGCTCCTGATGTTGATATCACACAAGTTATGAATCACAAAACAAAAGAAGCAGTAAAAGAAAAAAGGAATGTACTTGTAGAATCAGCAAGAATTGCAAGAGGTGAGATAAATGATTTAAGAGAAGCTAAAGCTGAAAATTTTGACATGCTAGTCGTACCTGGTGGATATGGAGTTGCGAAAAATTTATCTGACTTAGCTGAAAATAAAACAGTAATGCCTGAGTTTGAAAGATTAGTCTCAGAGTTCTTTGTTGCAAAAAAGCCAATAGGAACTATATGTATATCTCCAGCCATTATTGTTTTAATTTTAAGTAGCAAGATAGGTAAAGAAGAAAGTAAGATTAAGGTAACTATAGGAGACGACAAAGACCAGTTGATAGAAAAGCTCGGCGGCGAACATATAACATGCGATACAAAGCTATCAATAGAAGACGAAAAGCATAATATATTTTCCTGCTCTGCTTATATGCGTAGTGACGAAAGTACACACTCTGTATATCAAGGAATAAAACACATGATTGACAGTATGGTGAAAAAAATTAATAAAAAAACCAAACAACCATTTCTCTAAAGTGTAGTTTCTTATACAATTAATTATGTTATACTTCCAGTTGCATTATTGTTGTAGCCAAAGTAATCTGTAATTGCTTATTAACGATAAGCTATATTTAGTATGCAAGTTTAGTTCTTTTTTTTATAGATATAAATATGTCAGACCTTTTTTATATTGAAAGTGAGTGTTGTGTAGATGGTCAGTGTGATACTTATGCAGGAGAAGTGAGTATTAATGATGTCATGTTGGGCAAGTTTAGTCTAAATTCATACAGTGGGAAAAAAGCTATAATAAATCTAGACATCGTTACATTCGATATCCATATTGCCATGGATGACCAAGATGGAAGGACAATAACAAGAGACCTCAAGGGTCCTGAATTTGTAATTAAAGATGACGGTTCCTGGTATATTAATAAGAATCTTGGTAATGATAAATTTAAAATTATAGTAAAGCAGTCATGATATGAAACATAGTGAGCAGAGCTTACTTTTTAGCAATGTTTACATACTTACTTGATTTGAAAAAAAATGGAGATTATCTTAGCTGAACCACGCGGTTTCTGTGCAGGGGTTAAAAGAGCTGTAGACATATTAACAATCACTTTAGAGAAATACAAAAATGAACGCCAAGTTTATGTACTACACGAAATCGTTCATAATAAGTATATAGTAGAGGACTTCAAGAAACAAGGAGTGGTTTTTGTAAGCAGCATAGAAGACATTAAAGACAATAGAGGAATATTGATCTTTAGCGCACATGGAGTGTCGAAAAGTATAGAGGATGAGGCAAAAAGAAAGGGTGTTCAAGTGATTGATGCAACATGTCCATTAGTTAGCAAAGTACATAAAGAGGCAAAAAGGTATGAGGATAGTGGTAAAGAATTAATTCTAATTGGACATGAAAATCATCCGGAAGTTAAAGGAATTATAGGAAGAGTAAGTAATCCTATATCTCTAGTGCAAACTATGCAAGACGTATACAATTTACAAATCAAAGATCCAGATAATTTATCTTATGTAACACAAACCACGTTAAGTATTGACGATACCAAAGAAATTATTGCCACACTGAAGCTCAGATTTCCAAGCATTACAGGCCCCGACTTAAAAGATATATGCTATGCAACACAAAATAGGCAGAACGCTGTTAAAAAATTGGCTAAAATTACAGACGTAGTGTTGATTGTAGGAAGTAAAAACAGTTCAAATTCAAACCGTTTATTAGACCTGTGTATTTCCAGAGGAAAAAGAGCCTATTTGATTGATAATTATAAATGTATGAACAAAAATTGGTTGCAGGGCGCAGAAAAAATAGGAATTACTGCAGGTGCTTCTGCTCCTGATATATTAGTTGATGAGCTAGTAAATTACTTAAAAATAAATATGAATACAAAAGTTTCAGTCATGCCAGATGGATTCACTGAAAATGTTCAGTTCAAGTATACTAAATGGTAATGTGCAACAAAGTGCGTCAAATCAAGTCTTTAGCTCAATTCAATTTTCAGTCTGTTGGAGAATAAAATATCAAGCTGAGATATAATTAATCCTCGTTTGTCAGGTTAAGTTGTGTCTAGCACAAATATAAAAAACCTTCATCATACAAAAGGGTTAATATTACTACTAATTTTATCAAAAACTTATAATGTAAGTAATATTGTCATCTAATGTTTAATGAATTTCAATAAATTACCTTTTTAATTCTAGATGAGTATACACTTTGTTAATATGTTTGGGTCAAAACCCAAAAGTAAGTTTATGCTTTCTATAGGAAAAGAAGGCACAATGTTACTATATTTTAAAAATGATACTTTAAATAAAAGATATTTTGCTAAGGACAAAAATAATAAAGTTGTTTCTGACTTAATTTCATGTCTCTCATCAGATAAAAAAGCACCCTTATATCTGGTTCTCAATCACACTGATCAGAACTATTTGCTACAGTCTATCCCAAGAGTAAATAGGATTAGTGCTTATCTATCAGCAAAAACAAAAGTAGAGCATTTTGCTCATAATAACGATATAAATTCTATTCTCTTGGTCGAAAAGCCGAATAAATTTAATCAAAACTGGTGGTATCTATTTGTTTCATCAAAAGCAAATCATTTAATAGAATATTGGTTGGACGTGTTTGTTGAAATAGGCTCTAACTTTAAAGGAATATTAATGTTTCCTATAGAACTAGTCAGTATAGCAAAAAAGATTCTACACAAAGATCCTAGTAACTGGAAAATTATAGTTGCTGCAACTAAAACAGGTGGCTATAGACAAGTGGTTCTTAAAGAGAACAAAATGATATTTACACGTTTAATACCATTTACTAATGATAATTTACCAGGAATCATTGCTGGTGAAATATATCAGGAAGTGAAAAATACAATTCAATCTTTAACTAAGTTTGGATTTGAAAAAAATGACCCTATCGACCTTTGCATCATAGTATCAGAAGCTATTAAATCTAGTTTATCAGTTATAAATTTTTCAGAGAATAGTGTGAACATATTGACTCCATATGAGCTAGGTAAACTATTGGGAGCAGAATTAGCTATATGCAAAAAAGATAGCTTTTGTGATACTACAATTTTGTTCCATAGCTTTAAGAATAAGCCAATAAATATTTTTAACACAAAAGAAACTAAAGAATTTTATCTATTTAATTATCTTTATTTAAATTCTCCTCAAATTTTTCTATACCTACTCTTGGTTTTAGTTGTAATTAACGCCTTTTGTTTGCGAAATTTGTATTCAAATTTTAATGTTGCTGATAATTTATCTGCAAAGCGGAGTGCTTTAAATAACAAACTAATAAAACTTAGCCAAGGCTATAATGTAAAAAAGATAGATGAAGTTTACGATTTTATTAATATAAATAATATTTTATCAAAAATAGAGTACTCTCCTCTTACACAAATTAAGTATGTAGAAAAGTTAAAAGTACCAGGTGTAGAGCTTCAATCGTTTGAGTGGAATTATAATGAGGCAAAAAGTTATATTACCACAACTTTAAGGTTTAATTTTCAATCTGGTCAAGACATTTCTTATCAATACGAGAAACTACAGAAAAATTTAAACGATAATTTCCGTACTCATGATATTAGTATTTCTAGCTTACCCACTACTAAAGAGAAAAATCTATCTATTGATGTTGAAATAGGAGAGGCAATGTAGATTGATGACTATCTCTCAACTAAAAAGAAAAGCTACAATTCAGTGCATATATTATTTATTGTTATCTATTGTATTAATAGGGTTATCAACGTGTTTTATTCTCTATAACAAAAAGGTTTATAATAAAAATCAAACTGCAGCTGAGGAAATACACTCTATTAATTTACAGATCATTGAAATTCAAAAGAAAGAAGTCGTTCTAAATAAAAACCTAGATTTATGGAAAAGAATTTCTTCTTCAAACTTACATAGTAGCAGATATGTTACAAATTTAAATTTTGAGCTTCACAAGCTATATAAAAAACACTACATGTTAGAACCTGAAATATCAATTTCTATACCTGAAGAAGCTGAACTCCACAATAAAAGTGAACGTACAAAAGTAATAAGAAGTGAAGTGGTTCTAAGTTTAAGCTCAATTAGCGATAAGCATATTTTTTTATTTCTACAGTCTATTCCAAATCTTCCTGGTTATGTTATGATCAGATCTCTTACCTTGAATAAGCAGAGAAATATAGATTCTGCAGCTATAAACCAGATTTTAAGTGGTAATATGATAGAGATAGTGAGAGCTAGTATAGTTTTTGATTGGTATACCATATTAAGTAGATGAATATAAAGTTGTTTTTTATTTTTACGCTGCTATTTTTTAATGTTAGTGCATATTGCAATTGTGAAGATCTTGTAGAAAATATAGGGATTTGTAAAAAATATTCTTGCCAACAGCATATTAGTGATGAAGATTTTATTGAGCATAAAATATTAGGGTTAAATAGTGAAAATTTATGTGTATATATAGAAAGACAAGGCAATGATGAAATGGTCTGTCATCATTCCAACAATGGAATGATTATAGAAAAGAAGTACTTAAAAAGTATTTTAAAAGTTGGAAATCAAGAAATAAATGATTTCATTGATATAGCAAATTTGCGTGCGAAGGAGTGTTTTTTTATCAACAATTATAAACTAAGCTATATAGATCGAGACGATATAATAAAAGAGGCAGCAGAGAGTACTTTATCGCAATATGGTAGCATAAAAAGCATTTTCTTTGATGAAGAGCAGGTTAATAGAATAGTTAGTGAGATGGAAAAGTTTAACTTACAGTCTTCAGGAGTTACAGAGGAAGAAAATTTCAATTGTAAAGTAGTCAGTTTAGATTCAATTTTATACTTTTCCCCTGATACATGGAAAATATGGGTAAATGGAAAGTTGTTTATAAATACTAAGGATTTAAAAGTGCACTCAGTAACTGAAAATTATGTAACTTTTTCATGGGCTGTAAACCAAAAGATAACAAAAGAAAGGATAAGCAATTCTAAAAATGTAAATTTTGGACATGAAGGTATTATGTTTACTCTTTATCCAGAACAAAAGTTTGATTTAGACAGTTTATCTATTAAATAATCTAATACATCTGCGTTTGTAGCTCAATTGGATAGAGCGTTGCCCTCCGGAGGCAAAGGTCGTGGGTTCGAATCCCTCCAAGCGCGTTTCTAATTAAATTTGACAATAATACTCTCACATAAGATAATAAAGATGTTTATTTTAAAGCATAATTATGTCTAGTGGTACTATAAATAAAGTCATATTAGTTGGTAATTTAGGAAAAGATCCTGAAATTAGGACTACACAAAATGGAAAAGAGATGGCAAGTTTTTCAATAGCCACGTCTGAAAGTTGGACTGACAAATTTTCTGGTACTCGCTCTGAAAAGACAGAATGGCATAATATTGTAATTTTTAGTGAAGGACTAGTAAAAATTGTTAAAGACTTTGCACGGAAAGGTAGTAAAGTGTACGTTGAAGGCTCTCTGAGAACTAGAAAATGGACTGACCAAAATGGTACTGAAAAGTACACAACAGAGGTGGTGCTATACAACTTTAATAGTGCCCTTACCCTTTTAGATTCACGAAACAGTATGTCAAGCTCTGATTACAAGCCAAGTGAATACAAACAAAATGAAACAGAACAAAAAGATAAACACGGAAGTTTTGACAACGATATAAAAGATGAACTAATCGATGATGAAATACCATTTTAATAACTTCAATTGAAACCTACATTTTTATGGACTGCTTGTGTTACTCCTTTTAATTCTAATGGAGATAGCGTAGATTACCAAAGTTTGCAGTGCTTGCTTGCAATGCAGGCTCAAGCTAAAAATGGTGTAGTGTTGCTCGGTAGCACAGGTGAAAGCTTATCACTTACTGATTCTGAAAAGCGCACCTTAGTTGAATTTGTATGTGAGCTAAAATTAAATACGAAAATTATAATTGGTGTACCAGGAGTGAATCTATATCAGACTCTTGAATGGCTTGATTTTTGCAAGGATATGCCTATTCATGGCTATCTAATGACAACTCCCATTTATGCAAAGCCTGGAATCATGGGGCAAACTTTATGGTTTGAAAAGCTGCTTGAAAAAGCACATGTGCCAGCCATGCTTTACAATATTCCATCAAGAGCAGGAGTGAGTCTTCACGCTGAAACTGTACGCAACTTATCCAGCCACGAAAAATTTTGGGCTATCAAAAATTCAAGTGGAACTGTTTACACTTTAATTGAGTATAAAAAAGTTGCACCAAATATTAAGGTGTTTTGTGGAGATGATAATATGATACCCGATATGGCTGCTAAGGGTGCGGCTGGTCTGGTTTCTGTTGCTGCCAATGTTTGGCCAAGTGTAGTACATAAATATGTTAAGCAATGCATGAGTGGCAAGAACCCTCAAGCAGACAGTTGGCAACAAGCTTGCAAAGCTCTATTTACTGCCAGTAATCCAATACCTACTAAAGCACTCCTGCATGATATTGGGCTCATAGAACACAAAACTGTTCGTCTACCACTGAGCACAGAAGACTTGCCTTCCGTTGAAACATTAAGGCAAGCTAATAAAATGATTCTTGGGTGGGAAAATCAACTAACTATTCAGGATGAGGACTTGAGCGGATAATTCAATTATGCTTAACATGAAAAAATGTGCTAAATCCTCTTCAAAAACTTCTATCTATCGTT
This sequence comes from Wolbachia endosymbiont of Spodoptera picta, assembly GCF_018141665.1. Taxonomy (NCBI): domain Bacteria; kingdom Pseudomonadati; phylum Pseudomonadota; class Alphaproteobacteria; order Rickettsiales; family Anaplasmataceae; genus Wolbachia; species Wolbachia endosymbiont of Spodoptera picta. Next base: position 784,818 of record NZ_CP067976.1, read on the forward strand.
TCTTAAAATACTCTCCTGCACGTATCCCCATCAACAATTTTCACATCGCTATCAACTGAGCTGCTTGGCTGTCTATTTCCTTCTGGAAAAAAGCACTCAATTGCTTTATCAATTAAGAAATTTAAAGAAATACAAGGAATCATATTCACTACAAAAGTTAAAGCACCTATAGCTGCTGGTGATGTGACACCAAGAGCAACTAACCCTGCTCCAACTCCAAAAAAAACACCAATACTACTGATAGTATGTGCATAATTTTTAATTTTATATTCAGCACTGTTGCTATATTCTCTCAAAATTTGTTTATTTTCTTCGGACATGCTTTCTGGTATATCGTTGAGATTTGTAGTTTTTGAGAAAGAACAAGCACTGATTACACAGCATACTAATAACATTGCAGAACCAATGATTCCACCTGCAATGAGAGGTGGCAAGTTAACATAACTTAGAGCTAAACCTGCAAGAGCCCCAGTAACAGCTGCCACTCCTAGTGCTAGTGCTAGTTTTGATTCAAATTTCTTTTCTAGGCTACTTTTTGCTTGCCTTGCCTCTTTTAACTGTTCTCTTGTATAGCTCATAGTATGTACTCTTACTTAAAATTAATAATATAATACTAGCATTTTTAACTTATATAGTCAACTTATTAAGGAATTTTAATTGACTTTCAGCACACTTTAGCCTATATGTATGGTCCCAGAGTGTAATGGTATATAAAATATGAGAACAAAATGCCATTAAAGGAGAATTTATGATTACTGGATGTGTCATAGCAACAGAAACAATTCATAGGGTAATGTAAACTTTCTAAGTACTATAACCTTAACCCTAAAATTATTGTAAAATAGAGAAAAGTAGTTATTTAAAAGGAGAATAACAGCTCCATATACTATTGAAGTTATAATACTTAAATGTTAGATGTGACATCAAATCTAATTTGAAATATAACTTATTTACTCAGCTTCTTTTGAAACTACTGTGAACATAATATCTATAGATAAAACATTGCATTACCACGCCACTAACGAGTAGCAGAATGACAAGTTTTCCAAACTTGTTGGTAAATCTCAGTCAGTTTAGCTACAGCTGTATGCTTTTAACTCTCCCAAAAAGAAAATTAACCATGTGAAATTCTTGTTGATATGACTTAATGAATAATTATTTTAGGTTACTAAGTTATTTAAGAAACTTTGATAATATTTAGCCCACTTACTTTTCTATTTTCCATGTCACGATGAGCCTCTATTATTTCATCAAATTTATATTTTTTATTAATTCGTACAATTAAAAGTTTTTTTCTTATCATTTCAAAAATTTCCATTGCAGTAAGCACTAACGTAAGTCTATTATGCTTGTAATGATATATCGAAGTTCCAGCTGCAAATAACGAACGCGAACTAAGTAAAGAGAAATTAATAGGAGTATTACCTGATATCTGCCCATAGGAAACATATATGCCAAACTTACCCAAAGATTCAAAAGAGAGCTTGCTTGTAGCGTAACCTATAGGGTCATACACTGCACCTACTCCTCTATTTTTCGTAATCTCCATGATTTTAGAAACGAAATCTTTATCATTGTAGTTTATTGCGTATGTGCAGCCATTTTGTAAAGCTATCTTCATTTTTTCGTCAGAGCTTATAGAACCTATCACTATACCTTTTTTATCCTTTGCCCATTGGCATATTATTTGCCCCAAACCACCATTAGCTCCATGAACTAGTACAAAAGCACCAGGCCTGATTTTATAAGATTGATTAACTAAATAGTGAGCTGTCATACCTTTAAACAATACTGCAGCAGCAACTTCATCAGGTATATCATTCGGAATTTTTATCAAATATTTCTGGTGTACAATGCGCTTTTCACAATATGCCCCTGGAAGAGCTGTGCAATATCCAACTCTATCTCCAACCTTAAATCCATCACTAATTTTTTTACCAAGCTTTTCAACAACTCCTACTGCCTCTACTCCAAGTACTGATGGCAAATCTTTAATTTTGCGTATACCTTTTCTATGTTCTAAATCATAACGATTTAAGCCGATAGTTGTATGACGTATTAAGACTTCCTCATCTTTTGGCTCACCTATGCTCTTATCTACAAATTCTAATACTTCTGGCCTCCCAGTTTTTTTAATTTGTATAGCTCTAACCATGATAAATGTAAGACAAAAACTTTAATTATATTATCTAGCAATTAATATTTTGCAAAATGTTATTTAGAGTTTATACACTACATAAGCGTATTGTTAATAGTTTTGAGGCACAAATTATCATGAACAGAGAAATTTGGCTTTATGGTGTTTTATTCAATGTGTTGTGCAAAGTGGATGAAGATAATGATTTGGATGTTAACAATGTAATAAAAAAAATAAAAGAAAGGTTAGAATATAGAATACAAAAATCAGATAAAAAAAGAGATTATTGTAAATATTTATATACTTCTTGGGAAAAAAAAGGATTTGATATTAATCACAGATTTGACTTGAAAGATTATGATCACTTTCCAATAGATAGTCTTTTTTCCATCGCCATTAACTATAAACCGTACACTTTAACAAATCTAGCGCAAGTTTTAATAAAAGCAGGAGCTAATGTGCAAAACGAAAAAGGATATTTACATACCTGTGTTTTAACCCATTCTCCGGATATATTAAATGCTCTCATAAAAGCAGAAGTAAATGATAACCCAAATGAAAACTATGGTGGAAATACCGCTTTAGACTATGTTGCTAAATTATATGGTAGAGATAAGTCAACGAAATCCAAGGATTGCTGTAAAATTCTAATTGAGCATACATTAGAAAAAAAACCTCACAGTAAAATGCCAGACTCTATAAAAAGTAATAAAGAGTTAACTGAGTACTGGAATGCCTGTAAAGCAAATAGTGAAGAATGGGAATTCGCAATACCAAAAACCGCAATACAAGTGTGTGCAAAAAACAAATAAGTGCTTCTGCCCAATTAAATAGATCTGTTACATAACTATTATTTAAATCAACAATAGGCAAAGGTTTGTTATTTAAGCTTAAAAAACGTATATGATAGTGTTATTTCACTTAAATCTTTTGTACTATTGTCACGAATTATTTCAGGGTCTATGTAAAAGGATACTGGCATAGCTGTTTTTTGTTTTGGCTGCAAAATTTGTTCTTCAAAGCAGAAGCATGCAACTTTATTGAAATACTTACCTGCTTTAAAAGGTGTGACATTATACACTGCCATTCCAAGTGAAGGCTGGTCAGATAAATTTTCTGCATAATAAAACACTAAACTTTTTTGCCCTATATTCGTATCAATGTAGTTAGTTTCTGATTTAAATTCCCAAGGTAGACCGGACATTACATCAGCATTGAAGTAAACCCTGATTTTTTGGTCAGTTGCATTTATTGTCGTATTAGTTGCTTTTCTCGTTGTGCCACCATATCCAGTAGCTTTGCAAAAGATACTATACAATGGCACTGAAGCATATGCAAGACACAGCATCAATACCACTAAAGATACTAGGAAAAAAACTATAGAATTTTCATTATTTCCCCTTAAAAAGGAAATCATCTAATCCTTATTGTTGAATAAATTAAGTAACCTGAGTAAATTGAAGAATATATTGATGAAGTCAAAGTAAAGATTAGTTGCACCAAGTATTGCCAGCTTAGTAGTTGCAACTTCTGAGCCATCATTATATCTATAATAAACATCTTTGATTCTCTGAGCATCGTATGCAGTCATTAAAGTAAACACTATCACTGATACAAACGATATTGCAAAATAGAGAGGACTGCTTCCAAGAAACAGATTAACTATAGATGCAATGATTAACCCCCAGATTCCCATAATCAAAAAAGAACCCATGCTGGTAAGATCTTTTTTTGTAGTATTACCATATAAAGCCATAGAACCAAACATGATCGATGTAATGAAAAATGCTCTCGCTATATTTTCTGCAGTATAAATTATAAAAATATGAGATAAAGAAATTCCCATTAAAACTGAGAATAGAAAAAATACAGTAAGTGTTGACTGAGCACTTAGGTGTTGAAGCCTAAAAGACATATAAAACACCAATGCAACTGGAGATAGCATTACCACAAGCGATAGAACAGGATTGGAATAAATCACCTGGAAAAGACCAGAAAACACTGTTAAAAACGCAACAAGCCCTGTAACACCTAAAGCTAAAGCCATATAATTGTATACTTTAGTTAGGTAACTCCTGAGTCCAGCACTATAATAAACGCCCTGAGAGCGAATATCCTGTTCGTTTTTCATATAAGACATATGTAACTCCTTATTATCTCTTGATGATATATTATAATACAATACAGCGTTTTTATCAAGTATAAAATGACATACTACAATTGAATGGTGTGGTATGCAATTAGAGAATTTCTTCCATAACTATAAGCAAATCGGTTTTCAGCAGCATTTAACTATTATAACAACCTCTGGCAATAGAAATTACTTTCACCATTCCCTCTATCATGATTTAAGGGGAATGGTGAAAGTAGTTTTTGCATTTACTAAAGCATTCTTCTGATAGATACTATACCAACAATCCACTATTTTTTCTATGTCTCGCGGTTTAACCTCCGGACCTATACTGATTCTAATTGAACATTCTGCTTGCTCTTTTGTTGCTCCCATTGCAAGCAAAACATGAGAAGGCCCAACTTTTCCAGAAGAACATGCAGAACCATTGCTGACTGCAATATTATTTAAGTCAAAGCACATGAGCTGCAGATCATTCTTCACTCTCGGCATATAAATGAAACTTGTATTTGGCAATCTTTTAGAATTTCTGCCAAAGATCTTGATATCACTGACAAGACTTAATAACCCATACTCCAATTGATCACGCAGCTTCTCTACTTCATCCATCTTTGATAGAAGATCTGGAATGTTTTGCAATGCAGCAGAAAGACCTACTATTGCAATAATGTTTTCTGTACCACCACGCAATCCTTTTTCTTGCCCACCACCTATTATAGTAGGTTCTATTACAAGCTTTTTGTCAAATATTAAAACTCCACTACCTGCTATACCACCAAATTTGTGAGCAGATAAAGTAAGTAAATCCACTCCTAAATCTTCCATATTTACTTTGATTTTCCCAACACTTTGAGCAGCGTCAGTGTGACAGATTGCCCCGAATTTATGTGCCATTTTAGCTATTTCCTTAACAGGCTGGATAACTCCAGTTTCGTTATTAGCCATCATCACTGAAATTATTACTTTATTCCCTTCAAGTTCGCTTAGAATTTTCTCTAGCTCTAAAAAGTCAATAATACCCTCTTGATTAACGGGTATTATATGTGGATTACATGCAGAATTAAGAATTGAAGGATGCTCTATAGCTGAAATTACATGCAGATAGCCTTTCATTCCTCTCATGACGAGGTTGTTTGCTTCAGTTGCACCAGACGTAAAAACTATTTCTTTATCATCTGGAATGCTAAGAGCATCACGTACGTTATCTCTTACCTCTTTAAGAATCTTCCTCGCTTCTTGTCCTCTTTTATGCAGCGATGATGGATTTAGTGTTTGTTTCGACAAAATCTCAAGTATACTTTTTTTTACATTTTTACTCACTGGAGCAGTTGCATTATAATCAGCATACACGCAACTACTGTCTTCCAGAGAGAATAAACTCACAGGCTTATTTGTCACTTACCATCAACCAATTATGTATGTTAACTTTAACACGATAAAAATTTATTGCAAAAACAGGGAAATTAATACATAATTAATAAACAATTTACATTATCAACACCTGTCAAAACAGGTTTTTATTAGGAGTTATCATGGTAGAAGTCTTTTTAAATAATTCAACAAAAAAGATAGAAGGTAGATACCATCAAAGCAAAGATACCAATGCACCAGTTGTGCTAATTTTACATCATCACCCTCAATATGGTGGTAGTATGGATAGTAAGATTATACATACTATATATGAATCTTTTATCGATAATAACTTTTCTGCATTGACAATTAATTTTCGTGGTGTCGGAAAATCTACCGGAACTTTTGATAAGGGTATAGGAGAATTAACTGATGCTGCAGTAGCTATTGATTGGCTTCAGGAGCATAACTCTAACAATGTTCCAATTTGGATAGTTGGTTTTTCTTTTGGAGCATGGGTAGCTATGCAATTGACAATGCGCCGTCCAGAGATAGTAAGTTTTGTTGCCCTTTCTCTTCCAGCAACTAAGTACGATTTCTCTTTTCTCTCTCCTTGCCCAGTTCCTGGACTTATAATACAAAGTAATAATGATACAATTTCAGAAGAAAGCGATGTAACAGAATTAGCACAAAGGTTAATAAATTCGGTAAAAAATAACCATATGGAATACCATATAGTAGAAGATACTAACCACTTTTTAAGGGATAAAGAAGAGGAAGTAGCTCAAATTATAGATAATTATATAAAACTACGCTTAAACAGTGCAGTCACTTCCTCCAAAAAAGTTAAAAAAGAGATAAGGGTAAAAGAATATGCCTAACTTTACAAATGAGAGAAATGAACGTATTAATATAAATAAAAAAAGTCTTGTTATGTTTAGGCAATTATTATTTCTCGTTTTAGCAATGTTTATGCTGTCAGGATGCTTTCTAAGTAAACAGCGTAAGTTAAAGAGTCCGTGTATAAAAAATAATGAAAGCATTTCATGCGAATTACACTCTGTTAATGACCATTGGTTAAATAAGTACAAGTTATAGGTAGCTTTGTATTGTACTGTTTCTTCCATTTACAGCTTTACTAATGATCGGTTTTTTAACTGAAAAATGTGATCTGCTTTTTCTGCAAGGATATAGTTGTGTGTTACTATAAGCATAGAGCTGTTATTTTCCTTTACATATGAATGTAACAGCAAAAATACATTCAAAGAATTTGTTGGGTCTAAATTTCCCGTTGGCTCATCTGCAAGTAAAAGCTTTGGAGAGTTTACAATGCTTCTTGCAATTGCAACCCTCTGCCTTTCTCCACCAGAAATTTCAGATACCATACTACTTGCTTTATTTTCCAGACCAAATTTTTCTAATATTGCTTGCGATTTTTTTTTTGCTTCAGCTTTGCTTCTTCTTGCAATAAGCTGAGGAAGCATAACGTTTTCCAACACTGATAACTCTTGTAATAAATAGTGAAATTGATAAACAAAGCTAAGAAAATTTCTTCTTACATGAGTTTTATATTTATTGCTGGCTTGCGTACAATTTACTCCATCTATTGTCACTACACCTAAAGTTGGCTTATCCAATAGGCCTGCAATTTGCAATATAGTTGTTTTTCCTGATCCTGAGCTGCCGATCAATGCAACTACTTGCCCTCTTGTAAGACTCAGATTGATATCTTCTACAATAGCAGGACTTTTTTTGAAGCTCTTACTTACAGAAGCTAGCTCTAGTGTTACACCACCACCCATATTATAAAAAGATCCAGGAGGGAGAATTAGACCGAGAAACTGTTACCACACCCACATCGAGACTTAGCGAGAGCATTCTTGATTTGAAAACCAGAACCACCTAGATCTTCAGTATAATCTATAGTTGAGTTATTTAAAAATTTCGCTGAACAATTATCAACCATTAATACAGGGTTTCCATTCTCATCATTAATTACTATATCTTTACCTTTTTCACTAAAACTGGAGTGGCTTCTATAATCCTCGCTATCTTCGTCATCGTCAAAATCTTCGTCTTCATCATCGTCAAAATCGTCATCCAAAGACATCTTCTTATTTATTTGATCCATAAGAAAATTATACTTGAAGCCAGAGCATCCACCACCTGAAACTGCAACCCGCAAAATAGAACTCTCATCTCCTTCCTGTTCTACAAGGGAGTGGATTTTCCTTAATGCATTGTCAGTTAAGCTAATATTGTAATCTGTTGACATAACAACCACCGTTCATTATTGATAACCTATTATAGTAGAAATTTTACATGTCAAACAATAATTTTCTATTAAGTTACGCGTGCTTTCCAAATAAAACAAAAGGAAGAAATTTCAAAGAGCCAGAAGACAAAAATCGCAGCTGTTTTCAGCGTGATAGGGACCGCATTATTCACTCTAATGCGTTTAGGAAACTAGGATACAAAACACAAGTTTTTATCAATTATGAGCATGATTACTATCGTACTCGGCTAACTCATAGCCTTGAAGTTGCACAAATTGCAAGATCCATCGCACGCAGGCTCAGATTAGATGAGGACATCACCGAATGCATAGCGCTTGCACATGACCTTGGTCATCCTCCATTTGGTCACACAGGTGAGAATGCTCTAGTTCAAGTTGATAAGGAGAAGTATGAGTTTGATCATAATGTTCAAGCTATAAGGATTTTAACTTATCTTGAACAAAAACATGCTGATTTTGATGGTATGAATCTAAGTTGGGAGGTGATTGAAGGGGTTGCAAAACATAACGGTCCCTTGCTTGGTCAAAACGCAGAGTCTTCTACAAATAATCAGCTATTATTAAAATATAATGAAAAATATGATCTAAAACTTGAGGAATTTTCAAGCATTGAAGCACAAGTTGCTTCAATTGCGGATGACATCGCTTACAGTGTGCATGATCTTGATGATGCACTCAGGGCAAATTTAGTAATAACCGAAGATTTGCTCGATGTTCCTTTAATTGGCAAAATGTTCAAAAAAGTAAAAAGCGAATATTCAGAATTGGCTCAAAGCAAACTCATACATGAATCACTGAGTAGAACTATAGGAATTATGATAAATGATGTCGTTTTTCAGACTGAAAGAAATATTAAAGACTACAAAATAAAAAGCGTAGAAGATGTAAGGAGCTTAAATAATATGCTAGTCACATTTTCACCAGAAGTTGCAAATGCCACAAAAGAGATGAAAAAATTCAACATGGAAAAAATATACAGAAGTTATAAACTGACCAGAACAATGAACAAAGCAAAACGTATAGTACAGGAGCTTTTTCAATGCTTTTATGAAAACCCAGGGTTATTACCTATAGAGTGGAACAAACTTGCTTGTGAATCTCAGCGTTCAGTAATAATATGTGATTATATCTCAGGTATGACAGATAGATTTGCCATACACGAGCACAGAAGAATTTTTGATACCTCATACGAAATGACTTCTTTCTAATGACTGATGATTATTTCATGTCGATCGCATTAAAACTTGCAGAAAAAAGTCTTGGAAGTGTTGCACCAAATCCCGCTGTTGGATGTATCATTGTAAAAAACGGTATGGTGATCGGTGAAGGCTACACAGGAATCGGTGGACGTCCACATGCAGAAGTAGTTGCTTTGCAAAATGCTAAAGATTTAACTCATGGTGCAACTATGTACGTCACTCTTGAACCATGCTGCCACTTTGGAGTTACAGAACCTTGCACTACGGAAATCATAAGATCTGGAATAAAAATGGTGGTGATTGCAACAATTGATCCAGATAGTAGGGTTTCAGGTAGAGGGATAAAAGCTTTAGCAGATGCAGGAATTGAAGTAAAACAAGGGATTATGCAGAAAGAAGCAGAGAAACTAAATGTTGGCTTTTTTACCACTAAGAAACTCCATAGACCATTTATAGCTTGCAAAATCGCAACAACTCTCGATGGAAAAATCGCAACGTTTACAGGTGATAGCAAATGGATAACAAGTGAAGATACGAGAAATTGGGTACATGAGCTCAGAGCAAAATATGATGCAATTATGATTGGCAGTAGTACCCTTATCAATGACGATCCTCTCTTAACTTGCAGATTACCAGGACTCGAAGACAGGTCGCCAATAAGGCTAATTATCGATAGCCAAGGGAAATTGCAGGAAGAGCATAACATTGCAAAGACTGCAGACAAAATAACAACTTGGGTGATTACAAACAGAGAAATAGAGAGAAAAATAAAAAACATTAATTATTTGATAGTCAATTCAAATCACAAACCTCCTGTTATTCCAGATGTTACCCCAATACACTCTCCTGTCATTCCAATGCCTTCTCCTGTAATCCCAGTGCCCAGACACTTGGATCCAGAAAACTTCAAGCAATTGCATAATGAAAACTGGTCACGCGCTGGAATGACATCGGAGCCTGACATTATCGATAAAGTCTGCCTAAAAGACATGGCATCAAAACTTGTTTCAGAAATTGGCATAACAAGGTTATTAGTTGAAGGTGGAGGAGTGTTAATCACAGAGCTACTGAAGCATAGTTTAATCGACAGGTTGATAATCTGCCGCAGTGGTAAAATTTTAGGTAATGATGCCACTCCTTTTGTAGGGAATTTAGAGATTGAATCCATCAATAACTGCCATAAATTCAAAAAAGTAGAGATAATAGAGTTCAGTGAGGATGTAGTTGAGGTGTGGGATAGATTACCGTAACTCTTCTCAAATGAAAAAAGAGGCAGAACCATCTCTACCTCTGTACCATTTAGCTTATGAGCTTTTTTGAGATATTTTGCTTTTGAATGCTTCAAAAACTGTAGCATCTTCTAACGAACTCTTAAGTGTTTCATTAAATTTGCTTGAATCCAGTTTTTCAGCCAATTTCGTATCAACTTCAGACTTGTTAGTTCTGGCATTCAATTCAGTTTTAGTAGCTAAATCTTTAATTTTTTCTTCAACTTCTATTTTAGCTGCTGTTTCAGCGCCTGCTTTAGCTTCACTTATTTCTTCATTCTTATGCATTTGCTGATATGAAGAAATAGCTAGTGCGGCAAAATATACAGCGGTAATAAATAGAACTGCAATTCCAGCAGGGCTAGCAATAAGTGCTAAATGCAGGTCCAGCAATTACTTTAGTAGCAATCAATAATGTTGTTATTGCTGCTGCTAAAGATGCAGTTGCAACTGTACTTTCAATACTCATTTTTGTTATGGGTGCTATATTTTTCAATTTCCATATAGTAGGCATAATAACTTCCTCCTTAATTAAGGTTTATAAAAAGTTAATTGTATATTAACAATGCACACTAGTCAAGCATTTTATTAATAACTTAATATTTTATCTACTTTCTAAATTGTTACTAATTATGTAAGATTGATACATGGTAAATGGCTGGCTGAATCTTGATAAACCAACAGGAATGAGTTCTGCACAAGCTGTAACTCAAATTAAAAGGATTTTTGGAATAAAAAAAGCCGGACATTTGGGAACACTTGATCCTTTGGCTTCAGGTATATTACCGATCGCTCTTGGTGAAGCAACAAAAACTATACCGTATTTATCTTGTAACTTAAAGGCATACAATTTCACAATCAAATGGGGAAAGCAAACAATTACGGACGATTTAGATGGTGATATTATTAGAACTAGCACTATAAAACCTGAATATAACCAAATAAATTGTGTGATTAAGGATTTTATTGGTGAGATAACACAAACTCCTCCTCAATTTTCAGCAGTGAAAATCAAGGGAGCAAGAGCATATAAATTAGCAAGAAGTGGGCAAAAGGTAAATATAAAGCCCCGGCAAGTCGAAATACATGAACTGAAGATGATATTTTTGGACACCATAAATAATAGTGCCGATTTTTCTATGATCTGCGGTAGCGGCGTATATGTAAGATCAATTGCAAGAGATCTTGGAATTGAATTAAATTGTTTTGGACATATTACACAATTAAGAAGAACGATGGTAGGTGATTTTAAGGAAGATGAATCAGTGACAATTGAGCAACTTACTAAAAAAAACACAACAACTTACTCTCCCCAGTGCTTGACACTGGGATCCAGATATACAAATACTTACAAATCATGTAATGGACAAAAGATTCTAGGAGCATATGTCAAAAACAATGTTCGTGATGAAATAGGCTTGATCCCAGTGCTTGACACTGGGATGACAGAGGGAGGTGGGATGGCAGAAGATGATGTAGGTAATACAAAAAGTTTCATCATCCCCATTGAATCGGCTTTAAAATCGATGTTCAAAGTTGAAATTTCCTTAGAGGAAGCGGAGAAAATCAGAAAAGGTCAAGAAATTATATTAAATAACTTGCGTAATTTAAAGAATTATGATACTTTTTGTACGATAGTGGGTAATGTACCTATTGCAATTTGCAGTTTTACTCATGGTTATGTGAAGCCTATTCGTGTTTTTAATATTTTGAAATGAGGTTTAGATGTCAATAACATCCCAAAAGAAAAAAAGTTTGATTAGTACATATGCAATTAAAGAAGATGATACAGGTTCATCTTTTGTACAGTGTGCAATTTTAACCGAGAGAATCAGTAATTTAACTGAGCATTTTAAAACGCATAAGCATGACCATAATTCTAAGCGCGGTTTACTTGTATTGATAGGTAGAAGGCGCAAGCACTTAAATTATATAAAACGTAAATTTGGTAATGAAGCCTATCAAGAGTTAATAGAGAAGTTAGGCATTAGAAAATAATCGAGGAATTTTGTATGTTTGAAATTATAAAAAAATCTATAGATTGGGAGGGGCGTACCTTATCTTTAGAAACTGGGAAAATAGCACGTCAAGCTGATGGTTCAGTAGTTGTAAATTATGGAGATACTTCTATCTTAGTCACTGTTGTACGAAAAAAGAAGGAAGAAAGTGTTGATTTTCTCCCTTTAAATGTGCAGTTTATTGCAAAAAGTTATGCCATGGGTAAGATTCCTGGTGGTTTTTTTAAAAGAGAAGGAAAACCATCTGATAGAGAAACTTTAATTTCAAGAGTAATAGATAGAAGTATAAGGCCGTTATTTCCTGAAGGTTTTCATGATGAAATTAGTGTAGTATGTAATCTATTAACTTACGATACGGTCAATTCTCCTGAAGTACCAGCATTGATAGGTACCGTCGCAGCTCTTGCAATTTCTGGTGTTCCTTTCCACTTTACTATAGCTGGAGTTATGGTCGGTTGTGATGAAAATAACAATTATATACTCAATCCTTCCGTTCAAGAGATGAAAGCAAGCAACTTGGATCTGTTTTTGTCTGGTGATGAAAATTCGATCTTAATGGTCGAATCGGAAGTCAAAGAGCTCTCTGAAGAAAATGTTTTGAGTGCAATAAAATTCGGCCATGAACATCTTCAACCTGTTATTAAGCTTATAAAAGAATTTGCTGATACAGTAGGCAATAAACCTGAAAGCTTTGCTCCTGTTGATATATCAAATATAACTCAAGAACTTGAAAAATATCGAAAAGACTTTGAAGAAGCATATTCAAAAACAGTAAAACAAGAGCGAGTTCAAGCTCTAGAAGTAGTTAGGAATAATATATTGAATACTCTTAAAGAGGCTGGAAAAGACGAAAAGTTAATTACTTATGCAGTAAAAAGCTTTGAAAGATCTTTAGTGCGTGAAATGATTAGAAGGAAAAGTGTGAGAATAGACAGCCGTAAGTATGATGAAATACGCCAGATAGAAATTGAGGCTGACATTCTACCCAAGACTCACGGTTCTGCACTATTTACAAGGGGTACCACTCAGGCACTAGTTGTTACTGCTCTTGGTACTACACAAGATGAGCAAATTGTGGATGACATTGAAGGGGATAGACGTGAACATTTTATGTTGCATTATAATTTTCCTCCATTTGCTGTTGGAGAGGCTTCTGCTATACGCGCACCAGGAAGGAGAGAAATTGGTCATGGTAAACTTGCTTGGAAAGCAATTCATCCTGTTTTACCTGATAAATCTGAATTTCCTTATACAATAAGGGTAGTATCTGAGATTATGGAATCTGATGGTTCTTCTTCTATGGCAACAGTTTGTGGAACTTCCATTGCATTAATGGATACAGGTGTGCCAATAAAGGCTCCCGTTGCAGGAATTGCTATGGGTCTCATCAAAGACAAAAATGAGCATATAATACTTTCTGATATACTGGGCGATGAAGACTATCTTGGTGATATGGACTTCAAAGTAGCAGGAACTAGCGAAGGGATTACAGCACTGCAGATGGATATGAAAATTCCTGGTATAAGCTTTGAAATTGTTGAAAAATCTTTAGAACAAGCAAAAGTCGGAAGATTACATATCTTAGAAAAAATGAATGCAGTAATTTCAGAACATCGTAAGGATATAAAAGATCATGTACCAAGAGTGTTATCGTTTTATATAGATAAAGATAAAATTTCTGCAGCTATTGGTGCTAAAGGAAAAAATATACGCAGTGTATGTGAAAGAAGTAATGCAAAAATTGAAATAGGGGATGACGGTAAAGTTTCTGTTTTTGCCATTAGTAGTACTGAAGCTGAAGCTGCAAAGAATATGATGATTGATTCAATAACAGAGCTAGAACAAGGTTCTATAATTGATGCTAAAGTTGTAAAGATAGAGAAGTCTATTGTAGAGTTAGAACTTCTTAATGGAAGAAAAGGAAAAATGCATATAAGCGAGGTAGCTAATCAACATGTAGAGTCCATTGAGGATATACTTAAACAGGGTGATACCTTCAAAGCTTTGATAATTGACTTTGAAAAAGGTGGATGTCCAAAATTATCAAGACGTCGTGTTGATCAAGAAACAGGTGAATTTTTTGAAGGTAAGCTTTACAATGAAGAAAGGAGAGATGGTTTAAATAATAGGGATAATTATTATAACAACTCGTTTAATAAAAAATCTGGAGATAATTATCATAGTAATAGACCTACTCGTCCTCGTTCTGGTTTTAGTAATAGAAACAGACCAAAATTTGGTAATAATGACTCATCATCAGGTTTCTATTGAGGTTGAACTTACTTTCTATTATCTCAGTGTCGAAGCACTGGGATAATAGGAATTTTTAAAACTGACAAGATAACAAAAATGGTTTGTGTTATCTATAGGGTTATAACGAAAGATTTTTAAGATCGTTTATAGCCTTTTTTATGTCTTCAGCTTTAAATATTGCTGATCCAGCAACTAATATATTTGCACCTGCTTTTATTATATCAGCTGCGTTAGAAAAGTTAACTCCACCATCTACTGAAACTTGTGTTTTAAGATTACGGTCCTGTATCATTTTCCTCACGGTAGATATCTTACTCAACTGCGAATGAATAAACTCCTGTCCTCCAAATCCAGGATTGACTGTCATAATTAGTACAATATCTAGCTCATCTATTATATACTCAAGCACGCTTGGAGAAGTTGAAGGAACAATTGAAACCCCAACTTGTATTATTTTTTTTGTATTGTTTTTATATGATTTTATCTTTCTTACTAGCCTCTCAAGATGTATCTCTGCTTCTGCATGTATAGTGATAATATCAGCACCAGCATTTATAAAACTTTCAATATGGTTACCAGGAGATTTAATCATTAAGTGTACATCAAAAGGAAGATTGCTATATTTACGTATCGCAGAGATAACATTCGGACCTATTGTAATATTTGGAACAAAATTTCCATCCATAACGTCTATGTGTATATAATCTACATTCAAGTTGCTAATTCTTTTTACTTCCTCTCCTAATTTTGCAAAGTCTGCTGAAAGTATAGAAGGTGCAATTTTAATACCCATAGACTACTTTTTACCAAAAATAAAAAAAGTAACTTATTTTTTAAACTCTGTCATCCCAATACTATATTAATCTCATTTAGAAATTTTTGTATCCTTCCAGATGCATGTGAAACCAGTCCTTTATTTTTCTCTGCCCATGCATCTGGTCATTGTAATACTCATTAGACTTCTTTCTTCGCCTTTTCTAAATATTCCAACACAGTTTCATGTAGCGCAGTCCAAGACATTTGCTTTTCCATATTCGGTATAAATTTTTGTTTCCAAGTGTCCTTAAATTCTTGAAACCACTGCTTCTCAAAATTTTGGAAATTAGATAAAACTTGCGACCTAAACTCATTAATCAAATTCGAGACTTCTATAGCCTTTTCAGGGCTTATAGACTTAAAAGATAATATTTCATTCTTTAAAACATCTAGCTTTTCAAATGAATTAAGTCTAAATGGAATATAAAGTGAAGATCTTATATTGTATCTTAGATAAGAGTCATAATATAGCTTAATCTTGTACATGAGCATAGCAAATGCATCAGAAGAAATATTATTTTCATATTCTGCAAGAGAAGATAATAAATGCTTATAATCCTCTTCATTCAAAAATGGTGGCTTTAAGCTTAATTTAGTTTTATCACTTAAAGATAAGAATTCACTAAAAATAAGATTACTATACTTAACTAAAAATTCAGGCAAAATATCTTCTTGTTCTAATTTTAGAGGCAAGTCTTTTCTAATCTCTTTCGGCAAGTAGTGCATTGAAAACTGATTGATAACCCACGCAAAATTTTCATCAAACTCATTTGAGTAATTAGCATTATTGTCAGGAAAAATCATATTACCTTCCCTATCATTCCAAGGCAGTATTTTATAAAAAAAACCGTTTAACCTTTTTTTTAATTTCAAAATATTTTCACTCTTATCGCCTACCTTATACAAAACCTCATTTACTTTTTGTTCTGCGTCTTGAGGACTGATTCTATCACCTATATGCAATCCGATACCACTTTTCTCTAATAACTCCCAATCAAATAACTTATGTGGATCAGGCTTACGCATTGCGTAACCTTCAATTGCTGAGTTGTACACTATAGTGCCTATCTCAGCGTGACTAAATATCATATCTTTTCTAATCTTAAAGCGCTTAATGAGGTACAAAATCAGATCTTTGACAGATTTCATTTGCTCTTCTGGAAAAGGCTCAAGCCCTGTGTTTACAATCTCTATACCTATAGAATAATCATTCAGTTTTCGTAGCTCTTCAACCACATTATCTACTTGAACTTTCGCATAACTTATACCAGCATGCCATGCTCGTTTTTCAAGTGGAACCATCAGAGTAATGCTACCATCTCTATCAACAATAAGCTGTACTGATATCCCTGAAGAATTTAATGCGTATTTTGTACTTTTTAATGTTGGTGATTCAGTATGGTGCACCACCACCATCAACACTTTTTTGCCTTCTCTATCATCATAATTTAAACTCGGTGCAGGATCTAAAAATATTGGATTTTTTAATGATGTTTTCAAATCTTGAAAATCGTTCTCAATATCACTTAAACAAGATTGTTGTCCATATACAAGAGGCGCTACAAGCAGCAACAGAAATAAAACAGACAAACATTTTTTTACTATAAGTTTCATGTAGCTCTACAAATTGCCCTCAATATAACTAAATTAGCATAATACACATAAAATGTTTACTTTTTTTTCAGCCAATCAATACTTGCTACAGCTACAATTAATACTCTTATCATTACATTTTGGTGTTAAGTCAGGATAGAATGTGAGTATAGCGTCTTTCTTTCTCACAAACACTGATTGATAATTGTCATCTTCCATTTTATACAGACACATTCCATCTTTTCCCAGCTCCTTAAACGCCTTAGTCGCAGAAACTAAAATATCATCAGCATGAAGGTTATACGCGTACCCACTTGGGCACTTAACTTTCACTTCTCCATCCTTACCTAGATATTTCATTCCAAATGTGTAAACAGGTGGCTTAATATCTAATTTATTGCACAGAGATTCATTATCCCAAATCGCACCCGCCCACTTATTTTCTTGAGCCTCAACATATCTACCTACAAAATGCATACCACCAAGCCCCAATCTATCTGGTTCACCACAAAAAATATGCCCAAACCCTATAGTTTCTTTTTCAGTTCCGCTATTTGTAAACCAAATCTTAGTCAATTCATCTTTAAACAACCCCAAGTCTGCACTAGGTGTAATCACCTGATGATCAAGCTTATCGTATATCTTTTTCACCACTTCTTGATGCTGCGGACAATCAAGCAAAATTCTGAAATCTTCTTCATCAGGCTGTGTTCCCCAATCTCCACAAACCCTTAATATTCCTCTGTCAAAGTTAGTCAGCTCCGGAAGTAGTGGAATATAGTCTGGATCTGAAGAATCTGTTTTGAAGAATGGCTCAAATTTAATTTGTGAATTTGTATTGTTGAAGTAATGCTCCTTAATGTAAAAAACAAATCCTATTACTGGTATTATTAAGCATAAGATTAATTTAGCTACTTTCGACATAACCACAACACAACGTATAAAAAAGCTAAGGTACAAGCAACAGCTTAAAAAAGTTTTAATTAGATGTTAATCGCAGTCCCGGCATTTTATCACCACTGAGCCAACTTAAAAATGCTCCCCCACCAGTTGAAATATATGTAAAATCTTTATCAGTAAGACCTGCAGCATTTACTGCAGATAGGCTATCTCCTCCTCCTATTACACTGGTTAATTTTCCTTCGTGTGTCAAATTACTTACTACTCTCATCACCTCTACTGTACCATTTGCAAAAGCTGAATGTTCAAAAACACCAATAGGTCCGTTCCACAGCAGAGTTTTACTGCTTGCTATTATACCGCTTATTGTGCTTAAAGTTTGAGGTCCGATATCTAAAATTATATCACCGTCCAAAATGGATTCAGTTTTTCTTAAAACGCCAGTGCTATAATCAGAATTTACTGCAACCAAAACATCTTCTGGCGCAACTATTTTGCAATTGTTTTTATTTGCCGTCTTAACAATATCGTGCAGAAGATCATCAACGCCATTTTGAAAAAAAGACTTGCCTATATTAACTTTATTAAATAACAAAAAATTATTAGCAATTGCGCCGCCCAGAATAAGGTAATCAACCTTTTCTGCTAGTTTTATAAGCATTTTTATTTTAGTGGATATTTTAGCTCCACCAACTATCGCAGTAATAGGTTTAGCATCAAACGATATGGCTTGCTCAAGATATTTTAGCTCATCTTGCAAGCAAAATCCTGAATAAGAAGGTAAAAATTCCGTAATACGTGAAATAGAAGCGTGAGCTCTATGAGAGCAAGAAAATGCATCATTTACATATATATCTGCTAGAGATGCTAATTGTTTAGCAAAATTTGAGTCATTCTGCTCTTCTTCTTTATAAAACCTCAGATTCTCTAGTAATATTATATCTCCTCCATCCATCGCATTTATTACTCTTTGTACTCTCTCACCAATACAATCATCAATAAATTTCACTTCTTTGCTTAGCAGCTGCGATAAAGCTTCAGCTACGTTTTTTAGCGATAAGTTACTGTCTTTGGCTTTTGGACGCCCAAAATGTGAGATAATAATAACTTTTGCACCCGCATTTGCCAAATATTGAATGGTAGGTAGCGCTCTTAAAATACGAGTGGCATCACAAATTCTTTCATTTTTTATAGGAACATTGAAGTCAACCCTGAGCAGAACATTTTTATTGTGAAAATCACAACTCTCTATGCTAAGTACATTTATCATAAAATTAAAGAGCTATAAAATCACTATACAATAGTTTAATCCAAAGTAAAGAAAGGAAATTTGAATGCCAAATAAATTAATAAATAGGAAAATTACTACAAATCTTTTCAACTTTATTTTTTACTGCTCTTTCAATATCAGGACTATTTCCATTGATCAATCCCTGAATTATTTCATTTATTAGATCAGCTATCTCTTTAAAATCTTCTCTCTCAAGTCCACGCGTTGTCTCAGCAGCGGTACCAAAACGTAGCCCTGAAGTAATGGTTGGCTTTTCCGTGTCAAATGGCACAGAGTTTTTATTGCAGGTAATGCCAGCTCTCTCAAGGCTATTTACAACGTCTTTTCCCGTCAACTTCTGTGATCTTAAATCAACTAGCACAATATGAGAGTCAGTGCCACCAGTTATAATGTTTATTCCATGTTTTTGCAGCGCTTGAGCTAACACTTTTGCATTTTCTACAACTTTTTTACTATAAGTTTTAAACTCTGGCGTTAATGCCTCCTTAAATGCAACAGCTTTTGCAGCTATCACATGCATAAGCGGCCCACCTTGCAACCCTGGAAAAACCGCAGACCTAATTTTTTTATGTAATGCTTCATCATTTGTCATTACCACTCCGCCACGAGGACCACGTAGAGTTTTGTGAGTTGTAGAAGTCATAACATGCGCATATTCAGCAGGTGATGGGTAACAACCTGCAGCAATAAGTCCTGAATAGTGAGCAATATCTGCAAGCAGATATGCACCAACTTTATTCGCAATTTTGCGAAAGCGCTCGAAATCTATTTCTCTTGGATAAGCAGAAGCACCAGCAATGATTAGCTTCGGTTTATTCTCCAGCGCTAGCTTTTCTACCTCGTCCATATCGAGTAGATAAGTATCTCTATTAACTGTATACTGAATCGACTTAAACCATTTACCAGAAAGGTTTGGTGCTGCACCATGAGTTAAATGTCCACCACAATTTAGTGACAATCCAAGTATAGTATCGCCCGGAGTAAGCAGCGAAGCAAACACTGCTTGATTTGCCTGAGAACCAGAATGAGGTTGAACATTTGCAAATTTAACACCAAACAGCTTACAGAGCCTCTCCATAGCTAGACTTTCAATTTCATCCACATACTCACAACCACAATAATATCTCTTACCAGAATAACCTTCTGCATATTTATTAGTCAGAAAAGAACCTTGTGCTTCCATCACTGCTTTACTCGCAAAATTTTCTGATGCAATCAGTTGCAACTGTGATTTTTGTCGCCGCAGTTCTTTCTCTATAGATTGATAAACTTCATCATCAAAAGACTTCAGACTACTTTTAGAGTCACAAATTCTTTCTGAAACACTTGTCATAAGAACTTTTCTTTAACCATATAAATCCAAAAACAGCTAAAAGCAAACATATAGGAATAATTGATATTGCTTTTACTAGTAATTCAGTACCATACACAGGATTTCCTTGTACTACCATTTCATTCCAACATAAATCTATTATTTTTGCAATTCCTGTATGAAAAAAATAGCCAAAAACCATAACTATCATGTTTGATATGGCTGTGGCCAAGCCTACCAAGTTATTGTTCACATAACTTATTGCTTTGTAAATAGTAATTACCTGATAACCAGATGCAAAGCCGATAACAAGAAGTGCAGGTAGTGCAATATATAAACCTCCAGCTTGTATAAAAAGCAAGATAAAGCTAGCAATCATTGCAAAAGAACAGGCAATAATTGCCTCGTAATGTTTGTCTGGGTATTTTTCCAGTAAATAAGCTAAAAAGAATGATCCAGCTCCCATACCTATAAACATAAGGGAAGAAAGCGAAGATGCCAGATCCCCGGTCATTTGATATGCTTCACATAAGAACGCTTTTGCCCAACCATCAGCAAAACCTTCTAATGGTCCAACCATTAAGCCACCAAAAAAGCTGATTAGAATGATATGTTTATTGAAAAGTACAGTCTTTAAATCTTGAAGTATGTTGTCATTTCTACTCTCCTCTATGTTACTTTTTGGCGTTATTAAAAGCAACAACAGAGCAAGCAAACAACCAAACGCTGAGAAAGTATATATAACATAACTCCAACCAAATTTATTGAGCAAAAAGTCTAGAGGTAATCCACCATAAATAGCTCCCAGTAACCCTATTATTATAGATAAACTAGCCATCCTTGCTGATTTTTCTTGTGAGAAATACATACTTGCAATTTTAAAGAGCCCAACTGCCGAAGCAGATGACCCAACTCCGACAATCATTCTACCAAGTATTGAGTAATACCACTCATCAAAGCATATTAGTGGTAATGTCCCAGCAAACGTTAAGACAATACACACAGGCAAAACAAACTTTGGCCCAAATCTATCAAGGGCAAGACCAACAGGTATGTGAGCAAGCGTATAGCCTATATAATATAGCCCACCAAATTGACCAATATCTGTAATACTTATGTTAAATTTCGTTATTAATTCAGGCGCGATTATATTTGGAATTACACGTAATATATACTGGTATGCATAAAATAGTGATGCTAGCAACCATATGAAAAAGTTTCTCTTCAATGCTAATATTACCTAAAAAACAGGATTATATGTATTTTATCAGCAAGGAGCAACACTTTTGTAGATAGCTACTCTAATCCGAGTATCTTTCTTAAAAGAGACCTTTTAGCATATCTATAACTGGTTCATGGATAAGGTATATGAAAAAAATTATACCACAGATGATAAGGATTTTTATAATTTTACCCTTGTTCATCTTAAGCTTTATTTTTTTTATTATAAGTTTTAGTTTTGTTACAAAGTTCATTTTATTTACGCTTTCATTTCGTGATACCGATTATACTTTAAATAATATAATTTTCAATGAAATCCAGTATCAGAAACGCTGCAGTTAACTAAATATTAACCTTTTTGTGTGTAAAATATAATATAAAAGCAAGGTGAGTGAATGAACATAGGTACAATATACAATACGCTACAAAACTACATAACAAAATACATTGAACAAACATTTACCGCACACACAGGCAATAGATACGACAAGTTATACAGGGAACTTTTAAGTAGCGCAGAAGAAATAATAAAACTTACTGTAAACGAAGCAAAACAATATGATAAAAGCCTAGAAGAACTACATAACAATTCAATATTTCACGATAAGAAATTTATTCAAGCTGTTGCTAAACACCAGATATTAGAATTTCTGAATACTCATCCAAAGAAGAAAGAAATCGTTGCAGAATTTAAAAATGAACATCATATCAACGAAAGCGATTTAAAAATTTTAAAGGAAGGAAAAGATTTAGTGAATAAAATAAACAACATTAACTTAATCCAACAAAATGAGAAAAATGAAATATTGAACATTAGAAAGGTACTTTCTAAATCAATAGGAATGCCCTCTTCGAGAACTGAAAAATCCAAAGCAACTTTAGTAGAAAGTCCTGAGATGGTAAAATAGACGTACTTAACTTTTCCTAATTGGAAAATACTTTTAATCCTATGATACCCAGCACTACCAAAGCAAGGGAAAATAAACGCCCCAAATTTACTGGGTCATTAAAAAACATTATTCCTATTATCGCTGCACCTATAGAGCCTATACCAGTCCAAACTGCATAAGATGTTCCAAGAGGAATAGACTTCATTGCTAACGATAGCCAGTAAAGACTCACAGAACCGCTAACTAAAATAATTACTACAGGTATAACACGAGTAAAGCCATTGCTATATTTCAGTGCTGTGGTCCATATTATTTCAACCAAACCAGCTAATAGCAAATACACCCAAGCCATAAATCAACCCTATCTTACTGAAATATTATATATAGGAATATTAAAAAGTTAACTTAGCATTTCGCATGCTTTAGTAATACTATCACATCCAATTTCTAATTGTTCCTGAGAGGTTGCATAAGAAATTCTGATAAAATTTTTCAGACCAAATGCAATTCCTGGAACAACAGCAACTAAATGATCTTCTAATAAATATTCGGCAAAATCAAGATCACTATTTATTACTTTACCACTTTTCGTACTCTTACCCAATAAACTTTCACATGAGACAAACAAATAGAATGCACCTTGTGGAATAGATGCTGACAAGCCTGAAGCAGAATTTAGCTTTTTTACTACAAAATCTCTACGGTCCCTAAAGATTTTTGTTCTTTCTTTCAAAAAACTATGATCACCGTTTAACGCTTCAACTGCTGCTGCTTGTGCTATTGAATTTGGGTTAGAAGTACTTTGAGACTGCAGTGTAGAAATAGCTTTTACTATATCACTCCTACCTGCAATATAACCTATTCTCCAGCCAGTCATTGCATAGGCTTTTGATACTCCATTGACCACAAAAACTCTATCATAAAGTTTTGGCTCAATCTTAGCAATGGTAAAAAACTTTTCGTCGTATATTATGTGCTCATAAATATCATCTGTAACAACATTCACATGTGGATGTTTAAGCAATACTCTCGCTATGCTTTTCAATTCATCATATGTATAGACAATTCCTGCTGGATTGTTCGGTGAATTAAGAATTAACCATTTAGTTTTCTCAGTTATATTGCTTTCCAGTAACTCCGGTGTAAGCTTAAAGTTTTGTTTGCACTCTACAATAACTGGCAGTCCGCCAAAAAGATTTACCATATCAACATACGAAACCCAATAAGGAGCTGGTATTATAGCCTCATCTCCAGAGTCAATTGTTGCCATAAATAAGTTGAATAACACCTGCTTAGCGCCTGCGCCGACACAAATTTGGTTCAGTGTATATTCTAGATTGTTATCCCTTTTTAACTTATTGATTATCGCCTCTTTAAGCTCATGAGTTCCATCAACAACAGTATATTTAGTTTTACCTTCATTTATCGATTGAATAGCTGCCTTTTTTATATGATCTGGAGTGTCAAAATCCGGCTCTCCCGCAGCTAAAACGCAAATTTTCTTTCCTTCGCTTTTTAATCTGTTTGCCTTATCGGTCACAGCAATTGTAGGCGACGGTTTTATCAGAGACATCCTCTTTGCAAGGTCTGACATAATCTCACTAAAGTTAAATAAAAATGATAAACTCTACACAACAAAAAAGCTAGAAGTTTTATTATTTTACATAAAGGTTGGTATTTTTGTATTCTTAAATATAGATATTAAAAAGCTTAATAAATTGAAAAAGGCAAATAAACCCCTGTATAGCGAGTTTTAATAATGTAAATTGATAATGTGCTAACAAGCGTGTTTTGGCTGAAGTAGAAAAAATTTAAAAAACATGCAGCCGCTATAATTTTATGTAATTTGCCAATAAGTATCTGAGTTTTTTACTGAATTTTGTCGTTGAGCCCAAAAACAAGGATGAATACTCTTATCGTTATAGTAAGGAAGAGAATGAGGTTTGTCAAGTAAGGTTTTCATTCCACCCTCATAAAGGCTTTTCATACAAGAGTTTTAGTAGTTTCTTACTAGGTCCACTAATTCAGCAATATTTTCAACCGGAGTATCAGGAAGCACTCCATGTCCAAGATTAAATATAAAAGGTAACCCTCTAAAACAATCTATTATACGC
The DNA here is from genome assembly GCF_018141665.1 of Wolbachia endosymbiont of Spodoptera picta. Classification (NCBI taxonomy): domain Bacteria; kingdom Pseudomonadati; phylum Pseudomonadota; class Alphaproteobacteria; order Rickettsiales; family Anaplasmataceae; genus Wolbachia; species Wolbachia endosymbiont of Spodoptera picta. The sequence continues at coordinate 809,607 of NZ_CP067976.1, forward strand.
TTTGCTTCTTCAATTGCTTCTGACTTATTGTAGGCCAAAAGACTAGGATTAAGGTTCCCTTGCAGAGGAATTTTTAGATTTTCTTTCGCCCATTCTATTGGAACATTATAATCTATATTTACTGCAGATACGCCTGTTTGTTCGCAGTAATCTGTATAAAGATTTTCAGCAGAGCGCGGAAAACCTATTATTGGAAAATTGGGAAATCTACTCTTTATTGCCGAAACAATTTCCTTTGTTGGCTTGATGATGTATCTTTCAAATAGTTTTCCCTTCAATACACCAGCATTGCTGTCAAATAACTGAATAACATCTGCTCCAAACTCTATCTGTTTGATCAGATAAATAATTGTCGCTTCCGTTATTTTTTTTATTATTTCCTCTAGTGCCAATGGACAAAAATTTAGCACCTTGGAAAAAGTTTTACTACCACCGCCCTCTATGATGTATGAACCTACCGTCCACGGCCCTCCAGCAAAGCCTATAAGCGATTTTTCTTCTGGTAACTGGCTTCTTACTTCTTTTATAGCATTTAGGATTGGTAATGTCTTAGATTCAATTCCTTGTAGACTCTTCAATTCTTTAGCACTTTCTATAGGTCTTATTATTGGACCCACACCTCGAGTAAAATTTACATTACAACCTAAAATGTCAGCTATTATCAAAATATCAGAAAAAATTATCGCTGCATCCATGTCGAACCTTGTTATTGGTTGTAACGTTAACTCTGTTACCAAATTTGTGCTATAACATATCTCCATAAAATTATTCATGTTTTCCACTGCCTTCCGATACTCAGGAAGAGACCTACCAGCCTGACGCATTAACCAAATAGGGACTTTTTCATTTGACTCGTTCTGACTGATGATTCTTGCTATTTTTGCTTTACTTCTTTTCAATCTATTTTATCTACTTTTTATCTAAACTAAAGTATAACAGTAGTAGTAGTTCTATCAATAAATTGTTATTAACTTAAAATTCAGTAAAAATTAGTATTACTTAGCTTGTGGATAAATATGTTAATAACTTCTCTATACTATTGATTTTCCTTTATTATTTATGTGTATAAGTAAGATGTCTAGAATGTTAGTAATTTTCTTTTATGGAAAAAGCTTTACTATCATGGATTGTTATATAATTATGTATATGTCATTGAAAAAATTGTTGATCAATTGTTAGTATTTTATTTCAACAAATAATTCACAAATTAATTTGACATTATTCACATGCTTATTAAACATTTAATAACAGTTTTCTTGATAGACCTTATCTAAAGATATTTTCACCATTAAAGGGAATAAATTGAATAAGAAAAGAACTTTAGTAGAAAAAATAGCATACAGAATTTTTCTCTTTCTCTTCAACAAAACTTCTGTGTTAAAAAAATGTGCGACTGAGGCATTGATGGGTGATCTGTCAGGTCTTGACATACTTAATAGTCTATTAAAATTCCGTGATTGTAGTATCATGGATATAATGACTCCACGTAAGGAGATATGTGCAGTAGACATTGAATCGAGTAAGGATGAGGTAATAAAGAAGGTGAAAAACACTTACCATGCTAAGATACCAACTTATAAGAATAACTTTGACAACGTAATAGGCTTTTTTTACGTAAAAGATATCATTTTCAATAAGAATAAAGATTTTAATCTGAGAAATATTATACAAAATGTAATATTTGTCCCAGCCTCAATGAAAGCAACAAATCTTTTTGTTAGAATGAAATCTTCCAAGTCATATTTAGCTATTGTACTGGATGAATATGGTGGAACTGATGGTTTAATTTCGATAAATGATCTTATAGAAGAATTGATACCAAATATTGATAACGAGAATGAGGTAAATTCAGAACACACCATTACTGAATTATCTCAAAATAAGTTTGAAATATCGGCAAGGGCCCTTATAAAGGATATAGAGGAAAATCTAAAAATAGAGTTGTGTGACTCTGAAGAGCATTATGCCACACTTAGTGGTTTGGTTCTTTCAATTGCTGGTAAGGTACCTTCTGTAGATGAAGTTATAAGATATAAAAATGGTATAAAATTTATCATCAAGGATGCAAATGAACGATACATTAACAAAATAATACTAGACTTAAGTGATTACAAAAATTAAATTCAATATTTTTTAGTGAAAGGTACTTTATCTTGGAAGTAGGGGACATAGTAGCCAGATATGCAATTTAAACAATTTCTTAATATACAAAAGTTTGTAGTTCTATACGTTACTGTTTGATAATTAAGGTGGGAATAGTTTTATTGGTACAAAGTTATAAAAATTAGTTGTTTAAATATTTTTAGCGATCTGTAACTTTCAAAAAGGGAGTGTTCTATAAACCATACGCGTCAAGTTAAGGGAAAATGAGCAAATTTAGTGCACTCAAAGTTGATATTCTTGTTTTTCTATATTTGTCTTTTAAGGAGAATTTTGACCAGGTTGAGACGAGTTTTTTGAGGAAAATTTGTACCTTACTGACTACACAATTTAATGTTAAGAATAGCTCTCTAACTCGCCTTTTAAGCTCAATAAATGCCTTTGTTAGACTAAGTTCTGTACCCTTTTTTAGTTCTGTACAACCAACTATTCCATGAAATATAAGAATTGCGCACAATTTAGCGTATAGTTCACATAATACTCTGTATGGTTTTCCTTTAAGTTCGTCAAGCCTGATGTGATTCTTATACAATTTAAATAATAATTCAATCTGCCATCTTACTCGGTAAATTATTAATACCTGCTCAGCACTAATTTTATTTTCTGGAACGTTAGTTATGAATATCGACCAATCCAGCAATTTTTGATTCTTTTGAGAAGATGTATATCCATGTGATTTTGCTAACCTATTAGCCCTTCTTCTTCTAATTATAGACTGTTCTTCAGTTAATTTTTGACATATAATTCTCACTTTAATTTTTGTTTCTTTTCCTAACAGCACCTCATTTTCTAGAAACAATTTATCCTCTAAACATTCTAATAACTCTATTTTTTGATTTGTTTCTATACCATATATGTTGGTATCAGATTTATAACGACTTATAAAATAAGCTCCGGCTTCATTGATTTGTTTAAAAGAACTTGGCACAAAATAACCCAAATCAGATATTAGTAAATCATTGCTCGATATATTGCTTAAATGTCTTCTATACCCCTGATCTGACCTTATTCCCTCAGTTATATTAAGCTGCTCTAATGTCTGGGTTAGGTAGTCAAAAACTAATTGTAACTTTATTTCAGACTTAGTATTGCTTTCATAACCACTGTAGCTAGTACCATAACCTTTATATATATTTTCCATACCATTAGGTAGGCTGATATAGCTACTATCCAATAGCTTAACACTTCTAAATTGCTTCAAAATTCTGCAATCAACCTTTAAGCTATTTTTAAATAAAACTAAAGACTCATTATACATTCTTTTCATAAATTCTACTGCTTCCTTGGTAAATCTAAAGTCCAGACCTTGTTTTGTTATATTTATCGAGTCTTCATTCAATAATTGACAAATTGTCTCTATACTACAATTATCAACCCCTATATTACCCAAGACTATGGCTTTTACAAACGATGAGCCTTTTAGCTTCCTCTTTCTTTTTATGAATCCTGTTGTAGCTGAGATTTTATCTGCTTTTCCATTAAAAAATTCTTTGAGCTTTTTTGATATGCAAACTATTCTTTTCATTGTATAAGTTCTCCATTTTGTTTGTTAAATTTAGGAGAACTTATATCTTCTTTTTCTTTTCTTTACACCAACTTTACCTCACTTCTTCTTAACTTGACGCGTATGGTTAAATAAACTGTGTCAAACCGCATTTTTAATTCAACTCAATTTTTAACCTACAAGAAAAAAAGATATCAAGTTGAGACATAGTCAAAGCCCAATCATGTATAGGCATAGCCCATTTTTCTCCTACCTTTTTTATAGCACAATATACCTGTTCATATAAGGCATTTGTGCTAGTAAATGAGCCCTTAGTTTTAGTAAATTTTCTGATCTGTCTATGTAACCCTTAAATAGGATTTGTGGTATAAATTAATTTTCTTACAGGGCCGGAATATTTAAAATAACTAGACAGATTTTCTCAATTATTCTCCCAAAACTAAAGTATATTTTTCTCCCCATTTTTCCTCTAGCTTAAGCAAATAATTTTCGGTAATTTCTCTACTTGCAGCACGGTATATTTTTTTCAAATCATTCATGAAAATTTTCACATCTTTGCTCGATGCATATTTTAGTGAATTTCTTATCTGATGTACAATACATAGTTGTATTTCTGCTTTAGGAAATGCACTGTTTATTGTTTTAGGAAAGCTTTTTAGCCCATCTACACATACAATCAGGATATCTTCTTGTATCTTGTCAAAAGCATCTGATGTTTTAAGCTTAAGCATTAGGTGGAGAAGGGAAGAACTTTGAATATCTCCTTAGATATAAAATCTGTGTGGTAGACAAGAGTTCCCTTCTCAAAAGTATAGGCTGAACGGTATCGTAGAAAGACCTAAATGGTTATAATTCTGTATCCACAAGGTTAGCCTTACTTTTCATTTTAATAGTAACGTATGGAGTTATATATGATCAACAACTTTTTGGGTATAGACATATCAAAAGATCGCTTTGATGTTTCTCTTTCATTCATAAGCAACAAAGGAAAACGTGAAACCAGGAAAAGGAGTTTCAAGAATAATGATCATGGGTTTCAAGGTTTACTGAGCTTTCTACAAAAGCATAATGTAGAACAAGTAAAAGCCTGCATGGAAGCTACTGGTTGTTATAGTGAAGCCTTAGCTGAATTTCTACACAATACTGGACATTTTGTGAGTGTTGTTAATCCAGCTTGTATAAGATTTTATGCAAAAAGTAAGCTTATACGACAAAAGAATGATCAGACTGATGCAGAGATAATTGCCGATTATTGCCAAAGACAGGAACCTATTCGTTGGGCACCACCTTCTCCTGAGTTAAAGAAATTAAAGCATCTTTATCGTTGCTCGGCTGCGTTAAAAGATGAATTGACATTAGTAAATAACCACTTAGAAAAAAAAGAGAGACTGCCTAAAGAAGTTGCAAATGCTTGGGAAGACCTTGCAATGAACATAAAACAAAAAATAGAAAGAATAAAAAACTCCTTACGTGAACTATTAAATAAACACAAAGAATTGTTGGAAAATTTTCAACTTCTATTGACCATTCCAGGAATAGGAGAAGAATCAGCAGTAGCTATTTTGGCTGAAGTTCCTAACATAAAAGCTTTCAAGGATGCCAGGCAATTGGCAGCATATGCTGGAGCTATACCACGAAATATAACGTCAGGTACGTCTGTACATGCCAAGCCCAGATTAAGTAAATCCGGTTCACGAACATTATGTAAGGCAATGTACTTTCCTGCCATAGTAGCTAAGAATCATAATCCTACTATTATGACTTTTTGCAAAAGGTTAAAAGAGAAAGGCAAGCATAACATGGCCATTGTGGGAGCTGCAATGCGTAAGTTACTCCATATTGTTTTTGGTGTTTTAAGGTCAAAGAAGGCTTTTGATCCAGATCATATCAAAAACTACAGAGCTAGGAGTTTGGCTGAAAGTTTAGTGCTTTAAAAGCAAAAAACGCTCCAATTATGTAAAATAGTATCTTACACAAATTTTGTAACTGGTTAGTGAATATGTTGATAAGTAAATTAATTTTATACGTACAAAAAAGCGGAAATTTACTTATCAACATATTCACTAACTATAATCTGTGTACCGTTACACAAAATGTGAATTGGAAGTATTTTTTAATTTTATGATACAGCTTGAACAATTTTTGTAATTTTTTTGTTGACTTGCAAGACGGTATCTACTCCTTTCTCTTTTAAGTCATTTAACATCCCTAGCCAAAAGTTAGCTCCCTCACTTTCTGCTATATAAAAGCCTAAAACTTCTTTCCTTTCATTCTGCTAATATATTCTACATATATTTACTTACGCAATGCCCGTCTTCTTTGACCTTAAAAAACCATAAACACTATTGGATACACTGATTGCAGTGGACGACTAAGCCACTCATTGATTACAGGCAATAATTTATCAGTAATACTTGACATCTCTGCTACAGATATTTTATATCTCTTCTACATGCGACGCTATATCTCTATATACCATGCCACTGGCATATGTACTTAAAACCTTTGCTTCAAGTTCGGTTGTTTGCCTTTTTCTGACTACTTGTGGCTCAAAGCTTCCTTCCCTATCTCTTGGTGTCAATAACTCAAATGAACCTACACTTGTCCGTAAAGTATTTGAATTTCTTCAATTTCTTCGGTTATTTTCTTCGCTTTTAAGCCGACAAGTGATTTTTTATTTCACCTTCCAGAATCGCTTCCAGTAGCCTTTTTACAAACGGTGTTAATGCACCATCTCTTTCCGTCAATAGTCTTCCTTCTCGTATAGACGATAAGATATTTGTTTCTAATTCTTTATAGTCTACCAAACCGGTAGTTCTGTTTGCTTGACTCATTGTCAAACCTCCATTTTTTGTTTCTATTTTATTGTTGCTTCTCGGTTTGATACAGTTTATTTAACACTTCCCTAAGTACGTAAAAAAAAACACTCCTATACTGAAAGTACAAGCATTTATTGAGATTATTAGGAATGTAAAACCTAGCAGAAATCTTGATAATTCAAACGCTGAACAACTTCAAGCTATTGATAGAAAAATCCCTTAATTGTACATAGGCCAAGTTGGCTTATGTGTTCTTATTCTCACTTTGTAAACATGCCAATAATTTTATCCACTATTCCACCCATATTTGCTCCAGCTTGAGTATGTGCTATTTTACCACCGTGTGAAATTAATTTAGGATCTGCACCAGGTGATATATTAACAAATTTACTACCAACAACCCCACTGCTAGCGATTAGAGCTGAGCTATCAATTGGCAACTTTATGTCTCTGCTTATGCACATATCGATTCGTGCTATGTAGGTAGCTTTGTCGAGCGATACACCAGTTATGCTTCCGATTTCTACACCAGAGATCTTGACACTATCACCAACCCCTACACCGTTAGCATCAGTAAAAAGGCCATGTATTTTATAGCAATCCTTATAGTTTCTCTTTATGTAAGATAGCTTATTAATAGCGAAGAAGACAAGAAAAATAGTGAAAATTAATACAAATGATCCAGCAATTATTTCAAGTATATTTGACCTTCGCATCTTTAATTATTAGGATTCCAGCTTTCATAGTAGTTTTTCACCTTTTGATTTGGGTAGTATGCATCTTTTGTACCCGTTAAATTAGGAGTTTTTCTTGTATTATTATTAATTGGTACTGCATTATCAGTATAATGCAGCCATATATGCCATGCTGGAGGAATTGTTGTAGGCTCAGAAACATTACCATATATTACCCATCTTTTCCCTTTACTTGACTCATAGTAAGAATTTCCGTTTTCATCCCTACCTATAAGTTTACCTTTTCTCCTTAATAAGTTTGTTACTGAATTATAAATTTTAGATAACATAAAGGTATTAAAACAAAAAGTATTATATATACTAATACTTTAACGATGTATTAACAACAGTTTAATGCAATTACCAATTCTACAAGTTATTATACCAATAATTGCATCAATGTTCTGCTTTCTTACCAGGAAACATAGGGTGTCCTGGTTTATCTCTTTTTTTACAACGGCAGCTACTTTCTTTATTTCATTAATGTTGCTAGTGAAAACATACAATGGTGAAATTATAACTTATTATCTTGGAGATTGGGCTCCTCCATACGGAATAGAGTTGAGAATCGACATATTGAACTCCTTGATTCTAACTTTGGTGAATTTTATAGCGCTTATTAGCGTGCTTTATAGCTTTTATATTAACGAAAAAGAAATTAGCAAAAACAAGATCACTGGTTTTTATTCTCTATTTCTACTGTGCTTAAGCGGACTACTCGGGATTCTAGTAACAAACGACATATTCAATCTTTATGTTTTTTTGGAAATTTCATCTCTTTCTTCTTATGTTTTAGTTTCAATGGGAAGGGATAAGAAAGCTTTAGTTGCAGCATTTGAATACCTCATTAGTGGTACTGTAGGAGCAACATTTTACTTGTTTGGCATCGGCCTTTTATACTCTATGACTGGAACGCTCAACATGTCTGACATGGCTGAAAGAATAGTACCATTATACGATAATAACATCATAAGACTTGGTACATTATTCATTTTTGTTGGTCTCTCAATCAAAATGGCACTGTTTCCACTCAGTAAATGGCTAGTTAATGCGTATAGTGAAGCACCAAGCTTCATTAGCGTATTCTTTTCAGGTACAGTAACCAAAGTGATGATATATGTTTTTATCAGAATCTTTTACAATGTTTTTCAGCAAAATTTTTTCTTACCACTGCATAATGTGATAATTATCCTCGCACTTTGCGCTATTGTATTTGGATCAATATCTGCAATAATCGAAAAAGATATAAAAAGACTGTTTGCTCACTCCAGTATCAGTCAGATTGGCTATATACTTTTAATGCTGGGTTTAAATTCAAAATCAGGTTTGTTTTCAGCAGTTCTTCACATAGTAAATCATAGCATGATAAAAACGTCTTTATTCATGGTTGCAGGGTGTATTTCTTATAAATTTGGTATGACAAAGATAGAAAATTTGTCAGGACTAAAAAAGTCAATGCTCTATACAACACTCGCATTTACTCTACTTAGTTTAGCATTAATCGGTGTACCCTTGACAAATGGCTTTGTAAGTAAGTGGTATATGATGCAAGCAATTCTTGAATCTCATGCATGGATTTCCCTTGCAGTTTTTGCTGCTGGCTCTTTTCTTGCACTAATATATATGTGGAGGGTGGTAGAGAAAATGTATTTTGAAAATAGCGCAGCATCAAACACTGAAATGACACTTAATGAGGTACCATTACTTATGCTCTTTTGTCTATTATTTATGGCAATTTTAACGATAATAACTGGGATATATAGTAGTCCAATTCGTTTGGTAATTAATAAATTTGCTTTTTGATTTTCTTATGTTTTATTGTATCTAAAAGTCTGTAAAGTTTTCGCTGTGGATAAGCTGAAGAAGATTCACTTATTATTAGTCATGAACGTAATAGCTCTGTTTTGCGTTGGCATTGTTGTTCAATATTCTTCTGCTGGAGGAAAGTGGGCTCCATTTGCAATTCACCAATTGGTCATATTCTCTTTCTTCCTTTTGCTTGCTATAGCTATATCATTTATAGAGCTAGATTTTTATTTGAAGCACGCTTATTTTTTTTACATAGCAGCAGTAATTGCGCTGTTAGCAGTAAATTTTTTTGGCTCGCATATAATGGGTGCAACGAGATGGATAAGAATTGGGTCAATTAGTTTACAACCATCAGAATTTGTAAAAGTGGGCTTAATACTTGCACTTGCTCGTTATTTTAATAAACAAAGTGTGTATAAAATGATGAAATTTCAAAGTTTATTTAAGCCACTTATAATTATTTTCTTACCTGTATTCCTTGTATTGAAGCAACCTAATTTAGGAACAGCTGTAATAATATTGTTTATAGGAGCATCAATTATATTCACAGCAATAATGGAAAGACCTCATTTAATAATTTTTGGAACGCTTGGCATTTTTGCAATACCAGCTATTTGGCCTTTTTTGCGCCCTTATCACAAGCAAAGGATATTATCATTTTTGGATTCATCAGTAGATCCACTTGGAATAGGTCATAATGCGCAGCAATCTCAAATAGCTATTGGTTCAGGAGGTTTGTTTGGTAAGGGGTTTGTTAATGGGAGTCAAACTCAACTTGGATTTTTGCCAGAGAAACGCACAGATTTTGCTTTTGCGGTACTTAGTGAGGAATGGGGGTTCTTAGGCAGCATGGCTTTGATTTTACTCTATACCACATTGCTTGCTATAATATTCTCCATTGCTTACAGGTCAAAAAATTACTTTTCTAAGTTAATATCTATCGGGGTTTTCGCCTTTTTTGGTGCTCATTTCTTTATAAACATTGGAATGACAACAGGCCTATTACCTATAATAGGTGACCCACTTCCATTTCTATCCTATGGTGGAAGCACAACTGCTGCGAGCTTAATATGTATAGGATTGCTACTTAGTTCCGTGACATCTACAAAGGACTTAAAGCTAAGTTTACGATTTCACCCATAGAAAGAGCTTAGACAACCATCACTCTGCTAATGGTTAACGTCTTATTCTTCAATGAGAGTCCCATTTTACGGTGCTTAAATCTATTCCCTCTTGTACCATTTCCAAAAGTGGGCTCATCTCTCTTAGCCGTCCAACATTTTTAGTAACAAGATCTGCTGCGTATAGAACTTCATCTTTAGTTGTAAATCGGCCAAGGCCAAATCTAATTGATGAATGCTCAAGATCGTGGCCATTGTTTAGTGATCTTATGACATAAGAAGGTTCAAGAGATGCGGATGTGCATGCAGAACCAGAGCTTACTGCTAAATCCTTGATTGCCATGATAAGAGACTCACCCTCAACATAAGGAAAACTTAAGTTAAGGTTACCTGGAATCCTATTTTCGTAGTCACCATTTAAAACAACATCAGGAAATGCCTCTTTTATTTTGTTGTACAAAATATCTCTCAACTCTTCTAATTTGCTTGCTTCTATTTCCATTTCTTCTTTAGCGATACGTGCCGCTTCACCAAAACCAACTGCAAGGGGAGTAGGAACTGTTCCAGAGCGCATGCCTCTCTCCTGTCCACCACCACTAATTAGTGGCGTCAACCTAACACGAGGATTTTTTCTACGGACATATAATGCACCTATTCCCATAGGTCCATAAATTTTATGGCTAGAAAGGCTCATAAGATCAATGTTCATTTCATTTACGTCTATTGGAACTTTTCCAAAGCTTTGGGCAGCGTCTGTATGAAAAAATATATTATGCTTTCTACACATTGCACCAATTTCTTTGACAGGTTGCATTACTCCGATTTCATTATTTGCCATCATCACTGAAATCAGAATTGTTTTATCAGTGATTGCCTCCTCAAGTTTCAATAAATCTATAATTCCGTTTTGCTTAACGGACAAATATGTAACTTTAAAGCCTTCATTTTCCAGATGTCGACAAGAATCTAAAACGCACTTATGCTCTGTGCAGACAGTTATTATATGATTTCCCTTATTCTTATAAAAATGAGCAACACCTTTGATAGCCATGTTATTTGATTCGGTTGCACCCGAGGTAAAGACGATTTCTTTGCTGTCTGCATTCACTAAATCAGCAATGTACTTCCTTGCTTTTTCTACTGCTTCCTCAGCTGTCCAACCAAATGAATGGCTACGAGAGTGTGCATTACTAAACTCACCAAAATAAGGTATCATCACCTCCAAAACACGAGGATCTACTTTAGTAGTAGATTGATAATCGAGAAATATTGGTAATTTTATTTTAGTATCATGTATTTTCTTACTTTCAACATTCATAAAGCTACCAAAGAGACAAAATTTACAACTATTTAATAGCACTAAAGCTTAATTTTTTCAAGATATAATCTTGCCTAAACGAAAGTTGTCAGCGCTCTCTCCTACGTTATTCCAGTGTCCCTGTAATGTCATTTTCTATGATCAGTGTTTATGCAGCTAGGTCGAATACGCGCTAGGTAACCCTACTAACCCCAGTTATGGATTAGAAAACAGATAAAAGTAGAATTAATAAAGAGGGAAATAGGGTAAACTCAAGTATTTTAGCAATAATTTAAGAGGTTACCCATGAAGAAAGATATTACAGAACTTTACTGCTGCGTCGAGGATTTTTGTCGTGTAGTAGATGAAAATTTTGCAAATAAGTTCTTATCAAATGGCAAAAAACCAACCAGAGTACCAGAAATAGCGCACTCAGAAATGCTAACCATAATCCTGTTATACCACCAATCGCCATGTAAAAACTTCAAGGCTTTTTATCTTTGTTACCTTAAGTTACTCTATAGATCAGAATTTTCAAAGATGCCTTCATATCACAGATTTATTGCCTTAAAGCCGAGAGTTTTACGGTATTTAGCATTACTTCTTCAATGGTTCTGCGAACAAGCGAAAATGACAGGTACTTCCTACATTGACACTTCTACGATTGCCATTTGCCACAAGAAAAGGATCTCTAGGAACAAAGTTTTTGATGGTTTAGCAGAAATTGGTAAGAGCACGTATGGTTGGTTTTTTGGCTTTAAATTGCACTTGGTGATTAACGAAATTGGAGAAATTCAATCACTTACTCTAACCAAAGGTAACGTTGATGACAGAAAACCTGTGCCAACTATAACTAAAAGACTGACAGGACTTTTGTTCGGAGATAAAGGCTATATCAAGAAGGAGCTCTTTGAGGAACTCTTCGATAGAGGTTTAAAGCTTGTCACTAAAGTGAAAAAAGGCATGAAAAACGCACTAATCTCACTAAAAGAGAAGGCTTTATTGAGAAAAAGGTCGAGTATTGAGACAGTCTTTGGTTGTTTAAAAAATAAATTTGAGCTTGAAAATACACGGCACAGATCGCCAATAAATTTTCTGGTACATATTTTTCTACATTAATTTCATATTCCATGCAGTCAAAAAAGCCTTCTATTTCTAAGCCTTACTGTGTTGGTTAATCCATAACTGGGGTTAGTAGTGCTAGCAGCTTCTTGACGCCCATCCATTAAGACTGCTACTCCATCAACTTTAGTACTGGGCTTTAACATCATATATGTAGCACCACCAACTGCTAGTCCTGTTGCTATAACTGCAACCACTGCTATTGGTGTAGAGGGTTTTGACTCAGCTGTAACTATTCCAGTTGCAGAAAGTGCTTTCGCTATTAAAACACCTGATAATGCAGTTGTACTACCGGCAAAAAAACCTTTCGCAATTGCTGATGTAAGTTGTTTTTCCTCTTTAGCTAAATTCCTAGAAGCAGTTCTAGCATGATTTTTCACATTAACATAGGAGCCTTCACGTTTTTTTGGCGGAGTAAATACATAATCTCTTCGAATAGCCAAAGATAAAGGTGTCACTCCATAGTCATCTTTTATATTAATATTCGCACCGTTTCTTACGAGAGATTCTACCACGTCTGCATGGCCATTCATAAGAGCTAAATGTAAATGTGTCCATCCCTCCTTATCTTCTTGTTCATTAATCCTGATTTCATCTTTTTCCAACAGAGCATCTACTACCTCTTTATAACCATTTTCAGCAGCTAAATGTAAAGGTGTCTTTTTATTTTTATCTTTTATATTAACATCTATCCCTTTTGTTACTATTAAAGCCTTTGTCAAGCTTGTATAGCCTAACTTAGCAGTTAAATGTAATAATGTGAATTCATTATCTCCAACTTCAAATTTATAATTTACATAAAAATTACTCTCTTCCCACTGTTTAAATACCTCTTCATTGCTTGCCTTTAGCTCTTCTTTTACTTTTTCAATTACGTTCCTTTTATCTAATTTATTATCACTATTAACCGTACTTAATATTTCCCGCCACTGCTGATAATTTATTGTCATAATTTTTACCCTAATCTTAAATAATTTATTTTAATTTTTAAATAATTAAAATAAGAAATCAATATTTATTTTAAATGAGCTTATAATCGAAATTGTGGGTAGCAAATTATTACCTCTTGGATCACAATGTTCGTATAGCTGCAACCCTGAAGCTACTATCTCTCATCCACTGAAGGTATTGCACAGCGCTATCTACTTGATCGTCGTGGCGGATTTCTGGAAACATTAAAATCTCATACTCAAAATCGCTGAGCCATCTGCTTGGTGTGGCAGAAAAACCTTGCCAGATTCTATTATCGGAACAATCTGGTGGAATCGAGCAAGTTTGCCACCGTGTGGCACTGTCCCGATAATAGGTATTGCCTTGAGCTCTTGAATCAATTGCTGACCGCTTGTTTTTGCTTCGATTAAAATTGCGTGTGGCTTCCATCTTGCAGCTAGTGATAGAACTTGTTCTTTAAGTTTTGGATACTCAAGCTTTGCACGGTACACATCGAGTAAATAAAACTTATTATTCACCTTTGTCCAAGTGGTGCAGACACTAAAGCCGCTAGAATCGTTTGTTGAAACAGCAGTGTCCCAGCTCTGAGTTATATGTGAGAGATTGTCAGGAAAATTTCTATAGCGTTTCAACCATTCTTGCTTAATTATACCACTTGAAAGTGGCAGAGGATTTTGTTGATATTGAGCAGCAAAAGCGTAACTCCCAAGTTCAGCCTTTATCATTTCAATTTCTCCTACATCTAGGGGATATAGCAGCTGAACTTCCTTTTTTAAGTATAAAATCCTTGAAGGTGTAGCGCCTGTTGAGCTTTTGCACTCATTTGTAGTTACTTGAATAATAGGAACAGGAGAAGGGAGAATTGATCTTTTGATTGAATAGATAATTTCCTTATTTTCAGAAATCATTGGCAAACAAACATGATGCCATATATTTTTCGGCTTGGAGAGAAGATGACCAGTTAAATCTTCCTGATGTAGTCTGTGCATTACAACAACGATAACTCCTTTTTTCCTGTCATTGAGCCTAGTTACTAAAGTCTGATCAAACCAATTTGTAGCACGTTTTCTAAACGTTTCACTCAAGGCTTGAGAGGAGCTCAGTGGATCATCTACGACGATAAAATCTCCACCTTCACCAGTCAGTGTTCCACCAACAGATGTTGCAATCCTACATCCTCTCTGCACTGTTTGAAATTTATATTTAGTGTTCTGGTCTTGACATAGTTCTATCTCTGGAAATAGCGCTCTATACCAACTAGACTGCATTACGCACCTGGTGTCAAGCGAATGCTTTTCGCTAAGCCGCTGAGAATAGCTTGCAACTATTATTCTTGCGGTTGGCTGATTTTCTAGTATCCATGCGGGCCACGCAACACTCACGCACATAGATTTCATTGAGCGCGGAGGCATATTGAATATTATTCGCTTCACTGTGCCAGTACCTGCTGCTTCAAGCCTATCTGCTATAACTTTTATATACTGATAATTGTTATACTCACACCCCGGCATTACCGTTTGAAAGCATAGTTCGATAAATTTTAAAAAATTCATGTTAGTCTCCTATAGTGTTAGTGGAATTTACTTTATGGTGGTGTCAGCCTCTTTGGTGTCATATCA
Source organism: Wolbachia endosymbiont of Spodoptera picta (assembly GCF_018141665.1). Taxonomy (NCBI): domain Bacteria; kingdom Pseudomonadati; phylum Pseudomonadota; class Alphaproteobacteria; order Rickettsiales; family Anaplasmataceae; genus Wolbachia; species Wolbachia endosymbiont of Spodoptera picta. Next base: position 824,743 of record NZ_CP067976.1, read on the forward strand.
GCGTCCTTTTTCTTGTCATCCAAGTAGCCCTTTCCTTGTCATTCCAGTGCTTGACACTGGAATCTAGTTTCACCTTATGATGGTTTTATTCAAGTAGCCTCTATCCAAGTGCCCCTTTGGTGTCATCCGAGTAGCTGACACTGGTTTCTTACCAACAAAAACCTAGCATAACTTTTGTGCTCAAAAGATTTCTGGATTCCAGCATCAAGTGCTGGCCTGAAGCTTTAGTTACAAGTATTAAGAAATTTACCAAATGAAAAAAAGGCAAAAGAATCCCCGTGTAACGAGTTTTAATAATGTAAATTGATAATGTGCTAACAAGCGTGTTTTGGCTGAAGTAGAAAAAATTTAAAAAACATGCAGCCGCTATAATTTTATGTAATTTGCCAATAAATATCTGAGTTTTTTACTGAATTTTGTCGTTGAGCCCAAAAACAAGGATGAATACTCTTGTTGTCATGATAAGGGAGTTGGGGAAATTTGTAAAGTAATCTTTTTCGTTTGTATTCCCTTATGCTTGAGATAACTCCATGTAGGTTCATGGATCTCCTGACTCTTTAATTTCCATGAATTCCCTTTGAAGTTGAATATTGAAAATTAACTGGAGAATTGTGAATTACTTTGTATATGTGATAACAAGCCATGGCGCTCTCAGCAAAGCCATTTAGTATCAATTTTAGTTTGCCTGGATAAGTAGCTATATCTCCGATTGCATATATTCTATCTCTACTGGTTCTAAGTGTAGCTGGGTCGACAGTTATGCGGCTATGTTCTAACTCTATACCCCAACTGTTTATTGGCCCAAGATTCATTGACAATCCAAAAAATGGCAGCAAAAAATCAGCGGATATTTCTTTTTCTTCCTTAGAGGCAATGTTTTTTACTATCACTGCGCTCAATTGCCCATTACCTCCTGCTAGTTCGTGTAATTGATATGGCACTACCAGTTCTATCTTTCCATTATTTTCAAGTGATTCTAATTTATTTCTAGTTTCAGGAGTGCAGCGAAATTCCTTTCTCCTATGTATCACATAAATTTTCTTTGCAACTTTAGAAAGTTCTACAGTCCAATCAGCCGCAGAATCCCCCCCCCCTGCAATGACTATAGTTTTGTCCTGAAAATCAGAAATTTTATTTACATTATAAAATACAGATTTATTTTCATATTCTAATATACCACTTAAGGGTGGACGGTTAGGTTCAAACATTCCGTTACCTGCAGCAATGATAACGGCTTTGCATTTTACCTCTGTACCTATGTTTGTTATGATAGTAAAGTTTTCACCTTCGTTATTTGAAATCTTTTCCACTTTTTGACTTAAATGGTAAACAGGCTCAAACGGTGAAGCTTGCTCCATTAGTCGCTCAATTAATTTTTGGGCAGTAATTACAGGATAACCAGGTATATCATATATTGGCTTTTCTGAGTAAAGAGCTATGCATTGTCCTCCTGCTTGATCCAAAACATCTATTACATGACATCTCATATCAAGCATTCCCGCTTGAAAAGCAGTGAATATTCCAACAGGCCCTGCACCTATTATTACGATATCGGTTTCCATATTCAGATGGTGATCTATTTATAGATATTAGCTTTCTTTGCTAACAAGGTCAATTTACAAAGGGATGTATTTTTAAAAGATGTGGCTAGATTAGATAAGATTTCCAGCGTTATGAACCACATAGTCCAAATAAGCTCTAAAAATCAGCTATCATAGCGAGATGGTGCAACCTGAAAGTCTTCGGTCATATTGTTTAAAAGGAGAGGAATTCATTCAGAAAGAAACTGAAAGGATTCTAAAACTTATTAAACCAGATGTTTTGCCATCTGAGTCTACGCATCAGTGCGAATCGGGCAACCGGTTGGTGCCAAGCGATGCGGACAATGAACCTCCTTCTTGAAAAAGAAGATGCTCAATCGTGAGAGGGGCATAAACTGCAAGCATCATGTGGTTGGAGGGCTAGGCTTAGTGGTATGGTGAACGTAAGTGAAGCTTTATAAGTACCGATACGATGAAAGAGCTAAAGATGCTGATAAGCTCTGACCAAAAGGTAATGTGGATAAGTTACATTTTTCATTTCTAGATGTACGCAAATAATAACTCCACCGGTATAGAGAAGCAACCTAACCCACTGTTGTATGATAGAAGGAACAGGGTAAGCCTGTATTTTCGCCTACATGGCAAGCAAACCGCAAGGAATGCTGATGGAAGTGCAGGTAAAGGAGAATGGAGAAAGCGAATGCCATTTTGTAACGAAATGGATAGAATTTGTAACATTAATTCGCGTGAAAACGAGCAGACTTCCATTTGGTCCCTCGTGACAAGAAACTTTGTTAACCACTTAAGGGAGGAAAGCAGATGATTACAGATAAAACTGTAAGTGCACCTACCGACAACTCCGAAGCATGGAAGCAATTGCCATGGAAGAAATGCCAGAAAGTTATTGTGAGGCTACAAAAACGTATTGTTAAGGCTGTCCAAGAAGGAAGATGGGGTAAGGTAAAAGCTTTACAACATCTTCTCACACGCTCTTTTAGCGGAAAAGCTTTGGCTGTTAAGAGAGTAACTGAAAACCAAGGAAAAAACACAGCGGGTGTAGATCGTCAACTATGGTCAACTTGCAATGCTAAATTTCAAGGAATAAAGCAGTTAAAGCAAAGAGGATATAAACCTTCTCCGCTAAAACGGATTTATATCAGTAAATCTAATGGCAAAAGAAGACCTCTTGGAATACCAACGATAAAAGATAGAGCCATGCAAGCATTATATCTGTTTGCCCTGGAGCCAGTATCTGAAACGATCAGCGACCATCACTCCTATGGCTTTAGACCTAAAAGATCCTGCGCAGACGCTACTGTGGCTTGCCACTTATTACTGGCAAGTCGTAATCAACTACAATGGATACTCGAAGGTGATATCAAAGGTTGTTTTGATAACATTAACCATGAATGGCTCATGAAGCATATTCCTATGGAGAAGAAAATTCTTCATAGATGGTTAAAAGCTGGTTTCCTAGAATCGAAAACTCTGTATCCCACAACTGCTGGCACTCCGCAAGGAAGTATAATTTCTCCAATACTAGCTAACTTTACCTTAGATGGTCTTGAACAGTTATTAGAAAGTCGCTTTGGTAAATTAGGTGGCAAAAGAAGAGGAAAAATCAGAAGTGGAGTGAATGTAATCAGGTACGCAGACGACTTTATTATTTCAGGTTTCACACATGAAGTACTGGAAAATGAAGTTAAGCCTTTAGTATCATCTTTCCTTCATGAGAGAGGTTTAATTCTTTCAGAAGAGAAGACAAAAATTACATCTATCACAACAGGGTTTGACTTTCTTGGTTGTAATGTACGTAGATATAATAAGAAGTTAATTATTAAACCTTCGAAAGAAAGTATTAAAAAACTTCTTAATCAAGCACGTACATTGATAAAAGCAAATATAGCGAACACTCAGGCTATAGTAATTAAGTCACTCAACTCTCTACTGAGAGGATGGGGAAATTACTATCACCATGTGTGTGCTAAAAAAGCGTTTAGAAAGATCGACAATGAAATTTGGCATAGTTTATGGAAATGGGCAAAGAAAAGACATCCTCGTAAAGGATTACGTTGGATAAAGAATCGTTACTTCAAAGTAATGGGTCAACGCCAATGGGTTTTTGCTGCACCCATATGCAAGAACAAACCAAAAGAGATACGGTATTTAAGACTGCTTAAGCTGATTGATATACCTATCAGACGACATGTTACAATCAGAGCGGATGCAAATCCCCTTGACTTAAAATGGAAAAAGTATTTTGATGAGAGAGTAAAATGAACAAGAATGTTGGCAAGCTCCTTTTCAAGAGAAGGTTCTCTACTATTAGTGTCACCACTAAAGTTGATGTATTCTGAGGATTTATGAAAGACAAGCCGGTTCGACAAAAGAAGAACTTAGATAAGGGGCTCAAGCGTAGTGTGGGGAAACCTGCATGCTGCGTTTCTAAGGGAGGGAGTAGTAGTAATACTGCTTCCTTACCTGACCAAGTAAATTTTTATGCAAAAATTATTATCAAAAAGTAGTAATGTAAGAGGCTTTACGTGCAATTAAATTTATTTAACAATAATCAAGTTGATTATTGTTGGCAAAATTATATCGTCTTAGACGAAAACAAGCACATATATAACTCGATAATTAATGATTTATCTTGGAAATGCTTAATTCTGTTTGGGCCTAAAAACTCTGGGAAAACTCACCTTGCTCATATCTGGCAATCAAAAAACGATGCTATTTTCATTGATGTAAATAATTTTGTAAGCGAAATGAGGTACAGCGATGCGTTTATTTTAGAAGATGTACAAAACATTAAAGATGAGGAAATGTTATTACATTGTTATAATTACATGAAAGAAAATGATAAGAGACTGCTAATTACTTCTTCGATTTTACCGAAAAAGCTTAACTTCAAACTAAAAGATTTAAGCTCGCGAATATTATCAACTATCAGCGTAAAAATTTTACCTGCAAGCGAGGAATTATTAAGAATCATGCTAATAAAACAATTTTCAGATAAACAGTTAAAAATTGATCTAAAGGTAATTGATTATATTCTAGCAAGAATAGAACGTTCTTTCCACAGCATTAATAAAGTTATAGAAAAAATAGATAATGAATCTATAGGATCAAATGTAACCATTCCTTTTATTAACACTTTATTAAAAAAAAGTGCCAATTGATTCCTTTTTTTGTAAAGTATTTATTATATATATTAAAAATTTATTAATACCCATACAATAATGAAGTTGAAATCACTATTTCTTTATGTTAAAACTATAATAAATGCTATGATGTAATAAGAATAAACAGACATAGCTAAGGAATATTTTATACGATAGTAAAACTTACTTTACAGGATGTTTTTTATAGATTTGATGTTATAATTGAAATATGGTAAAAATAAGATCAAATTTAAAAAAAAGGTTAAAACAAAGGTTTGTAGTACTTACTTTATTGATAAATGCTTTGTTTATCTCATATTTTCTTATAAAAAACACAAAAAATACTTTCAATCAAATTGAAGTCAAAGAAATAAATATAGGAGCTGATAATGAAAAATAAACAACTACAAAATAAAAAAGAGAATCTTTACATAACGTATTACATAGATACTTTGGTTTCCGAAAAATCCTCTACACAAAATACTTTGGAAAGTTATCGTTCAGATTTACACCAACTTGAAAAATTTTTATTAGAAGGAGGCACTACCTTAGTTGGTGCAAGTAAAGCTAATATTAAAGATTATGTAAACTTTTTACGTACACAAAAGAAATATAAAACTAGCTCTATATCAAGAAAAATATCTGCTATCAAAAATTTCTATAAGTGCCTATTTAATGATGGAATAATAGACTTTAATCCAGCACCGGCTAATGATAATGAATTAAGAAATCCAAAGGTTTCCCGTCCTTTGCCTAAGCATTTAAGTGTTCAAGAAATATTTTTGCTCATGGAAACAGTAAAAAAATCAGCAAGCGGATCGAATAAAAAGATAAGCAGTAAAAGGCTATGTGCAATTTTAGATATCCTTTACTCTTCCGGGATGCGTATTTCTGAACTAATTAATATGAAGTTATGTGAAGTATCACATTTAGTAAACAGTAACGTTAAAGAAGGCTATATAATAATAAAAGGAAAAAGTGGCAGAGAAAGGCAAATCTTTTTTAATGAGCAAGCATTGCAAAGCCTTAAAGATTATTTATCAATTCGTGACAATCTGCTCCCTAACAACAAAAAATCTGATTGGCTATTCCCAGGTGATAAACCTAATAAACCAATTACAAGGCAAAGAGTTGGTCAATTAATAAAGGAATTAGCAAGAAAGTGCGATATTGATGAAAATAAAATCTCTCCACATGTGATTAGGCATTCTCTTGCTACCCATCTACTGAATAGCGGAGCAAATATTGTGCTGATACAAAAAATTCTTGGCCATACTAATCTTTCTACAACACAAATATATACTCATATTGCTAACGAAAAGTTAAAGGACAAATTAGCTGATTCTCATCCTATTACTCAGATGATCAATAATTAAACTTATTGCTTTTAGTTTTGTAGTAAAGTTAAATTCAAATAAGTTTACGTGTGTTTGTGATTGCAAGTTTATTGTTTAATTTACTCCTTATATTATGGGAAGTATTCTATACTTTAATTACTCTCCCTGTAATTTTCTTTCCTGAGTGTGTAATAACCATTTTCCTTGTTTGCTCGGTGAGAGTTGTATTATTCATGTTGCGTTTATTATGTGGCATTAAATATGAAGTGAGGGGAATGGAAAACATTCCTAAGCAACCTTTTATAATTGCATCTAAACACCAATCTCCATTTGAAACATTTATTTTTATACTACTCTTTAGAAAAGCAGTTTTTATTTTAAAACGTGAATTGAAATGGATTCCATTCATTGGTTTGCATCTCATGGCATTAAAAATGATTTTTATTAACCGCTCAGATGGTATTAGTTCTGTGCGTCATATCATGAAATTAGCAAAAGTGTGTATAAAAGAAAATAGAGGCATAATAATATTTCCTGAAGGTACAAGAACAACTATAAACCAAAATATAAAATATCAATCGGGTATTGCTGCTTTATATAGCGTATTATCTGTTCCTGTGTTACCGATTGCTTTAAACACTGGTTTGTTTTGGCCAAAAAGCATACTTTCTCTGAGAAAGAATCCCGGAAAGGCGGTAATAGAAATATTACCTCCCATATATCCTGGGTTAAACAAAAATGAATTCTTGCAAAGTTTAGAAAAAATCATTGAAGAAAGAAGTAGTAGATTAATTGCAGAAAAAACTGATATTGCAAATTAACAAAAAAACTTTATAATTAAAAGAAAAGTACAGGTATTAATATATGGCAAATCATAAGAGTGCTAAAAAAATGATAAAGGTAATAGCAAAGCGTACTTTAGTAAATAAGATGCGAAAAAGCAAAACTCGTACTGCTATTAGAAGATTAGTTGATATAATCAAGTCTGGTGATAAAGAGAATGTTGTCTTGGCATTTCGGAATGCTGAATCCAATTTACACAAATGTGTAAATAAAGGTGTCATTCATAGGAATACCGCTGCGCGTAAAATAAGTCGCTTAAATGCAAAAGTAAAAGCATTGATGACCGCTTAATACGGTTAATGTAAAGTTAGCTGTATTAATATATACTCTTCAGTTTGTATATTCTGTATAAAATTAAGTAGCTCAAGTGATGGATAAAAAAGCATTATTGGAACTAAGTAATGGGTCAAAAATTGATCTGCCCGTATTAAGTGGAACAGTAGGTCCTGATGTGTTAAATATTAAGGATTTATATAAAAAGACAGGATTATTCACTTACGATCCAGGATTTGTTTCCACAGCTTCATGTTCTTCTTCAATTACATTTATTGATGGAGATGAAGGAGTTCTTAAATATAGGGGACATAATATAGCTGATTTGGCAGAGAATAATAATTTTACTGCTGTGATTTATTTATTGCTCTATGGTGAATTACCCAGTTCAGAGCAACACAAAAAATTTCTTCTCAAAATACAAGAATCATCCAAAGTATCAGAGCAAGTTACAAATGTAATCAAAGCATTTCCAAAAACTGCTCACCCTATGTCGATTTTAGTTGCATGTTTTGCAAATTTGTCAGCGTCTTACCATGAAATGCATGGCAAAAATGTCAATGGTGAAGATTTAGATTTTGGAATTTCTGCAATAGCAAAAGTTCCTGCAATTGTTGCAATGATTTATAGACATATCAACAATCAGGAATTCATAAATGCTAATAATAAATTAAGTTATAGTGAGAATTTCTTAAATATGATATTTGGCAGTGCTGTTAATAATACCCTTTTTGTAAAAGCTCTGGATAAAATATTTACTCTCCATGCTGATCATGAACAGAATGCTTCTACAGCAGCTGTCAGATTGGTAGGGTCAGCTGGTTCTAATCTATTTGTAAGCCTGTCTGCAGGAGTTGCTACACTTTGGGGTCCAGCACACGGTGGAGCTAATGAGGCAGTTATAAATATGCTCAAAGAGATAGAGCAAAGTGGAAGTGTAGATAGATTCATTGAGAAAGCTAAAGATGATAAAGATCCATTTAAGCTAATGGGATTTGGACATCGTGTTTATAAAAACTATGATCCGCGCGCGCTTATATTAAAGGATGCTTGTCATGAGATTTTAAGCAAACTAGAGCAAAACAATGAATTACTTGAAATTGCAAAAAAACTTGAAGAAATAGCTTTAAAGGATGAGTATTTTATTACACGTAAGTTGTATCCAAATGTTGATTTTTATTCAGGTATAATAATGAATGCTATTGGTATCCCTTCAAGTATGTTTACACCCATTTTTGCACTTGCAAGAACCACTGGTTGGGTTGCCCAGTGGTATGAAATGGTAAACGATAAAGAAACCAAGATTTGTAGGCCAAGGCAGCTCTACTTTGGCAAATAAACTTTCATTCACAATTCGTCCTCAAATAGTCTAATTTTCTTTAGCTATAAAATACAACAAATTTATTTTTTACTAGTTGATGTCTGCTTTTTTGCAGAACATTGGTTAGGCTGTGATATAGAAGGTTGGTTAAATTTTGTTTTGGGCTTATTAAAAGAAGATCGTCCTGAAGAAGGGCCAAAGCCACTATCTTTAACCGAAACATCACCCTCACCTTCACCATAGTAGTCGGGCCCAAGGAATTTGCTTGAGTTTCCATTATGTGATTTATCTATAACTGAATTCTTAGGTGAATCAACAAAACCACTATCTGCACTTGTATCTGCACTTGGTCCATCCGTCCCTACTTTTTCTTCAGAAGGGGCAAGAGTTTGTGGTTTCATAGCTGGCACACGCGCAGGATCAATGGACAGTTTATAATCCTCATTGATTACAGAGCTCTCTATGATCTTATCCATCACGCAGTAAGCAATGTCTGGGTTAGCAAAATCTATTCCATACACTCCTTTACTGCCCAATAGCGATTTCTGTGAAGTCCGACCTTCAAAGCTATTTAATATATCCATACCAAACATATTATTAACGTGATTCACTTCTTCTCTTGTTAAATATCCCTCCTCATTATTATTACTTACAATAGGAATTAAAACTAAATCTTTGTTACTGCTCAAGTAAGAGTCACGTACAATACGATCAACTGGTATGTTTGCTTTACGAAGCAAATCAACCACTGCAAATTTCAGCATGTCAGTAACTCCAATCTCGCCTTTTGGAGTATCAAAACAACGACATGTCAAGCATATTTCATGCCTTACTATGTCTTTGACGAACTTAAGATCATCAAAAACGCCTTTCTTTAAATATACATAATTCCCCTTCTCTTCTAAAAAACCCTTAGATCTTTTAGGACTATTTTCATAACTTTCCATTCTCGATGAGAATGATTTTACAAAAGAGTCTTTTAATTCTTGATCATCAAAGCCCTTACAGTATAAATAAGATTTTCTGTCAAAGCTCACATCGTATACATTGTTTTCCACATAACCCTGATCAGGATGAGCGTCTATAATACTCTCTATTGTGAATCTTATAAGTTCATTAGCTAGCAAATATTTTAGATTACAAACTACCTCTTTTTCAATTGGCACTGAAAACCTATATCTGCTACTATCTGTAGTCCATTTCCCTTGATTAAAGTTAAAAGGAAAAGAGTCTGTATAAAAAAGATCATTGGCAGCCTCTTCGGCAGCAGCTTTGTCACCCTCATTTTCATTATCTCCACAAAATTTTCTTACTATACTCTCTCTCATATTGCTCAAGTACTCTCTGCCCTGATCAATATTCATATTTTTATCAAATGAGAGAACAACATAATCTTTTTCTATAGTGAGATTAGTAATAGCAGTATTATCAGAAAGAAGAACACTATTAAACGCTTTTACTAATTCTCGATTTATTTTACTTTTATTAGGCATAACTCCACCTCTCTAATTAATCAACATAATTACTTACCACTCCTACTTGTGCCCTGAACACTAGATTGATTTTTCTTTCTTTCCTCTTCACGTCTAATCATGTCTCTAAAATCATCTATTTTCTTTGGATCTATTTTGCTCAGATCAATCTTTACTCTCCCTGAATCAGGTACTTTTTTATTTGGATCATTATTACCATGCATATTAGCCTCCGAATTAAATTATTATGTAATGAGTATATTAAGAATCAACTACTAGCACAAGAAGTTTTTTTACATAAATTTTATTCACCATTTTTATACTCCTGGATTCCAGACTGGGATGACAAGAGAAGAAGTGCTGGAATAACAACTTTTTAAATTAAGTTTTCTGGATTCCAGACTGGAATGACATTAAAGGAGCTACTTGATGATACCAAAGAGGCTACTTGAATGACAAGAGAGGAGGTAATGGAATGACACCATCTTGAATGGGAGGCAGTGCCAACGATGTGCCATATTGAAATGTTTGTACAGTTGCGACTTAAGTCAATAAGGAAAGGTGTTATTCCATTACCTCCTCTCTTGTCATTCAAGTAGCCTCTTTGGTATCATCAAGTAGCTCCTTTAATGTCATTCCAGTCTGGAATCTAGTAAATTTATTTATTATATAAGAAAAGTTATTATATTTATATACTTGCAAGTGAACGCAATGGAAACCTATATACAGGTATAACATCAAATTTGACTAAACGAATTTGGGAACACAAAAGCAAAGCCATCTCTGGTTTCACGTCAAAGTACAATGTTTGTAAACTAGTCTATTTTGAAGAATTTCAAGAGATAAACTTAGCAATTAGTAGAGAAAAACTCCTAAAAAGCTGGCAGAGAAAATGGAAAATAAACTTAATTGAAAAAACAAATCAAGAATGGAAAGATTTATATGATGAAATTGTGTCTGGATAACAGTGTCTGAGTACACAACTGTACGAACATTGCAATATGGCGCATCGTTGGCACTGGCTTCCATTCAAGACGGTGTCATTCCAGCACTTGATGCTGGAATCCAGATAAAAAACCAGTCTGGAATGACAAAAAGAGAGAGAACCTTTACACACCTCTCTCTTTGACTGAAGAAGTATGGTTTTCAACTTTTATGTCCTCAGTTAATCCTCCTGGCAATTCCACAGCAGCATTAGCAGCTTTTTGCTTACTCTTAGCAGAAGACTCTTCTCCTTTACGTTTCTTCCCATTAGCATCCTTCGATATGTTGTTTCTTTTAACTCTCCTGTGTTCCTTTTGCTGTGGAGCAGGTGGACAGACAGCTAGCTTTGGTTTTTCAGTTTTCTCTTCTTTTGCTTCTTTCTTTTCTTTATTCATTTTTTCCAGTTTTTGTACTTCACTATTTTTGTGACTTATAACAGGTTTAGGTAGAGTGTCTACTAATTTTTCTATAGGCTTTGGTAAAATAGCACGTTCTTGCTTATTCAGAGTGATTGGCATTGGAACTTGAGATGAAAAATTAAATAGGGAAATTGGTGTGATTTCATTCACTTTTGTTTCTATTTCTTGACAAACTTCTTTTGATTCTATTTTTTCTGCTTTTTTATCTTCCTTTTTCTCGGTTGCATCTTGCTCTACTACTGCTGCTAAATCAACTGCAAAAATTTCTGCAAACATTGCAATGACTGAGCCCACGAGAAAAGTTTGAAGCTTCAATTTTAAATTTTGCAACGCTTGCAAACGTTCGAGTATTGCTATTTCCTCTTCCGGAGATAACCCACCACTGAGTAATTTCTCCTGCAATTCTTTTATCTCTTTGTCTAGCCTTTTATCCCAACTTAAGTCTAAATCTTTTTTGAAGATCTTTTTAACTAATTTCTTAAGCTTATCACGCAAAAACTTAATTATCGAAAGAAGCAGATTTTTCTCTTTCTTCTCCTTGAGCATTTTGTAGACTTTCGGATCTACATTTACTTCAAAAAGATTAAAGAGGGATTCAAAGAAATTTGCGAATACCCCTTGACTATTATCAGTAAAGTAATCCTCACTATCTTGTATCTGTAGCTCTACTTGAGATAATGTTTCATCAATGCAACTCGCAGCCTGACGCTCAAGCTCTATTCTCTTGAGCTCAGCTTTCCTAGCAAGCTCCTCCATGAATCCTTTTAATTCATTGAGCTTCTGCTCTGCAGAGAGATCTTGCTCCCTGATTCGATTAATGAAGATTGAGCTACCGTCCTCTTCGTTGTTATTGATTAAAAAATTTCCCATTGCTTTTTCTCCATTAATTGAATTACTGTTTCTATAATTGTTTAGAAAGCTTTTTACCATTTTATCTTAAGTCTATAAAATACAATAACTCAATCTTACAATATGAAGTATTTAATAAGTATTAATCTTAAAAAATATCAATAAGTTATTGATATTTTTACATTCATACTATATACAGCCTAGCATATATTACGTAATTTTTCAAGAACATATTCACTATACTTTCTTATTTGCCTCTAAAACACCTGCAAATCATATAATAAAAGAATATTATAATGTTTAGTGTAATACTATACAATGTTATAAAATATAGTATAATACTAGCATACCACTGAATTAATGCTGAGATATTCCTTTGCTTGATCAGTTAAAACACGTCCTCTTGGTGTGCGCTTTACGAAACTGACCTTGATTAAATAAGGTTCTACTGTTTCTTCAATATTGCCAACATCTTCAGATAGTGCAATAGATATGGTGTCAATTCCAACAGGTCCTGAGGTGTTAAACAAAAATCTCAGATAATCCATATCTAATTTATTTAGTCCCATTTTATCTATACCCAATTTTGATAGTGCAGAACCGGCAATTTCACAGGTAATTTTTTTATCATCTTTTACTTCAACAAAATCTCTTATTCTTCTGAGTAATCTCAAAGCAATTCTTGGAGTACCACGGGCGCGGCAGGCAATTTCTTGCACAGCATCCTTTTCGATTTCAGCACAAAGAACTCTTGCACCTCTTTTTATAATATCAACCAGTTCCTCAAAAGAATAAAACTCAAGATGCAGGGGAATACCAAAACGATCCCTCAGCGGTGCAGAAAGCAGTCCAAGCCGTGTTGTTGCCCCAATTAGTGTAAATGGTGGTAAATCTATTCTTAAAGTTCTGGTAGATGGGCCCTCACCTACTAGTATATCTAGGCAAAAATCTTCCATAGCAGTATATAAAACTTCCTCAATGCTACGATTTAATCTATGGATCTCATCGATAAATAGAACATCTTTTGCATTTAAAGTAGTGAGCACTGCAGCTAAGTCCCCAGCTTTACTAAGCAATGGACCAGAAGTTGCACGAAAGCTAACCCTTAACTCCTTAGAGACAATTTGTGCTAAAGTTGTTTTACCAAGCCCTGGAGGACCATAGAGCAATACGTGATCCAAAGCTTCAGCTCTCGTCTGTGCAGCATTTATAAACACTTTTAAATTTTGTATTAAGTCTTTTTGCCCGACAAAATCATCAAGTTGCTCAGGCCTGATATTTAAATTACGTACATCTTCAGAGTATTCCTTACTACATGATATTGACTTCATATTGTTTTAAGCGCCATACGAATAATATCTTTAGTATCCAAGTTTGGTGATTCATCTTCTATTTTTTTTATTGTATCATAAGCTTTTGTTCTTTCATATCCAAGATTGATCAAAGCTGAAAGAGCATCTTCACTAATTGAGTGAAAATGATTGTTATTTGTCTCTAATTTACTTACTTTGCCATTCAGCTCAGTAATAATTCGATTTATGAGTTTCAGGCCAAGTCCACTCACCTTAAGTGCTAGTTTATCCTCATTTATAATTGCCAAAAACAGTTGCTCTGGAGTTAATTTGCTCAAAATTGACATTGCGGTTTTATAGCTGACACCGCTCACTTTAACTAATAAACGCAGACACTGCTGTTCTTCTTTACTTATAAAGCCATATAGCTGAGTAACGTTTTCTCTGCTATTTGCATAAGTGTCGATAAGTAATTTTACTCTACTTCCAATCGAACAAGCACTTAAAGTTTTGGCTGAAAGATATACTATGTAGCCAACATCATTTACATTCAGGATTATGTGATCGCTACACACCTCATCAACTATTCCTCTTAGATTTCCTATCATTTCTAGTACTTTATAAAATTCAGTTTAAATGCTCCTGAATCTTAGGTCAAGCAAACGAACATTATAGAAGTGGTTCCAGTTTCAATCATTGCAGACAAGTTTGCAGGAAATCTATTTTAATATGTTATTCCAGATCATTATGTAATTGAACCACAAGTTACTCCGATAGAAATAGAATTGCAGTCTCCTAACTTAGCTAAGTAATAGAAATTTCTATCTTTGGTGAAATAAAGGTAATTGTTTACTGTTTGCGAAAATATTTGCATAATTTAAGTAACATTACTTGATAAGAATTAACTGTGGAGCTTAATAAGATTGCAGCATCGATTTTACTTTCTGGATTAATAATTATGATAGTTAGTAATGTAGTTGATATGCTCTACAACCCAGAGGATTATAAAATTGAACACCAAACAATAGTAGCAGCCAGCAATGAGCCTCAACAAAAGATTGAACAAGTGGCACTTGATATTGGAGAGCTCATGCAGAATGCTAGCTTTGAAAAAGGCAAGTCAGCAGCAAAAAAATGTATAGCTTGTCATAGTTTTGAGAAAGGTGGAATGAATAAAGTGGGGCCAAACTTATGGAACGTGGTTGGAAATAAAAAGGCCCATCTTGGCAGCTCATTCAATTACTCAAAAGCACTACTTGAAAAAGGTGGGAAATGGGAGTATGAGGAGTTATTTGCTTTTTTAAAAAATCCAAAAGCCTACATAAAAGGTACACGCATGGCATTTGCAGGCATTTCCAATCCACAAGAGATTGCAGATCTAGTCAGCTATTTGCGTTCGATGAGCGATAGTCCGGTTGCCTTGCCAAAGTAGTATGAATTATTGTAAATTACTCGATGGAAGTAATGGCCATATAGCATATCGAAAGCTACAAGGAAAGAAGGCCTCTATAGTTTTTCTTAGTGGTTTTGCATCCAATATGGATGGAACTAAAGCAACTGCCGTTTACAAATTTTGCCAAGAAAATGATATAGCACTTGTGCTCTTTGATTATTTTGGCCATGGTAATTCAAGTGGTGATTTTGCTGATTATACAATAAGTGATTGGCAAAAAAATTGTGCTAAAGTGATAAGTGAATTAACTAGCAATAAACAAATAATTATAGGTTCAAGTATGGGAGGATGGCTGATGCTGCTCACTGCTCTTCAATTTCCAGAAAAAATTGCAGCATTAATCGGCATATCATCTGCTCCTGACTTCACTGAAGATTTAATATTCAAGCAATTGTCAGACAAGCAAAAAGAAGAGCTAAGCTCTAAAGGTGTAATAGATTTTACTTCGGAGCATTGTGCATACAAAATAACTAAAAATCTGATCGAAGACGGTAGAAAGAATCTTCTTTTAAATAAAAAAACAATAGATGTAAACTGTCCTGTGCGCTTGCTGCATAGCATTAATGATCAAGATGTTCCTTATCAAGTTTCATTAAATTTAGCTAAAAAAATCAAATCAACAGACGTTGAAGTACACTTAATAAAATCAGCAAAACACAACATGTCTGATAATTATTCACTGAAAATTTTATTTAAGACCATCAGAGAATTTTTTTCAGGAGAAATATATAATTGAAGTAATTTAGATGTGTTTGTCGTAAGAACTGCAGTTATAGCTTCAACAGTAGGCACTACTCTTTATCACCTCAACATTTTCTCTTGGCAGTTCTTTAATAAATCGAGAAGTGTGCATTGGTTGCCACTGATTATTAATTTCCCTCCTATCTGCACATGAAATGATTAACCTTTCTTTGGCTCTGGTTATGCCGACATATGCGAGTCTCCTTTCTTCTTCTAAAGCTTTACCACTTTTATCTTCAAAAGATCTTTGATGAGGAAATAATCCTTCTTCCCAACCAGGTAAAAACACACACGGAAATTCAAGCCCTTTAGCCGCATGAAGAGTCATAACATATACAGTGTCATCGCTATTCATATTATCCACTTCCATCACCAAACTAATATGCTCCAAGAAGGTTATAGTGCTGTCAAAATTCTTCAAAGATGAAATGAGCTCTTTAACATTTTCTATTCGCGCTAAACCCGTCACTCCTTCATTCTCAAGCATTTCCATATATCCTGATTGATTTGCTACGATTTTAACAAATTCATGCAGTGGTTTTACGCTTACTATTTCTTCCCAAGCTTTAATTTTATTTAAAAAATCATTTATTGAGAGTTTAATTCTTTCGGTTACTTGATCACTATTAACCAATATTTTTGCTGCCTGAAAAAAAGAAATTTTGTTATCCTGAGCAGTCGTGTATATTTTCTTTAGAGTTGTAGCTCCTATGCTTCTTTTGGGACGATTTACGATCCTTTCAAAAGCGAGATCATCATTATTATTTGTAACAAGTCTCAAATATGCAATTATATCCCTTATTTCTTGACGTTCGTAGAATTTTACGCCACTTATAATCCTATAGGGAATTGAATATTTTATAAAATACTCTTCGAACACTCTAGTTTGAAAAGTCGCTCTTACGAGCACTGCAATGTCACTAAATCTGTATTTATTGAGCTTTAATATCTGTTCGCTTATGAACCTTGCTTCAGCTTTCCCGTCCCATAATTTTATTAGATTTACCTTTTCCCCTTCAATGTTTGTTGTCCACAACTTTTTTTCTAAGCGAGTCTTATTGTGATTGATAACATATGATGCAGTTGCAAGTATGTGGGATGTTGACCTGTAGTTACACTCCAGTTTAACGGTTTTTGCATTTTTAAAATCATCGGAAAATTTCAAAATATTTTCAACTTCTGCACCACGCCAACTGTATATCGATTGATCGTCATCTCCTACACAACAAATATTTGAGTGCTCTTTTGCAAGGTATTTTAGCCAAAGATATTGTATTGCATTTGTATCTTGATATTCATCTACCATGATATATTTAAACTTGTTTTGGTAGTAGGATAGAACCTCGGTCTTTTGATTAAAGAGTTGTATGTTATATAGCAATAAGTCACCAAAATCGACAGAGTTAAGGAATTTTAACCTTTCCTGATACTGGTGATAGACTTTGAGTGCAGTTACGTACACTGGCCTAAATGATTGAACGTCTTCCACTTCGAATGGCAGTAAACACTTCTCTTTCCATTGCTGAATAATATTCATAATGGTCTTACATTTTTCTGATAGGTAATCAGGGCTGATTTCATTCATGATGTTTTTTATTACCTGTAATTGGTCATCCACACCAATAATTGTAAAATTGGAATTTAGCCCCACGACTTCAGCATGATGACGTAGAATTTTTGCTGCAATTGCATGGAAAGTGCCAAGCCATGGTATGTTTGTGCCCGTGAGTTCAAGCACTCTTGATATCATTTCATTTGCTGCTTTGTTCGTGAATGTAACTGCTAATATTTCATCAGAATAAGCGTGACCGTTTCTAATTATGTGCGCTATTCTTGAAGTAATCGTTCTTGTTTTTCCCGTTCCCGCCCCTGCCAGTATCAAAATTGGCCCATTTAAGTTAGTTACAGCTAATTGTTGCTCTGGATTTAACAGTGAGAGATAATCGTTCATTGAAGCCCTATAGACTATAACTCCGTAAAGTTAAACCTATGATCCAAATATTGTAAAGATTTTATTGAATAGAACAGTTTAAAGAATGCTTCACTCAAGTACTACATATTTAAACGTAGGTTTTTTATCTATCTTGTTTTAGTAGCTTCAGGTGTATGTCGAGTAACAACAACTTGATTTGAGGTATTGGCACTAGAGCTTCTGCTTGTTGGGTGGATAGGTGGAGTTTTGAATGGCTTAGGCTTACGATTCAGTTCCTTCATCTCTATTTCCTCAGCTTTAACAGGAAGTTTTTCTGGAACATAGAAGTTATGCATTTCAGGTCGTTCAGTGAGATTTTCATATGTTTCTTTCAACCAAGCTCCGATATCATATATAAACCCATATGCTTTTTCTTTAAATTCTCTCCATGATCTGCCTAAACTGGCTAGTGTATTTTATTGAAGTAAATTGTCACATAATCTCTTGTGGTATATTGATAACTCTCTCTATTTAATTTTTCACTTTGCTTGTCACAAGTTTTGAAGTAACCAAATATGTTATACATTTTGAGCTATGACTAACTATTAACATGCATATATTATACATTAATAAATTAAAATTGTCAAGAGTGCTTGTGTGACTGAGGAAATGCTCTATATAATAATTTAAAATGGAGCTGAAGCTTGTAGTA
This sequence comes from Wolbachia endosymbiont of Spodoptera picta, assembly GCF_018141665.1. Lineage (NCBI taxonomy): Bacteria > Pseudomonadati > Pseudomonadota > Alphaproteobacteria > Rickettsiales > Anaplasmataceae > Wolbachia > Wolbachia endosymbiont of Spodoptera picta. The sequence goes on from NZ_CP067976.1 coordinate 843,053, forward strand.
CAATGTTTTTAAACGTTTAATATAATATTGACTTTACGGCAATAATTATTTTAAGTTAGTAACTATTGTTGCAGTTAAAGTATCGATGCCTTTTTTCTTTTGTTTTTTCGCAATTCTTAGCATTTTATCTGCTGTTTGTGTAATTAGCGTAAGGAATCCTGTGCATGCAGTATTATTTTTAATTTTCACCTTCGTTAACTCTGCAGTGCTTTTTATTCTCCTTGGAGCTGAATTCATTGCTATGATGGTGCTGATAGTATACATCGGTGCAGTTGCAGTGTTATTCCTCTTTGTAGTCATGATGCTCGATATCGACTACATAAGATTGCATCAGGGTTTTGCAAAGCATTTCACTCTTGGTGCTATATTATGTGTTGTGTTTTTTCTAATCATCAGCTTTGTAATTCGCAGCTCAGCACCGAATATAAGCAATGTTATAAACTATAATACCAATAACGTGAAAGCTATCGGTAATTTGCTTTACACTGACTACATGTACGCTTTTCATCTTTCTGGTATTCTGCTGCTTTTTGCAATTGTTGGTGCAATTGCTCTTACTTTGCAGGAAAAGAAAAAAGGAGTTAGAAAACAGAACGTGTTAAAGCAATTGACACAATCTTCATCTGTAAAATTGATTAAGGCTAAATTTGGAAAAGGAGTGGAATGGAAATAGGATTAAATCACTTTTTGATAATTGCTGCTGTTTTGTTCACTATTGGAGTGTGTGGTATTTTCATCAACCGTAAGAGCATAATCAACATACTGTTATCAATAGAAATATTATTGCTGGCGATTAACATCAATTTAGTTGCTTTTTCTGCCTTTATGAATGATATAGTTGGGCAAATTTTTGTGATGTTTGTGTTGACTGTTGCAGCAGCAGAGTCAGGAGTTGCGCTTGCAATATTGGTTGTATATTATAGAAACCGTGGGAATATAGATGTTAAACAAGCGAACTTAATGAAAGAATGAAAGTATGATGGATATACTGAAATTAATAGTATTTTTGCCACTCTTTGGTTCGCTATTTGCAGCACTTTTTAGAAAAAGTCAGTTAGTTACAACGGCAGGGATTGGAATATCTGCAGTTTTATCTTGGTATGTTTTTCTCACCTTCTCTGAAAATTATCACTTGAGTTTATTTCCTCTATTTTCATTAAGTGTATTAAAAGTAAATTGGGCAATTAGTGTGGATGCTCTCTCATCCTTAATGCTTATTGTCATTACCACCGTTTCACTAGTAGTCCACCTCTATTCTATCGGTTATATGGAGCATGAAAAAGGGAAGTCGAGGTTTTTTTCTTACCTATCGCTATTTACGTTTTGCATGATTGTGCTGGTTGTAAGCGATAATTTCGTGCAGCTTTTTTTTGGCTGGGAAGGGGTTGGCCTGTGTTCTTATTTACTCATAGGATTTTGGTTCCAAAAATATTCTGCAAATAATGCAGCAATTAAAGCATTTGTTGTGAATAGGGTAGGAGACTTTGCACTATTGATTGGAATCTTTCTTATTTATTATACATTTCACTCTTTGAATTTTACTGAAGTTTTTGATACAACTGATCTTCTTGGCACGCAGAACATTAGAGCATTCTGCTGTAAATTCAAAGTAACTCATATAATATGCATATTACTTTTTATTGGCTGTATGGGTAAATCTGCACAGCTTGGTTTACATGTTTGGTTGCCAGATGCAATGGAAGGGCCAACCCCTGTTTCTGCACTCATTCACGCAGCAACGATGGTAACAGCAGGTATATTTTTAGTAGCAAAATGTTCTCCATTATTTGAGCTATCAAATGTGGCACGAGAATTAATAGTTATTGTTGGGGCACTTACTGCTTTCTTTGCAGCTACGGTTGCGATTACTCAGAACGATATAAAAAAAATAATTGCTTATTCAACCTGCAGTCAACTTGGTTATATGTTCATGGCATGTGGGCTTTCTGCTTACAATGTTGCTATTTTTCATTTAATGACACACGCTTTTTTTAAAGCTCTACTATTTCTTGGTGCTGGCAATGTGATTCATGCAATGCATCATGAGCAAAACATTCAGAAAATGGGAAATTGCTGGAAGAAAATCCCTTGCACTTATACTCTCATGTGGATTGGATCTCTTGGGCTTTCTGGAATATTTCCATTTGCAGGTTTTTACTCAAAGGATTTGATAATTGAACATGCTTATAGCACGGATAGCTTTGCTTTTGTAATAAGCTTAGTTGTTGCATTCTTCACAGCGTTTTACTCTTGGAGGTTATTGCTTCTTGTGTTCCACAGCCAAAAACAAAGTAAAATTAATATACATGAGGCACCAAAGATTATGCTTATACCATTACTGATACTCGCTTTTGGATCAGTATTTTCTGGAATATGGGGAGCAAATATTTTGAACATAACTAGTAATGCGTTTTGGAAATCAAGTTTAGTGATGATTGATGAGCATAGAGTTCATAATTTCTTTATAAAACTACTGCCAACCTTAGCAAGCCTAAGTGGAATAGCACTTGCGTACCTAATTTACCAATATCAAGTAATTAGGCAAATTAAGAGTAAATTTTTACTTAAGTTTTTGCAGAATAAATGGTACTTTGATGAGGTGTATGAGTTTGTTATAATTGCACCGATAAGGTTTATATCTAGGCTTCTATGGAAGTTTGATGTTAAGGCTATTGATTCATTTGGACCAAATGGTGTTGTAAGGTTGGTTAATGAATGTTCAAAAAGTTCTATAAAGTTACAAACTGGTTATATATTTGATTATGCATTTATTATGTTTGTTACTTTAATAATCGGTGCTTTATATATTATTGGAATTAAATAGAAGGTGTTGTTACTTAGTATATTCTTGCTTCCACTGATAGGAGCGTTGATTTTATCCTCGATCAGGATTAATCATCAATCTATACACTTAAGATTCCTTGCCCTATTTTTTGCTGTACTTCCATTTTTGCTTAGCATTGTAGCTTGTATAGAATTTGATTATAACAATACGGACTTTCAGTTTGTCAGCTATCCAGTAAGAGATATTGGAATAGGGGTGGATGGAATATCGTTGCTTTTCCTTCTGCTTACAACTTTCTTGTTTGTTATTTGTATGCTCTATAATTGCAAAATGAGTTATACGACCCTAAAAGCCTATATGGCATTATTTCTACTGCTTGAGAGTTTTGTAGTCGGTTTTTTCGTTTCACTGAATGCTATAAGCTTTTATGTGTTTTTTGAAGCTGTCTTAATACCAATGTTCTTTATTATTGGCATTTGGGGAGGGAAGCAAAGGATATATGCGACGTTTAAGTTATTTCTTTATACATTAACTGGTTCATTATTATTTCTACTTGGGTTAGTATACGTCTATAGTGTTTTTGGAACGTTTAGTATACAAAAATTAGCTACATTAGTGCCAAGCCTTGATCTTGAAGTGCAGTCATTGCTATGGATTGCATTTTTTATTTCTTTTGCAATAAAAGTACCGATGTTTCCATTTCACACTTGGCTTCCTGATGCACATGTGCAATCACCAACTTCTGGGTCTGTGATTTTAGCTGGCTTGCTTATTAAAATGGGGGGATATGGATTTTTAAGGTTTTCTATTCCAATGCTTCCTCAGGCAAGTTTGTATTTTTCAAATTTCGTTGTTGTGCTGAGCATTATTGCGGTGATATATGCTTCTCTAGTTGCGTTTGCTCAAGATGATATAAAGAAGTTAATAGCTTATTCTTCAATAGCACATATGGGGATCGTTACCGCTGGCCTCTTTTCATTTTGTGAGGAAGGAGTACTGGGTAGCATATTTCAAATGATTAGTCATGGCCTTATTTCTGCTGCTTTATTTTTGTGTGTTGGAATGCTATATACTCGAACTGGAACTTTGGAGATTGCAAAGTATTTTGGCATAGTAAACACAATGCCAAAATTTGGTTTTATGTTCATTTTATTTTCAATGGCTTCAATAGGGCTACCTGGAACATCTGGATTCATAGGTGAGTTTTTGGCTATGGTTGGAATGTTTAAGAGCATAGGGTTTTTTACAGGATTTATCGCACTTGGCACTATTTTAAGCGCAGTTTATATGCTGAATTTATGTAAGCAAATAATATGGGGGGTTAGCTATTCTAAATTATTAAATAATCGCTTGGATAGCATAGAATTTTCTATCTTAATTCTGCTTGCAGTGTTTGTTATTTTGCTTGGATTCTACCCAACCCTTGCACTGAATTATTTGAAGCCATGTATGGCAAATTTGTTAATCAAATATAATGCGCTATGAATTATATACAGATATTGCCGGAAACGTTCTCTATTATCTCCTCGTTAGTGTTGCTACTGCTTGGAATTATATTTAACCGCCGAACTATCAACTTATTAGCACTTGGCTGCACAGTGGTAACTTTGATTATTTTAATTCTTTCGGCAGAAAACAATGAAATTTTTCTCTTTAATTCGTTGTTAAAACTCAATTTATACATCAGGTCAGCCCAAGGGTTAATTCTCAGCACAGGAATTTTAATACTTTTGATGCTGAATTTATCAAAATATGACTATAAATATGAATTTTCAATATTGATTCTTTTTGCGCTATTTGGCATGGTAACTTTGGTTTCAGCAAATAGTCTGATTTCTTTTTATTTAGCTTTTGAGTTGATGAGTATATCTTTGTATGTTCTTGCGAGCTTTAATAAAGATTCAGCTTATTCATGTGAAGCAGGAGTGAAATATTTTACACTTAGTGCACTATCTTCCTGCATTATGCTATATGGAATGTCGCTGCTTTATGGATATACAGGACAAGTCAATTTCTCTGAGCTCGGTTCATTCTTGCAAAACCATCAGATAACTTATGGAATAGTTTTTGGGTTAGTTTTTATCCTTATTGGTTTGTGTTTCAAGCTTGCTATTGCTCCTTTTCATATGTGGGCTCCAGATGTCTATCAAGGTGCACCTACCATAGTAACTGCGTTTTTTTCTACGGCCCCAAAAGCTACACTTGTAACATTTTTAATTCGATTGATGAATGAAGAGTTAGTAAATGTAAAAAGTTATGTTCAGCCTATTTTCTTATACGTTTCAGCATTGTCTGTGCTTATCTCAGCTTTTGGGGCCTTGCATCAGCAAAACTTAAAAAGGCTGTTTGCTTACAGTTCAATTGGTCACATTGGTTTTATATTTGCTTCACTTTCTATTTTTACACAAGCAGGAATAGGTAGTGCCTTAATGTATCTGGTGATATATATCATCACAAGCATAGGGCTATTCTCATATCTCGTACAAATTGACGATGATGATTGCAATATCGCAAACTTGTCTGGTATAGGAAAAAAGCAACCAATTTTAGCATTCCATCTTTCTATACTATTACTCTCGATGTCAGGAATACCTCCACTTGCAGGTTTTATCGCTAAATTTTTTATATTCAAAAGTTTAATAAATTCTGGCTTTATCAGCCTGTCTTTGATCCTTGTAATAGCGAGTGTGATATCATGCTACTATTATTTAAATATCATGAAAGTTATGTATTTTGATAAAGCTAGTGGTAATAAGGTTGCTTATTCTAGGGGTCTATTCATTATCACTTCAGTGGTTTCACTGATCAATCTCGTTCTTTTCTTGTATGTAGAAGATCTTGACTCACTCATTAAACTAAAGGGCTGACAAGGTGATCCTTGAAGGTTTTCGTATTTATCATTACAAAGAAGTTCCAAGTACTAATAAAGAAGCATTGGGTTTAATTGAGAAAGGGATATCTAATGAAACTATTATTATTGCCGATAAACAAGCAGAAGGCAGGGGACGCACTGGAAAAAGCTGGATTTCTCCAGAGGGTAATCTCTATGCAAGTTTGATAATTAACCAAGAAAAGAATGTCAGCAAATTGACAGAATTGACTTTTGTGACTGCTCTTGCTGTTGGAAATACTTTATTATCGTTAAATTTCTTGAATAATCAAACCCACTGCGGTGTCATTCCAGTGCGTGACACTGGAATCCATACTTTCTCTTCTGGATCCCAGTGTCAAAGCACTGGGATGACAAGAGATCAATTCATAAACGATCTCAATCTTCAACATAAATGGCCAAATGACATTCTAATCGATGGCAAGAAAATAAGCGGAATATTGCTTGAAAAAAAATCCAATTCAAATTGGCTCATTATAGGAATTGGAATTAATGTCAATCATGCGCCACTTCCAGGCACAACGTGCATTAGCAATTACGGTGAATCTGTGTCTTACATGGATCTGTTAAAAGAATTAATAATAAACTTTAATAAGCTAAGAAAGCAATGGCTATTTGATGGGTTTTATGCTATAAGAGAAATGTGGTTAAAAAAAGCATTCAAAATGAATGAGCAAATCAGTGTAAAGTTAGCTGACAAATTGTATGAAGGAATTTTTGCTGATATAGATAAAAGTGGTAAATTGGTATTGCAGCAAAAGGATGGAAGCTTAATTTATTTTGATGCAGGTGAGTTATTTATTGGCAGTGCATTATGAATACGTATGTAATTTTTGCTTACCTTATTAGTTTTACGTTGATTACCGGAGAACTGATCCTTACCATTTCTTGCTATACTAAAAGTAAAAAAATTCTAAAAAGCCTGAAAGATAATAATGAAGAAGAAACATAAGCGATTAATTATAACTTTAGGAATTTTCTGCTTTTTAAGCTGCATAGTCTTTTTTATTTTAACAACGCTCAAAGAAAATATCTCATTTTTCTATACAGTAAGTGAAGCCATAGTCTTGCCAAATAATCAAAAGCCAATCCGTGTTGGTGGAATGGTTGTTGAAAATAGCGTGATACGGAGCGAAAGCGAAGTGATTTTTCAAATGACAGATTTTAATAAGAGCATTATGGTGAAATATCAGGGAATACTTCCACCAATGTTTTCAGAAAAAAGTGGTGTTGTTGTGCAAGGTAAAATATTTAATAATAGTACCTTTCTTGCAAATACGGTGTTTGCAAAACATGATGAGAACTATATGCCGAAAGTTTTAAAATAGATTCCCTAATGCAGCTGTATTGAAACGATATGTAGAGAGAGTAACAGCCTGCTAGCAAGCTGTTACTCTCCTAACTTGTAATAGTTTAGACTTGATCTGACAGGCATGAATTATCTGACAGAAGAATTGACAAAGTCAAAACCGATATCAGCATCCTGTTTAATGCTATCAATATTTTTCTGATAAGCAATATGCATACTATCAAAAAAGGTTTGCATAGGCATAGCAATATTTACCTGAATGTGGTCTAGATCTATTGTAAGAATGCACCCAATGGTCTACGTCTAACTGAAGTTCTGCCAAAGAGGTGTAAATTTTCTTTCTAAAGATAATATTGTAACATTCATCTTGCATAGTTCTATGGAACCTTTCACATATGCCATTAGTCTGTGGAGAACGAGCTTTGGTTCGAGAATGATCAATATTTTCTACCCCTAAATATAGCTGGTAAACGTGATTTTCAGGTCTGCCACAATACTCTGTACCACGATCCGTCAAAACACGTAGCAATGATACTTTCTGTTCATCAAAGAACGGTACTACCCTATCATTAAGAAGATCTGCAGCTGTGATAGCAGTCCTTTCTGTGTAAAGCTTAGCAAAAGCAACTCTGGAATAGGTATCAACAAAGGTTTGCTGGTAAATTCGTCCAATACCTTTGATATTACCAACATAATAACTGTCTTGGCTACCTAAGTATCCTGGATGCTCTGTTTCAATTTCTCCATGGGCCTCTTTATTCTTCCTTAGCCTTTTCTAGAGCTGTTATCTGTTCTTCTGTTAAAATGATACCATCCTGAGCTACTTTTGCTTCTAATGCCTTTAACCTCTTTTTAAAATTTTCAAGATCGTTTCTTTGCCACACTGATCTTATTCCACTTGCAGAGATGAGAATTCCTCTCTTTTTCAGTTCGTTTGCTGCTCTTTCTTGTCCGTATGCTGGAAACTCTATTGCTATTTCAACTACTGCTTTTTCTATATCCTCCGACACTCTATTTGCATACAATGGCTTGCTTTTGCTTATCTCGTGTAAAGCCTCTTCTCCTCCTGTTTCATACAGTTCTTTGAAGCGGTAAAATGTATCCCTTGAATATCCCATTACTTTACACGCCTGTGATACATTTCCTAATTGCTTTGCAAGTTCTAGCAATCCCAACTTTGGTTTTAGTATTTTTTCTTGTGTTGTATTCATATCTGACACTCCTTTAAAACTTGTTTATATTTTTATCTTACTTTGTTTGCTTGTCAGATCAAGTCTAAACTATTATATCCCCCCCCTACTATAATATATCAGAGTGAGTTGGTGCTTCCCATTCTACGTTATTATGGTCAATTATTGCTGCTTTTAATCCTTCAACTTCTCCCCTTAGGTGATCAAGTTCTTCTGCCCATGTTCTATAGTTTTTATTATTATCAATAAATCCATCCTGTTGAATTAACTCATTCAAATGAGATAAACCTTTGGCCAAGCGTTGGTTTGTATCAAGAGACTCTTTTCGAAGTTGTACTATGTTTTTCATAAGTGAGACATTCAAATTAGAAACAAACTTCTCATTTAAATCGTAGATTAACTTATCCATAACTTGATAGACGTAATGAATTGTTGCAATTTTATCTTCAATGTCCTCAAAGTTTGTGGGCTTAACTTTAACTTCTATATTGTCTATTTCTTCAAAGTTGAAATCGCTCATTTGGTTTATTGCTTCAAAGTTATTTTCGCTTTCTTGTTTACTGTTGTTACTCATATTAGCTCCATAAAATTTTAAAATCAACCCAGTTATATTGAAATGGTATGTACAACCTGCTAGCAAGCTGTTACTTTTTTACACCTTACAACATGTCATGATAGGGTGGTGCCTCCTCAGGTAACATATTATTTACTTGAGCTGTTAAATCTGCTAGATCTTTTTGTAATCCTTTACTTTTGTTGCATATAATATCTTGCAAACTTGCAACTTTATCTTGCTCTTCTTTTAACATACTATTCAACCTATTAATAAGTTGTTCATTAATATTATTAGCTAATTCATCAAATACTTTTTTAACAGTATCACCACTAACCGCTTTCTTAAAGTCCTGTATATCCTTACCACTACCTGTCTTAAGTTTAATAAGACCAAGAGCGCTTATAAGTTGTTCTTCATTATTAGCACTTTGTAAAAGGTTTTGCGAGTTCTCACTCATATAAATTACCTCCATAAATTATTAAAGTTTAAATTATTTTTTAGTTTCACATGCACACTGTTGATTTATCAATATCCAAGTTCACAATAAATGATCTGTTACTGCAAACTCAGCATTAACATCTTGAAGAACGTAAGTTGATGGATGTGCATCATTCCAATTTGCTTCACTCTCCTCAGGAAGCATTCGTTCAACCTTACTCATAAGGTCTTTCATTTTTTCATTTTGCTCATTAAATTTCTCCTTCAATGCATCAATAATAGCACTAGACTGATCTTTACTGCCAAGATCACCAATCACAGATATGACTTTCTCATGAGGCAGTTTGTGAATAATATCTTTAAGATCTTTTACATCTACGTTATCCAAAAGTTCTTTAAACTGCTCATGAGACATACTATGAGCAAAAGCTTTAAGTTTTTTTCTGGGTTGTTAGCTAAAGACTTAACAACCATCTGAATCTTATCAGAATCATCAGTTAACTCTCGAGCTACTATTGCAAGTTTCTCATGGTCTAGCTTATTAATTAAATTATGTAATTTATCTCCTTCTAACATTTTTACTAGAGTTGAAAGTCGATCTTTTAATGCTTCATGTAGAAGAGTGTTGAAAGCTTTCTCATCTGCATCTTTTATTAATTCTACAAACTGATCATTGCTCATTGTATTAATAACTTCCTGAAACTGATCCATTTTCAAGTGAGGGAAAATTTCTTTTACTTGATCTAGGTTAAAGTCTTTTACTAAGTTTGCAACCTGATCCTTATTTAATAAGGGGACTATTATTCCTAACTTTTTTGAATCCAATGTGTGAGTAAGGGCTTGTAATTGATGATTGGTTAGATGATCCACTAAAGCTAGGAATTGGTTGTCTGTTAAGTTCTCTGCTAAAGCCTGCAACTGGTTTGAGCTCAACTTAGGAACGATTTTTTGTAGTTGCCCATCTGTTAAATTCTGTGCAAGAACCTGCAGTTGCTTGTTACTAAGAGAATTGGCAAAAGTCTTTAATTGATTTTCTGTAAGATCTTTGATGAAAGTTCTAGCAAACTCATCTGATAGTATTATCTCCTTGTGAGATGATATAATATAATTTATTTCCATTTGTTTCTGAGATAATATTGCCCGTTCTAGTGTTTCAGAATGCTGTGAATCAATAGCATTTCCCTGCTCATCTGAAAATAACATTTGTGGCTGTGATCATCCAACTCTTCCCATGTTAGATATTGATATTCTACTGGTCTCAAAAAAAGGATCGGGACTGAGTACTCAGGATCATTATGAAGAACGAAGTTTGCTTGCATTAATTTACCATCATAATATACAAAAGAGTAGCAATTGTCCAATGAATTATCACTTATTTGAACAAGATCTTTTCCGTTATCAATCAGGCATATAAGTGACATTGTATGCGATATTGTACACGTTGTTACATTCAATATTGGTTTTATAGTATCTTCACTATCTAATGGTTGAAGTTCAACTCTAGAAATCTTTTCAGTCCTTCTAGTAATATTTTTTAACTCTATACTATAAGTTTCAATCTTGTCAAATTCACTCCCAGGCACCATTTTAAAAACATGTTTTTTCCACTCATAGGTATTACCAAACCAATTTAATTATAGCTATTCTAACATTTATTGATTAATTTATTACTAAGTTGGCATGCATTAGAATTATAATAACAAACATCACTTGTGTTAGGAAAAGTTATAAGAAGAAGTAGGGATTTTTGGGAAAATAGATTAAAATAAGCTGTTTTGATAGGATTTATAGTATCCTAGGGATAATATAGATTGGTGGAGGCAAGCGGGATCGAACCGCTGACCTTCTGCGTGCAAAACAGATGCTCTACCAGCTGAGCTATGCCCCCAATTCTTGCTTAAAGCATAAATCACTCACGCTGAAATGCAAGAAATATTTATCTGTTATGCTATTACTCAATAGTGCGCAAACTCTGCAGTTATGTAAAATTCTCCATCTTTTTAGAGTTGTATCTCAGCTTTGCCAAATAAATCTGTTAATTAACAAGAAATTTTCCTTCAAAAATTTTCAATTAAATTATCACTAACGCAGTATATTATATAATTTATTTAACCACGCATGAAAATTTTAGTTTGATTAAAACAGATAAAAACTATATTACTGTTTAGTATATCTGAAAAATAAAATGATCCCGTAGCTCAGCCGGTAGAGCAACTGACTTTTAATCAGTGGGTCACGCGTTCGAATCGCGTCGGGATCACTTAGAATCTTAAAAGCATGCTAAAAGAACAGGACAAAATATTCACAAACTTAAATGGTAAAGAAACACCACTACTTGAGGGTGCAAAAAAACGTGGTAGTTGGCAAAAAACAAAGGAATTACTGGATTTAGGATCAGAAAAAATCATTGAGGAAGTAAAGAAATCTGGCTTGAGAGGTCGAGGGGGTGCAGGATTTTCTACTGGCCTTAAGTGGAGCTTTATGCCTAAAAATACTTCAAAAGCGTATTTAGTAGTCAATGCAGATGAGTCAGAACCTGGTACGTGTAAAGATAGAGATATATTACGATATGAGCCACATAAGTTACTTGAGGGAATTCTTCTAGCTGGCAGAGCGATCAGCGCATCAGTTGCATATATTTATATCAGGGGTGAATTTTATAATGAATATTTAGTTCTAAAAAAGGCACTTGAGGAAGCCTATAAAGAAAATTTAATTGGAAAAAATGCCTGCAAATCAGGTTATGATCTTGATGTATTCATTCACAGAGGTGCAGGAGCTTATATATGTGGAGAAGAAACAGGTCAACTTGAATCAATTGAAGGAAAAAAAGGCTTTCCTCGCATGAAACCTCCATTCCCTGCGGGTGTTGGACTTTTTGGCTACCCAACCACAATAAACAACGTTGAAACTATAGCCATGGTTCCAGATATTCTAAATCGCGGAGGAGAGTGGTTTGCATCTCTGGGTAAACCAAATAATACTGGCACTAAGGTCTTTTGCATTTCAGGGCATGTAAATAATCCATGTAATGTTGAAGAAGAGCTCGGAATTTCACTGCGTGAATTAATTGAAAAATACGCAGGTGGAGTGAGAGGAGGTTGGGATAATTTACTTGCTGTAATACCTGGTGGGTCTTCAGTCCCATTAATTCCAAAATCTATATGTGATACTATTGAAATGGATTTTGATTCATTAAGGGCTGCACAATCAGGGCTTGGTACTGCTGCTGTAATAGTGATGGATAAATCAACTGACATAATAGCTGCAATAGAAAGATTATCACATTTCTATATGCATGAGTCCTGCGGACAATGTACACCATGCCGTGAAGGCACTGGATGGATGTGGAGAATTATGAGAAGAATGGTAGCAGGAAATATTAAACCTGGTGAAGTAGATAAGCTACTTGACCTTACAACTCAAATAGAAGGGCATACAATTTGTGCACTTGGCGATGCTGCAGCTTGGCCAGTTCAAGGATTAATCAGACATTTTCGTCATATAATTGAAGAGAGGATAGTAACTTAACTTATACTTTTAAATGATTTTACTACTTAGCAGCTAAAGTTAAAGAATATTGATTTCCTTCCCTTTTAGGTGCTAATTCTACTTTTGCAATATCTTCAGCGTCTCTAATTAGCCGTTCTAATTTTTCCAGCCCAACTTCAGTGTTTATAAGCTCTCTCCCTCTAAATCTCATTGTGACTTTAATTCTATGTCCATGCACAAGAAAATCCCTTGCTTGACGCAATTTTGTTTCGTAGTCGTGATCACCAATATTAGGACCCAGTTTAATTTCTTTTATAGTTAATGTTTTTTGTTTCTTTTTTGCTTCACTTGCCTTCTTTTTTATATCATACTTTTGTTTGCTATAGTCCAGAATCTTACATACTGGAGGAGTTGAATCAGGTGCGATTTCTACCAAGTCTAAATTAACACTTTGTGCAACTTCCAAAGCTTGTTCTATTGGAACAATTCCGACCATTTCACCACTATGATCAACTAAGCGTACCTCCTTAGCTGTGATGAGTTCATTAATTCTGTTTTTATTGTTCTTTTTGACTTGCAAATTTTAGCTCCATTAATTCAAATTAATAATTTTTAACAGCAATTCAGTAGCATTCTCCAAAGAAAAAGACTCCTGTTTTTCCGATCCTAAATTTCTCACTGACACAGTTTTATTTGTAACTTCATTTTTGCCCATGATCCATAATATAGGTACCTTACTTGAACTATGCAAACGTATCTTATAGCTAATTTTTTCATTGGTCAAATCAGTTTTGATTCTCACACCTTGTTCTTTTAAAACGTTGCTGATTTCTGTAGCATAACCGTCAGCCTCATTTGTAATGGTCAGAATAGCAAGCTGTGTTGGAGCAAGCCAAACTGGAAATTTTCCTGCATAATTTTCTATTAAAATTCCAATAAAACGCTCAAAAGTTCCAAGAATTGCCCTATGTAACATGACAGGGTGATGCTTGTGCCCGTCTGCTCCTATATAAAAAGCTCCAAGCCGCTCCGGTAAAATAAAATCAACTTGCAACGTTCCACATTGCCAATTTCTACCTATTGCATCTTTCAAAACAAACTCTAACTTTGGACCATAAAATGCACCTTCACCAGGATTAAGTTCATAACTAAGCCCTGCTTCTTTAACTGCTTCAAGCAGTGCTCTTTCAGCTCTATCCCACACTTCATCATTACCTGATCTAGTATCTGGACGGTCTGAAAATTTCACAGAAATTTCATTGAACCCAAGTTCTGAATATACTTCTTTTAAAAGGTCACAAAACTTTACAGTTTCAGAATTCACTTGTTTTTCCATACAAAAAATATGTGCATCGTCTTGCGTAAAACCACGCACTCGCATCAGTCCATGCAATGAGCCTGAGCTTTCATTTCTATGGCATGTGCCAAACTCTGCCATACGTATCGGTAAATCACGATAGCTTCTGGTGTGAGAATTAAAAATCTGCACATGACAAGGGCAATTCATGGGTTTTATTGCTAGTTTTTTACTTTCAGATTCATCAATAATGAACATATTTTCACGAAACTTATCCCAGTGTCCCGATTTTTCCCACAGCTCTTTGCTTACTAAAATAGGGGTTTTTACCTCAAAGTAGCCATTGTTCATTAACTTTTTTCTGATGTAAGACTCAAGAACATTATATAAAGTATATCCCTGTTCATGCCAAAAAATCTGCCCAACAGCTTCCTCTTGAATGTGAAATAAGTCCATATCCTTAGCAATTTTGCGGTGGTCGCGTTTTTCTGCTTCCTCCAAACGTTTAAGATAAGTATTTAATTCATCCTTATTTCTCCACGCGGTGCCATATATTCTTTGCAACATTGGGCCCTTAGAATCGCCACGCCAGTATGCACCTGCTACTTTCATAAGTTTAAACGCTTTAACTCTGCCAGTTGATGGTGAGTGCGGACCACGACATAGGTCTACAAAGTTGCCTTGTTTATAAACAGTTAGGTTTTCGTTTTCTGGTATTGATGAGACAATATCAACCTTGTATCTTTCACCTATATCACTAAAGAAATCAATTGCCTGCTTACGAGTCCAAACTTCTCGGACGAATCTGTGGTTACTTTTTATAATTTCCTTCATTTTTTTTTCTATTGCAGTAAGATCGTCCGTGGTAAAGGCACGATCTGTAGCAAAATCATAGTAGAAACCATCTTGAATTGTTGGCCCGATAGTAATCTGAGTATTAGGAAAGAGCTCTTTTACTGCCTGTGCCATTATATGAGCAGCATCATGCCTTACTATATCTAAACCCGCTTCGTCACTCAGTTGTATTACCTCTATCTCTGTATCAGATTCAATTTCACGTGAGAGATCATACAACTCACCATTTACCTTAAAGGCAATTGCTTCTCTCAAAGCATCCGGTTGTAATATATCAAAGCCAGTGACTCTACCACTGTATTCTTTTACTTTTTGTTCGGCTAAAAAGGTAACTTTTATCATTCATTAGACCTTTTGTCATCCCAGTGCTTGACACTGGGATCCATGTTTCTTTCTTTTCTAGATTCCAGCGTCACGCGCTGGAATGACACCAAAAGGTGAGCTACTGATCTTTCAGTTAAATAACAGTTGTACAAGAGATCTATTACATACTTGCTGTAAGAAATTTTAATTGTTGACATACCTAGTTAATAATACGGCCTGTTCTTTTCTAACCTGAGTGCAATTGCTTCTTCCCAAACTTCACCATTACGCAATAGCTTTTCTTTATTGTACATTAGCTCCTCTCTTGTTTCAGTAGCAAATTCAAAGTTAGGACCCTCCACAATTGCATCAACTGGACATGCTTCTTGGCAAAGTCCGCAATATATGCATTTTGTCATGTCAATATCATAGCGTGTGGTGCGGCGACTACTGTCTTCTCTTTCCTCTGCTTCAATAACTATTGCTTGAGCAGGGCAGATAACTTCGCATAACTTACAAGCTATGCATCGTTCTTCACCATTTGGATACCTACGCAACGCATGCTCACCACGAAACCTTGGACTTAAAGGGCCCTTCTCTATAGGATACCTCAAAGTAACCTTTGGTTTAAACATATATTTTAATGTAATAACAAACCCTTTAATTAACTCTACAAAAGACCAGTACCAAGCTAATTTCTTGAGCATAAAATATTTAAAACTTGTGTCAGTCATTATAAATCATATTATCAGTTTTCAAAATAAATATTTTCACCTGGGTGACTTTTTAGGTATTTTGGTTTCTTAAGTATAATATTGCTAAGTAGTTCATATCAATAATGACAAACACAAATGAAACTATTTTCGCTTTATCGACCGTATTTGGTAAGTCAGGAGTTGCAGTAATCAGAATTTCAGGCAACTACGCGCTTAAAGCTTTAAATCATTTTCATATTAAGAAAGAAATTAAACCAAGATTTGCTACTTTAGTTGATCTATATGATAATTCCAGTCAATTGATAGATAATGGAATAATCATCTATTTCCCTGCTCCAAACAGTTTCACTGGCGAGGATGTTATAGAGTTACAAGTGCATGGAAGCAAGGCCGTCATAAAAATCATCTTGGAGGAATTATCAAAAATTTTCGTTATGTCCAGGCCTGGAGAATTCTCACTTAGGGCTTTTCTAAATGGTAAATTTGACTTAACGCAAATAGAAGGGATTGCAGACTTAATTGATGCTGAGACGAAAATGCAAGCTAAACAAGCGATTAAGCAGATATCAGGAGAATTGGAGAGACTATACAGCAATTGGAGGCAAAGATTAATAACGATACAATCCAAAATCGAAGCATATATAGACTTTCCAGAGGATATTTGGGCAGAAAAAAGTGAATTGGAAAAAATTAATAATGAAGTGCAATCTCTCGTGCAGTTGATACAAGAGCATTTAAATGATAATAGACGGGGCGAAAGGTTGCGTGAGGGTTTACATATTGTAATAACTGGTGAACCAAATGTCGGTAAATCAACTCTGTTTAATTTCTTAGCCAAGCGTGATATTGCTATTGTTTCTGAATATGCAGGCACAACAAGAGATATACTTGAAGCTCATATTGACATTGGTGGATACCCAATCATTCTCTCTGATACTGCTGGAATTCGTGAGAGTTCAGATCCAATAGAATCAGAAGGTATTAGTCGAGCGAAAAAAAGGTCTTTTGAAGCTGATTTAAGAATAGAACTATTTCCTTTTGAACAGCGTCATAATATCAATTGCAACGTTGTAAATAGCGATACTATTTATGTATTGAGCAAAGCTGACGATGTTATCAATAATTACAATATAAAAATTAATGGCATAGATCTTTTACCCATTTCTATTCTAAAGGGAATAGGTACAAACAAATTGATCTCTCTCATAAAAGAGAAGGCAAAGGAAAAATTTGGGCATGATAGAGACACTCCTGTGATTACTCGGCAAAGACATAGGAATCACATGCAGAAAGCACTGGAACATTTACAGCGTTTTAATATCTATAATCCAATTGAGTTGATATCTGAAGACTTGAGGCTTGCTACATTTGAACTTGGTGCAGTGATTGGAATTATTAATGTTGAGGAAATATTGGACAGTATATTTAGCAACTTTTGCGTGGGCAAGTAAAGCTTTTATAGATTGCTTAAAATCAAATATTGTGATAGAAAAGAAATGGACGGATGGCCGAGCGGTTTAAGGCACCAGTCTTGAAAACTGACGTACGTGATGAGCGTACCATGGGTTCGAATCCCATTCCGTCCGCACAGGTCAGGTAAGGAAGCAGTATTACTACTACTCCCTCCCTTAGAAACGCAGCATGCAGGTTTCCCCACACTACGCTTGAGCCCCTTATCTAAGTTCTTCTTTTGTCGAACCGGCTTGTCTTTCATAAATCCTCAGAATACATCAACTTTAGTGGTGACACTAATAGTAGAGAACCTTCTCTTGAAAAGGAGCTTGCCAACATTCTTGTTCATTTTACTCTCTCATCAAAATACTTTTTCCATTTTAAGTCAAGGGGATTTGCATCCGCTCTGATTGTAACATGTCGTCTGATAGGTATATCAATCAGCTTAAGCAGTCTTAAATACCGTATCTCTTTTGGTTTGTTCTTGCATATGGGTGCAGCAAAAACCCATTGGCGTTGACCCATTACTTTGAAGTAACGATTCTTTATCCAACGTAATCCTTTACGAGGATGTCTTTTCTTTGCCCATTTCCATAAACTATGCCAAATTTCATTGTCGATCTTTCTAAACGCTTTTTTAGCACACACATGGTGATAGTAATTTCCCCATCCTCTCAGTAGAGAGTTGAGTGACTTAATTACTATAGCCTGAGTGTTCGCTATATTTGCTTTTATCAATGTACGTGCTTGATTAAGAAGTTTTTTAATACTTTCTTTCGAAGGTTTAATAATTAACTTCTTATTATATCTACGTACATTACAACCAAGAAAGTCAAACCCTGTTGTGATAGATGTAATTTTTGTCTTCTCTTCTGAAAGAATTAAACCTCTCTCATGAAGGAAAGATGATACTAAAGGCTTAACTTCATTTTCCAGTACTTCATGTGTGAAACCTGAAATAATAAAGTCGTCTGCGTACCTGATTACATTCACTCCACTTCTGATTTTTCCTCTTCTTTTGCCACCTAATTTACCAAAGCGACTTTCTAATAACTGTTCAAGACCATCTAAGGTAAAGTTAGCTAGTATTGGAGAAATTATACTTCCTTGCGGAGTGCCAGCAGTTGTGGGATACAGAGTTTTCGATTCTAGGAAACCAGCTTTTAACCATCTATGAAGAATTTTCTTCTCCATAGGAATATGCTTCATGAGCCATTCATGGTTAATGTTATCAAAACAACCTTTGATATCACCTTCGAGTATCCATTGTAGTTGATTACGACTTGCCAGTAATAAGTGGCAAGCCACAGTAGCGTCTGCGCAGGATCTTTTAGGTCTAAAGCCATAGGAGTGATGGTCGCTGATCGTTTCAGATACTGGCTCCAGGGCAAACAGATATAATGCTTGCATGGCTCTATCTTTTATCGTTGGTATTCCAAGAGGTCTTCTTTTGCCATTAGATTTACTGATATAAATCCGTTTTAGCGGAGAAGGTTTATATCCTCTTTGCTTTAACTGCTTTATTCCTTGAAATTTAGCATTGCAAGTTGACCATAGTTGACGATCTACACCCGCTGTGTTTTTTCCTTGGTTTTCAGTTACTCTCTTAACAGCCAAAGCTTTTCCGCTAAAAGAGCGTGTGAGAAGATGTTGTAAAGCTTTTACCTTACCCCATCTTCCTTCTTGGACAGCCTTAACAATACGTTTTTGTAGCCTCACAATAACTTTCTGGCATTTCTTCCATGGCAATTGCTTCCATGCTTCGGAGTTGTCGGTAGGTGCACTTACAGTTTTATCTGTAATCATCTGCTTTCCTCCCTTAAGTGGTTAACAAAGTTTCTTGTCACGAGGGACCAAATGGAAGTCTGCTCGTTTTCACGCGAATTAATGTTACAAATTCTATCCATTTCGTTACAAAATGGCATTCGCTTTCTCCATTCTCCTTTACCTGCACTTCCATCAGCATTCCTTGCGGTTTGCTTGCCATGTAGGCGAAAATACAGGCTTACCCTGTTCCTTCTATCATACAACAGTGGGTTAGGTTGCTTCTCTATACCGGTGGAGTTATTATTTGCGTACATCTAGAAATGAAAAATGTAACTTATCCACATTACCTTTTGGTCAGAGCTTATCAGCATCTTTAGCTCTTTCATCGTATCGGTACTTATAAAGCTTCACTTACGTTCACCATACCACTAAGCCTAGCCCTCCAACCACATGATGCTTGCAGTTTATGCCCCTCTCACGATTGAGCATCTTCTTTTTCAAGAAGGAGGTTCATTGTCCGCATCGCTTGGCACCAACCGGTTGCCCGATTCGCACTGATGCGTAGACTCAGATGGCAAAACATCTGGTTTAATAAGTTTTAGAATCCTTTCAGTTTCTTTCTGAATGAATTCCTCTCCTTTTAAACAATATGACCGAAGACTTTCAGGTTGCACCATCTCTCAAATGTATCAGAGGTCCTTTTTCTTTTTATCGTGAACTAATTAGCCATTTTTATAAAGCTCACTTTCAAAATATTTATTAACTGTATATTCTACTAATACACTGAACATTGCTATTATTGGAATAAAAAATAATATACCTATAAACCCAAAATATGAGGTGCATATGACAACTCCTAAAATAATGATAGTTGGATGTATATGAACTTTTTTTCCTATTAATAAAGGCACTAATATGCTTGAGTCTATTAATTGACCAACACTAAATAATAGCAAGACAGCAGCACTTTCAAACCATCCACTAAATTGAGTAATGGCGCTCAAAAATCCGATAATAGTGTATAATAATGGCCCTATATAGGGTATAAATGTTAATGTTCCTGATAAAATTCCAATAGCTACAGAATGCTTCAGCCCAATTATGCTAAGGCCCACGGAGTAAAAGATCATCATAACTATACATACGTTTAGCTGTCCCTTTAGGTAATTAGATATAATGAAATCTACTTTGGAAAAATAACCTGCAGCTTTTTCTCTGTAAAGAATGGGAATTAGTTTACTAACCTTTTCTACAATTGAAGGCCAATCACGTAATACATAAAAAAACACCATAAGCGTAATAGCTATTAATGATACCATGTAAATCAAACTAAAGCTTGAACTTAGCACTTGAATTATAAGATTACTGCCCATGCTAAGAGCATTTATAAAATAAGATATATAATCACTGTAATTTTCTACTAGATTTTTAGACAAGTGATCAAATAAACTATCTTCAGTTTTTATATTAAGAAATTCTAGCACAGAAGGAATCACTTTAAGTTTTAGTGAAGGTATCTTATTCACTAAGAAATTTAATATTAAAGTAATTTGAAAATATATAATAGGTAAAACAAATGTAATAACTAATATAAAAGCTATCAATAAGGCAAGTGTTATAAAAACTACAGAACATGAACGCGGTATTCTGTATTTTTCAAACTTGGTTACTAGAGGGTTAAACAAATGTGCAACAAAAACGGATATTAGACACGGAGCAATCATAGGACGCATCAAAAATAATGCCCCTATTATAAAAAGTAGTACACAACAAATAGTTATATGACGTTTTTGCATATGTCTAACATAGTCAATTTACCAAAAAATATACAGTTTTTTGTAAATACTATCTATTCATTGTTTTATTAAGTATTAGATCAGCTAAATTTTCATCCAATTCCCAACCAGATAAAACTCCGTTGTGCGGGTCATATTCAAAGCTTTTCAAATTAACGATTTTGGTCAAATTTCTATTTAACAATTGATTATCTTCTAGTCCTTTTGCTAATTGTGCAGGATATGGTATTAAGGTGTCTCTTTCATGATTAATGACCGCTATTGATATATCATTATTTTGTAGCTTTTGTATATTGCTTACTATATCAAAGTCTAAATTTAGGACCTTAAGCATTTTTTTTAACAAACAAGAGGGTAGTATGCTTAGAATTTTTGTCTGAGAAATTGGAAAATGCTTTATTGCATTGTAAAAAGAGCTGAAAGTGCTGGTAAAAATAATACCTCCGAGTTTAATATCTCTGTCTGTAAAATATTTCAGCACTTCTGATGCAATTGCTCCTCCAAAGGAATGGCCGAGAAGTATAATGTTTTCAGGCTTCACACCATTGTCAATTAATTTACTGATTTCTTTTATTGAAGGCTGAGACAAGCTTTGATTCTTATTTATAAACGGAATCATGAATGGTGGTACAGATAAAAAGGTGCAAGTTAAAGCTGCTAAGATGGCTAAACTTGCTGTCCTAGATGTCATTGGATTAGTAAGTAATATTAAAGTTGGTAATAGTATTGATGTTCCTAAAAACAAGAAACTAGCTATTGCGTAAGTTATATAGTTTTGAAATGCAATTGGGTATTTATGTGCATGAGTGTGAAAATTAGACCTATGGAGATATGTAGATCTATCTTGTATATACCTGGCCGCATTCTTATAATTATCACCTATTCCATGAAAAAATATAAGATGTATCTCATTTTCTTTATTATACTTAGTAACGTGTATTATTTTCCTCTAGCATATATTACACCTAGTAAAAGAATATTCTTTTTTGAGAATTGGATCAACTTTTTTAAAATGCTAGATAACTTGTATTAACACCGAAAATGGTAAGCATGTACACTAACAGACTTGAGGAATACAAGATAGCAGCATTAATAGTTGCAGCAGGAGTAGGCAGTAGATGCAATGCCAAAATCCCTAAACAGTATATAAAATTGGCAGGTAAGTATGTTTTATTTCACACAATTAGGAAATTCTTAGCTAATCAGTACATAAGTTACATAAGAGTGGTAGTGAATGAAAGTCAAAAAGATTTCTATAAAGAAGTTACGTCATCAACTATAGATACTAAATTGCTGAGTCCAGTATGTGGAGGAAAAAGCAGGCAGAGTTCAGTTAAACTTGGACTGGAGAGTTTGCAAAAGATCAATCCAGATTTTGTTATTATACATGACGCTTGTAGGCCTTTTGTATCAAATATTCTAATAAACAACTTGATTGAATCTATGATTAATGGTCAATATACAGGAGTAGTTCCAGCAATAGAAGTCGAGGATACTATATCGTTGGTGAGTAATAATTTCATTGAATCTACGATTTCAAGAGAAAAACTTAGAGCCATGCAAACTCCTCAAATTTTTAATTTCAGAGAATTATTATCGTGCCATCAATCAGTCAAAGAATTTACTGATGATTCATCACTAATGGTGGAGCATAAAAAACATGTTGCGATTATTGAAGGTGAGAAAAAGAATTTTAAGTTAACTACAAAAGAGGATATCAATATGGCAAAACTTCTCTTTGGAGAGCCAAAATTCCGTGTCGGAACCGGTTATGATATACATAAATTTGTTAAAATTCAAAATGATGCTAAGAGCTTTATAAAAATTTGCGGTGTGGAAATTGAGCATAATATGGCAATAGAGGCACATTCCGATGGTGATGTTGCAATACATGCAATCGTTGATGCAATACTCGGAGCACTAGGATGTGGCGATATAGGAGAACATTTTCCTCCTAATTCCTCTAAATGGAAGGATTGCAATTCATCTCATTTTCTTGACTTTGCTGCTAAAAAAGCACAGGAAAAAGGATATAGCGTGTCTAATTTAGATATTACTATAGTTTGTGAAGAGCCTAAAATATCGCCTTACAAAGCAGGAATGAAGGAATTCATATCAAAAATATTAGAAATTAATGGTGAATTCGTAAGTATCAAAGCAACCACAGCGGAAAAATTAGGTTCTATTGGCAGAAATGAGGGAATAGCAACGTATGCTTCTGTGCTATTGCGTGCAAATTTTTATTGAAGGTAGAAACGAAATAACTTACTTGACAAACTCCACCATTTCACTTCCATTGCAAGGAAAGTGGGAAGGTTTGTCAAGAAATTTCTATGAGCTACTTTCGACATTAATAGCTGATTCAAGTCTTCTATTCAAAATTTTCAATATAAAATCCAATTCATTTGAGTTGTTATAACGTATCATGACTTTACCCTTAGAATTACTTTCATTAATTTTGATCTTTAAACCAAGCTGAGAAGATATAGCTCCTTCTAATGCTGCCATATCTTGATTTTTAGTACACTTATGCTCTTTTCGGTCGTTATTTTGTTGTAAGTCTTTTATCAATTTTTCAGTTCGTCTAACGCTCAGGCCCTGAGAAACTATTCTTTCTGCAATACTTTCCGCATTTTCAACATTAATCAATGCTCTTGCATGACCCATAGACAATTTTTTCTCGTTGATCATTGTTTTTACTCCATTAGGGAGTGACAGCATTCGTATCATATTGGTTATGTGACTGCGGCTTTTACCTAAAGTTAAGGCTAATTCTTCGTGTGTATAGGAGAATTCATCTATTAGTTTTCTGTACGCCTCACCTTCTTCTATTGGATTAATATCTTGCCTCTGTATGTTTTCAATTATCGATACTTCTAAGCATTCCTTGTCATTTAAATCTTTTATGATAACCGGCACACTATCAAGATTTATGACCTTACTTGCTCGCCAACGACGTTCCCCTGCTACTATTTCATAACCTTCATTATTTGGATCTTTGCGCACCACAACAGGTTGTATTATACCATTTTTCTCTATCGAACCTGCAAGTTCTTTTAATGACTCCTCATCAAAATATTTTCTCGGCTGAAATTTGCTCGGGTGTAGTAATGAAATAGGTAACCGATCTTCTTTATTACCATAATTATCGCCTATGAGGCCAGCAAGACCTCTACCTAAGCGCCTATTGTCCTTCACGCTGCACCCTCACTTATCAGCTTTTTCTCTTTACAGATGCTCATGTGTTTCTTTAAAATTTCTTTTGCCAAACTTATATATGCTTGTGCACCAGGACACTTAAGATCATATACAATAGCAGGTTTTCCATGAGAAGGCGCTTCTGATAACCGTACATTACGTGGAATAATGGTCTCATACAAGGGGATAATAGTTTTATATACTTTATCATTTAAATATTGGCAAATATCATTTTTAATCTGCTCACTAAGTTTGTTGCGTCTGTCATACATTGTGAGCAATATTCCTTCTATTAACAGGAAAGGGTTTAGGTTGTTTCTTTTTATCAGCTCTACAGTCTTAACTAAATGGCTCAATCCTTCCAGAGCGAAAAATTCACACTGAAGAGGAACAATAATCGAGTCAGCAGCGGTCAGAGCATTGATAGTAAGCAGACCAAGTGATGGAGGACAATCGATAATTATGTACTCATAATTATTACGTACTTTCTCTAGCGTATCTTTTAGTACGAATTTTCCCTGCTCAAGTTGTGATAGCTCAATTTCTGCAGCTGATAAGTCAACCACTGATGAAATCAGCGATAGATTTGGAATTTCCTTTATATTGAAAATTGCCGATTCCACCAATTCACTTTCGCTGCTCAGCAGTATTTTATATATATTTTTTTCTTCCCTGCTACGATAAGAAATCCCAAGTCCTGTACTAGCATTTCCTTGAGGGTCAAGATCTACCAGTAAAGTACTTTTTCCCACAGCAGCAAAGGCTGTTGATAAATTTATACTAGTTGTAGTTTTACCAACTCCACCCTTTTGATTTACTACTGCAATGATCTTGCTCACACCTTTTATCTTATGTATAAAATAACTCTATTGTATATATGCAAGAAATTTTTGCATTAGAAAAATTTTTTTGTTGCCAATCATGCTCAAAGTAAACTGCCTTTTTTTGTCTTGTGTAACACACTTTGAACCTTATTTCCTAACTCATTCAGAGTAAATGGTTTGGGTAAAAAATGGAAGTCTTCTATATTGATTTCATCGCTCTTTAAAAAAGCATCCTCTGCATACCCAGAAATAAAAATAACTTTGATGTTTGGCCTATGTATCAATGTTTCTTTAACTATTTCTGGACCACTCACCTCTGGCATGATTACATCAGTGATTATTAGATCTATGTGTTGATTTTTTTTTCTAATGATCTCTAGTGCCTCGCTGCCTATACTCGCTTCTATTACATTAAATCCTTTTCTTGTAAGAGCCTTAGCAGTAAATTCCCTTACTGAATCTTCATCTTCAATTAATAAAATTATACCATTACCTTTAATCTCTACCGGTTTCTCTATTTCTTTACTATCTTCCTCTTTATCATTTTCATCCGATATGTAAACTATGGGCAAAAATATGCTAAATTTAGTTCCATGATTCACTTTGCTAGCAACATAGATGTATCCTTCGGTTTGTTTAATAATGCCATATACAGTAGAGAGGCCAAGACCTGTACCAGAAGTAATATCTTTGGTAGAAAAAAATGGATCAAATGCCTTTTCAATTATATCACTCGTCATTCCACATCCAGTATCAATCACTTCAATCACAACATAATTCCCATGTTCAATCGTTTCCTTATCTGGAGAAAACATATCCTGAGGTGTAGAATTTAATGAATCAACCTTTTGATTAAAGGTTCGTATAGTTAACTCTCCCCCCTTTTCCATAGCAGCACCAGCATTAACTGCTAAGTTAAGCATAACTTGCTCTAATTGTCCTTGGTCAGCCCTAACAGCACCCAAATCGCTACCATAATAAATATTAAATTTTATATTTTCACCTATTAATCTTTTGATCATTTCATAAAGATTAGCTATCGTACCATTTACATTAATAATCTTTGGCTGCAAAGTCTGTCTTCTTGAAAAAGCAAGCAGTTGTCTTACTAAATTTGACCCACGTTTTGCATTTTGCTGTATCTGTATTATATCTCCAAAAGATGGATCGCTAGCTGAGTGCTGGAGTAAAAGCAAATCACAAAATCCTATTATTCCGGTTAATATATTATTGAAATCATGTGCAATACCACCTGCTAATTGCCCTATAGCTTGCACCTTTTGATAATGCTCAAGTTTTATCTCTAGTTTTTTACGTTCAGTATTATCAATAAAATAACAAAGTATGAACATCACTTTATTATGAAGAAACTTATTAAAATATATTTTCATGTTATTACCGCCATTGAGCTGCACATCAAAGGACGCATTATTTATCCTATTACTTGAAAAATATTCACGCACTTTCATATGATAACCATCTGATATCAATGCAAAGATAGAACCATTATTTGACCCCGCAAGTTTTACTAATGCTATATTTTTCTTTATAAAATTGCCATTTATGTCGCATTGTGCAATAGCAATTGACGAATTTGTAAAACAAGGGTGTAGTTGATAATCAACAATATTTGATTCAGTTGGTGTTATAAAGCCGTGTATATAGCTATGATTGTATTTATCACAAAATATAGCAGTACTCATATAAGCCTTAAATGGAGCACCGCTTATAGTAAAAAACATAATTTCATTTTTGGTTA
The DNA here is from genome assembly GCF_018141665.1 of Wolbachia endosymbiont of Spodoptera picta. Classification (NCBI taxonomy): domain Bacteria; kingdom Pseudomonadati; phylum Pseudomonadota; class Alphaproteobacteria; order Rickettsiales; family Anaplasmataceae; genus Wolbachia; species Wolbachia endosymbiont of Spodoptera picta. The sequence goes on from NZ_CP067976.1 coordinate 869,680, forward strand.
TTGTATCGTCATACTTAGATTGAGATATAAAATCATTGATTGAGCTACCTTTTTCCAATTTTTTTAGTTCAAACATGTCTAAAAATCTTTTATTTACAGATAAGATACCTCCTTTTGTATTTGCAACGTAAGTTGCTATATTGTGTTTCTCTATCAACTCTTCATATACCTGCTCTTTGTTTACCTGTGTTGCCTTCAGTACAAAATACCCATTCGGTCTTGCTATTGGGGCTAATGATAAATTTAAAGTCTTATTACTATTTATAGCAATTTGTGGATTATCCGGTATTGGTTCAGAGAGCAAAAGAAAGTTAGATATTCTACTCTTCTTGCTTAAGGAAATGCATACTTTTACAGAAGTGTTATTTCTTAACGCATGATAGAGTGATTTTCTGTCTTTTTCTGACACATCTCCTGCTTCAAGAATTTTATCTAGCGTAACATCATCGTTTATGTGATCTTTAAACCTTTCGTAGAACCTCGCATCAGCATAAATAATACCCTCATCTTTATGTAAAATGAGACAAAACTCTGTATTATGATTCAGCGCATTTGCAAATATTGCATTTTGAAACTCTATGATATTAAGTAGATACTTGTAACGTTTTATATTATATACCACAAAGAGAGTCATTAGAATGCTAATTAATAAATTAATCTCTATATTAACATGCTGACTATATACATTAGAAAAATAGAGTACTGATATTGCTATTGGAGGTAAGAACATAATGACTGCCATCACAATAATTGACATCCCATAATTTCTTAGTATGAAGTCAACTCTGTTCTCTTTTTTGTTATCTATGTATCTTTTACTCATTATTATTGCTTGGCATCCTTGCACATATAAAAATATTCTACTATATTGATTTAATTATTATAGATTTATTAACATCCTTGATGGGTAGTTACTATCCCAATCTAATTAAGTCCTGTAAATATAGAGTACAATAATATTAATAAGCCAACAGAAGGCATTATGGAAAAACAAAAGACACAAGCATTTGAATGGTTCTGCGCACTGAGAAACAAGATCACCGAATCTTTCTTATCAATTGAGGTACGGTCATTCACACAACCAAAAATCGAAAAAAGAAAGTGGAGCCGACCAGGTGGAGGAAGTGGTGAATCTACAATTATCTTTGGTAATATTTTTGAAAAAGTTGGAGTAAACGTTTCAAGAGTATACGGAAAGCTCGAAGACTCAGCCATTAATGAAATTCCTGGTGCAAGTGAAAGCAATGGAGAGTTTTGGGCAAGCGGTATATCTTTAGTGTCTCACATGCAATCTCCCCTTATCCCTGCAGCACATATGAACACAAGGCTGATATATACCTCAAAACAATGGTTTGGTGGAGGAATGGACTTTACTCCAATTTATAAAGATGAGGGAGATTGCAAGTATATTCACGAATCAATTAAAGCAACTTGCGATGAGTTCAACATCGAATATTATCCGAAATTTAAAAAGCAATGTGATGATTACTTTTTTTTACAACATAGAAAAGAGCCACGTGGTATTGGTGGAATTTTTTATGACAATCTAACTTCTGGCAACTGGAAAAATGATTTTGAGTTCACAAAAGCAGTAGGTGAAGCCTTTTTAGAAATTTACTTACACATCATACACAAACATATGCGAAAATCTTGGACAAAAGAACAACGAGAAGAACAATTGATAAAACGTGGCAGATATGTGGAGTTCAATCTTCTTTATGATCGTGGTACAAGGTTTGGTTTAATGACTAATGGTAACCCCGATGCAATTATGATGTCGATGCCGCCTCTTGTTAAGTGGGTGTGAAAAGCGGTTATTAATATAAAATAAATCGTTATAGTTTAAAATTGTACCAGAATGGTGAGCTTTTGTATAGAGGGGTACAATCATGGGTATAGTAGATAGTTTTTTAATTAAATCCGCTAGAAATAGCAATATAATAGGCGTGAGGCTAGCTTTAAGTCTTCATAATATAGTAAACAGCTTTGAAAAACTCTTTTCTAAAATTAATCCTTTTAGGAACAAGGGGTCATTTGACTTGAATAATGATCAAACTTTAAATCGAGCTTTAGAGTATGCAGTAACAAATCTTGATCATAATGTAATGACGTTACTTATTAGTGCTGGAGCAAATATTAATGAAATAAATAATAGTATAGGAAATGTAATCCTTCAATACAAAATAGCATCAGAAGCTATGCAGTACGGAGATAAGGACAGTCTCAAAGATCGTAAAGAAAAATGTTGTTTAGTGCTTGGTGAGCTAATAAAAAAAGAAAGAAAAGAAATATTGGAGATTTTGAAACAAACGGAAAGTTGTGACAAGCTTAAAGAGGAAGTAGAGCTAAAATTTAAGGCCAACTCACCTAAAAAACCTCCTAGAATTTTTGAGCATGATGATATTTTACTTTTAAAAGAGCCCATTTATGATGAGGTATATGACGCTAAGGTTAGTAACTCATTAGAAGAGTTGAGAGTATCGGAAGAATCCATTTATGCTGAAGTATATGATTTGCATAAAAGATCTGCTGAAAATTTATTATTGAAAGATAGTGGTTGTTCTAGTATATCAGGAGAACCTATTTATGAAGATGTAGATGATTTCTCAGAGCAAAAAAAGCCTACTAGCTTAAATCATAAAGAGCAATCAGAGCCTATTTATGCTAAGGTAGATTTATCGAAAAAGAGATCAGAAAGACAAGCAAAACATATAAAAGATAATTCTGGGACTTATCATGGATTAGTGCAGGATAAAGTGAATAATTTGCAAGTAAAACTAAATGAGCAAAGTGCTAATAAGCCAGCGAGTCAGCAAATCAAGACCAAGGCTGGCTTTAACGTAAAAGAAATAAGGCAAAATTTTGAGCGTAGAGATTCTGGATACGATTCTGGCTATGATTCAGATACAAAAGTTGAACAAAAATTAGAATTAGGATCTAAAGCTCCTAAATCTGAGATAGGTTCAGTAAGCATTGAACATGGGGTAATAGGAGGCTGTCGATATAAAATCACTGATATATCACTCTAACTGTGTGATTCAAAATAATTGAATTGACTTTATATGTATAATCGATATAACTCAGTTAGATTCAAGTCGACTCTTTCGTCTAGTGGTTAGGACACCACCCTTTCACGGTGGTAACACGGGTTCAAATCCCGTAAGAGTCACTCAAACAGAATGCAAATAACTAAAGTTTTGAATGAAAAAAATTAGGCTTTATGTTGAAGAAGCTTTATCACAAAATGTAAGTTTGGTGCTTCATCCACGACAAAGTCACTATATTTACAATGTAATGCGGCTTAAGAAGCATGATAACATCTATCTTTTTAATGGAAAGGATGGAGAATGGTTAGGAGAAGTAGTGAATATATCAAGTAAATCGACAAAAATTATAATAAAAGAACGCACTAAACAACAACAACATGAAAAAAATCTATATTTGTATTGTGCTCTGGTAAAAAGCGGCGCCTTAAGCAACATAGTAAGACAAGCAACTGAAATGGGAGTAACCTGCATTCAATTTATTTCAACAGAACGTACAGTAGTAAAAAACATTAACCTAAGTAGAGCGAAATTACAGGCAATTGAAGCTGCGGAACAATCCGGTAGGACAAGTATACCACAGATTTTTCTTCCTATTAATTTTTGTGAATTATCCGATTCTCAGAATAAAAATTTTGTTTTGTGTGATGAAAAAGGTGAAGGACAACCTCCTAATAAAGTTCTAAAAGGCAAGAAAAACGTTGCTATTATTGTTGGCCCCGAAGGTGGTTTTTCATCTTGCGAACTTGATTCTGCCAATAAATTTTGTCAGAAACTGAGTCTAGGAAAAAGAATTTTGAGAGTTGATACTGCTGTAGTTGCTGCATTAACCTTCACCAATTGGTATAGCTAGATTTTTTAATATGGCTAGTGCAACTTGACACTCTATATAAAGATCTGCATTATATTTTTCCTAAAAGAAATAAATGAAACTTGCATTTTTCCGAACTATCGATACTCTTAGTAAGGAAGTCGGGGCGTAGCGCAGCCTGGTAGCGCATTTGGTTTGGGACCAAAGGGTCGGGAGTTCAAATCTCTCCGCCCCGAGATTAGAAAAATTACAAGAGCACTGTAACCTAAGAGCAATTTTTATCAGCAAGTAAATGATTGACAACAGAATGAAGCTTTTTTCATATAAATCACTGCATATCATATTCTATCGCTCAAGTTTATAAAATAATTGACAATGTTAATTTTCTAATTTATAAATGGATTTTGAAGTGATTACCGAAGGAGGTATAGAGTTTGATTGAAGTATCAGTCCATTATGGTGATGTAGATAGAGCTCTTCCAGTGTTGAAAAAAATAATTCAAAAGGAAGGAAGAGGGATCAAAATGAAAAAAAAATATCACGAAAAGAAATCAGAGAAAACAGCTAAAAAAAAAGCTGAAGCAAGAAAAAAGAGGTATCAGCAAGAATGCAGAAGACAGCGTTATGGTTGGTAGCTTTTACTAAGGTTAATAATTAGTTATCTTATGAATATTCACGAATATCAGGCAAAGGAAATTTTACACAAGTTTAATGTCCCGGTACCAAAGGGTTTTGTTGCTACATCTGCAGAAGAAGTAGAAACTCAAATAAATCAACTAAAATCTGACGTGTTTGTGGTTAAAGCTCAGATTCATGCAGGTGGTAGGGGTAAGGCTGGTGGTGTAAAGCTAGCAAAGTCAACTAAAGAAGCTCAACAACTTGTAAAGGACATGCTTGGCATAACTTTAGTTACTCATCAAACAGGGCCAAGCGGACAGCAGGTAAAGAGAGTATACATTGAAGAAGGTTCAAGCATTAAAAAAGAGTACTATTTGAGTCTAGTAGTCGATCCAAAGCTTAGCAGGCTAGTATTTATATTTTCTTCAGAAGGTGGAATGGATATCGAAGAAGTGGCAAAAAATTCTCCTACAAAGATTGTGAATTTTAATATTGACCCTGCTACTGGTTTTACAAGTTTTGATAACAATAAGCTTTGCAATAGCTTTAATCTGAGTTCAGAACAAATAGGAAAGGTAACGAATATTGCAAAAAATATATATGATGCGTTTATTACAACTGATGCGAGCCAGATAGAAATTAATCCACTAGTTGAAACGAATGCTGGAGATTTTATTGCACTTGATGCTAAAATTAATTTTGATGACAATGCTCTATACCGTCATTCAGAAATCGTGAGCCTACGTGATTACGATGAAGAAGTCAAAGAAGAAATAGAAGCTTCAAAGCATGGTCTCAGTTATATAAAAATGGATGGCAATATTGGTTGCATGGTGAACGGTGCAGGTCTTGCTATGGCAACAATGGATATAATAAAGTACTATGGAGCAGAGCCTGCTAACTTTCTAGATGTTGGTGGTGGAGCAAGTAAGGAAACTGTCACTGAAGCATTTAAAATTATATTATCTGATAGTAATGTAAAAGGAATTTTGGTTAATATATTTGGCGGTATAATGCGTTGTGATATCATTGCAAATGGAGTAGTTGAAGCTGCAAAAGAAATAGATATTAAGGTCCCTTTAGTGGTTAGATTATCAGGCACTAACTTCAAAGAAGGAAAAAGAATTTTAGAAGAGTCAGGGCTAAATATTATTGCTGCAGACGAACTTGACGAGGCTGCACAGAAAATAGTACAAGAGGTGAAGTAGAGTATGTCTGTTTTAGTAAATAAAGATACAAGATTAATATGTCAGGGCTTTACTGGTGCACAAGGTACATTTCATTCAGAACAAGCAATTAGCTATGGAACCAAAATGGTTGGCGGTGTAACTCCTAGCAAGGGTGGAAGCACTCACCTTAATTTACCAGTTTTTAATACCGTAGCAGAAGCTAAAGAAAAAACTGACGTGAATGCTACTGTGATATATGTACCTGCTAAATTTGCAGCTGATGCAATACTTGAGGCAATAGATGCAGAGATAGAATTAATAGTTTGCATCACAGAGGGCATTCCTATACTTGACATGGTAAAGGTAAAGCACGCTCTCGCTGGTTCAAACAGTCGATTGATTGGCCCAAACTGTCCAGGGGTTATTACACCCGAAGAATGCAAAATAGGAATTATGCCAGGACATATTCACAGACGTGGACATATAGGAATTATGTCTCGCTCTGGAACTTTAACTTATGAAGCGGTAGCACAAACAACCGCTGTTGGTCTTGGTCAGTCAACATGTATAGGAATTGGAGGGGATCCTGTTCATGGTATGACGTTTGTTGATTGTATGGAGTTGTTTTTAAAAGATGATGATACTCATGGTATTGTAGTTATTGGTGAAATAGGTGGAAACGAAGAAGAGGATGTATCACATTTTGTGAAAACAGAAAAAACTAAAAAGCCAATCGTTGGTTTTGTAGCAGGTCAAACAGCACCTCCAGGAAGACGTATGGGGCACGCTGGGGCTATTATCTCCTCTAGTGGCGGAAGTGCTGGTGCAAAGTTAGAGGTTATGCGCAGTGCTGGGATTGCGATTGCAGAAACCCCTGCTGTGATTGGTAAAAAGGTGTTAGAAGTAATGAGTGTCAGTGCCTAGCCTAGGTCATAAAAACCCTATATCCCCAGTCATCAGTATATTTTTTGACCACTCAATCAGTAACTGACCTCCTGGTAAATGCACTGAAGTTTGTTTAGTAGCCAAACACTTACGAAGTATAGATGCAACAAATGCTGCACAAGCCGCACTACCACATGAAGCAGTAATACCTGTTCCTCTTTCCCAAACTCTTAAGTTTATTTCTCCAGATTTTTCTATTTGTGCAATACTAACATTTGTTTTCTGAGGAAATAATTCGTGATTTTCTAGCTTTGGTCCTAAATTCTGCAATGGTATTTCGCTTATGTTATCAACAAAAAAAACTATATGAGGGTTACCAATATTTACTGCAACTGGCTCTTTCAGCATTTCAAGCTCTATAGGTAGATAAAGGGGATCGCATTCACAAGAAAGAGGAATTTCATTCCATTTAAGCAGTGGTTTACCCATATTGACCTTTATTGATTTATCACCTACTTTAAAACATTCTAAGATACGATTATTTATCAGCTCAATAGTGATATATTCAGTACCTTTTTCTAACATTATCAAATATCCAACACAGCGTGCTGCGTTTCCACACATTTCAGCTCGACTACCGTCAGCATTGTAGATATGCATAAAGCAGTTTGCAGCATTAGACATTGTTATAATTATCACTTGATCACAACTGCCTTGATCAGCAATTTGTCTATAATTCCAGTCTAAATTATTTGCTGAACGTGAGTCTATGATAACAAAACTATTGCCAGTACCATGCATCTTTACAAACGGGATCTTGTCTGTTAGGTTACTTACCATTATAGCAAAATTATATAAGTGAAAATTTTTCTTCTAATTACAGCTGTTTTGTATTCTATAGTTTTCTGTAATGTGAGTGCTAAGTCAATACCGGAGAACAGCAAAATGCTCTTTTGGCAAACTGGAGTTAGAAAGGGAGCAAATGTTTTCAATAGAAAAGTTGATAGTGACTTAATCAAAGCAGCAAAGGAATACAAAATTGGTTTTATTCGTCTTGCTCCTGACAAATTTGAAACTACGCAACGTGACTTCCTCTTAGGCAATGCAGACAATTATCTGGGCCTGATTTCCAAAGACCTGAAAGTTCTGAAAGATGTTTTAGATGCTTTTCATCAACAAAAAATACCAGTAATGTTAACGATGCTTAGCTTACCTGGATCTAGATGGAAGCAAAATAATAACGATAAAGATGATTTACGTTTATGGTCAGATCAAGCTTTTCAAAAACAAGCAGCAAAATTTTGGCAAGATCTTGCGAAAGAGCTTAAAGATCATCCTGCTATTGTTGGATATAATATCTTAAATGAACCACATCCAGAAAGGCTTTATAATACTGCAGACTCGGCTATTTATAACGTAGAACAAAGCAAAGTTCAGAAGAATCTATTTGGCTTTTATAGCAGCGTGGTAAACAGTATCCGCCAAGTTGACTCAGAGACCCCAATAATATTTGATAGCAGCAGTTATGCTGACTCTAATACTTTTAACAAATTTGAACCAGTTAGTGATAAAAATGTTCTTTATTCATTTCATATATATGAGCCCTTTGCTTATACAAACTTAAAATTAAACCAAGGTAACTTCGCCTACCCTGGACATGTTCAATCTTTTGATGCAAAAAAAGTAGAGTATTGGAATAAAGATAAGTTAAAATCATATATAGAACCTGTAAAAATTTTCCAAAAGAGGTATAATATACCAGATTATAAGATCCTTGCTGGAGAGTTTGGCGGGCACCGCTGCTCAAAAGGATTAGAGCACTATTTTCGAGATCTTACTTCTATTTTTAATGAATATAATTGGCATTTTGCTGTTTATGGCTTTCGAGAAGATATATGGGATGGTATGGACTATGAACTTGGAAGTAAGAAATTATCGTGGAAAGATTGGCAAGCAATTGAAGAGGGTAGGATGAAAAAAAATTATTTGCCAAATAATTCAATTTTTAAGATATTAAGAGAAGAATGGTCAAGTCAGCTCGCTGGCCATTCGTCATAAAAGAATATTTCTTTTATTGATCTTCTTTGTTTTTCTTTGACTTCAGCACCCTCTTTTTCGTAACCAACTGCTATCACTGACATTACATTAAAATCATCAGGTATATTGAATCTCTTAACTATTTTATCTCTATCAAATCCACCCATTTGATGAGCCATTAAGTTCATAGCTGCAGCCTGCAGCATAAGTGCATAATTTGCTGCACCAGTATCATGCTTAGCCCAAAAATTTTCTCCTTTACCTTGTTTACGGAAGTTCTTAGCGCTTAGAGATATAATTAGTATTTGTGCATCTTTTGCCCACTTTTGATTAGATTCATCAAGGCAACCGAGCAATTTTTTCCATGCGCTTTGATTGTTCTGTTTGTTGCATATCACATATCGCCAAGGTTCATCACCAAAACACGAGGGTGTGAGCCTTACAGCTTCTATTAAAATATCCATTTCTTTCTGAGATATTGCTCTTGTAGGATCGTATGAACGTCCGCTGTGTCTTTCTTTCATCAACGATAATAGATCTTGTTTACTCATCATTTTTAAATAGTGCATAAATAATTCATTGTAGCGCAATATAAGCAAAATTTAAATTGCAAAACCTCTTATACACATATATTACATTTAGTAAGTTATTTTTATTGGGAAGATATGTTTATAACACAATCAAGCAGTAGGTCAACACTGGCTGAAATATTGTCTTGTGTTTTACTTTTATTCTTGATGGCTCAAATAAGCATACCATTGCAGCCTGTGCCTATCACATTGCAAACTTTAGGATTAATGCTTGTTGGGCTTAAATTTAACCGCAGAACAGCATTCTATTCTGTGCTTACATATCTATCACTTGGTGCAGCAGGATTTCCTGTTTTTGCGAATTTTTCTGGTGGTCATCACATTTTTCTCGGGCCAACAGGTGGATATTTGATTGGCTGTTTAGTTGCTGTTGTAGTAATGAGCAGAGTAAATGAATTACTGAACTCTAAATATAAATCATTTATGTGTAATTCTTTAAGTTGTCTGGCGGGTACAGTCGTAATCTTTATTTGTGGTATTAGTTGGCTTACTATTTACGTGGGTCTGAAACAAGCAATAATGGTAGGTGTTTTACCATTCATCCTTCCTGGTTTGGTAAAAATTTTTCTACTTGTAGCAGCTTTGCAGTATTTGAAAAAGTGATAAGGTTTCGTCCTCATCATTTTATGTGCACTCTTGCATTTCAAGGGTATGGATATTCTCAGAGCTTTGTAGAAAATTACAAAAAGATAGCAAGTAAAGTAATTAGTGATCCTAATACTAAAATCGAAGTAGTTGATAATCTTGACACTATTTGCAGTGTTTGCCCAAACCAGACTAAACAAGGTAAATGTACCACACAAGCTAAAGTTTTAGAGCTAGATAGAAGGCATATGGAAATTTTAGGAATAAAAATTGGCGAGATTTTGACCTGGAGTGAAGCAGTCAAAAGAATTAGAAAGAAAATGTCTTTAGAGAAATTTGACTACGCATGTGAGGAGTGTAATTGGCAACCATATGGAATGTGTAGAAGTGCTCTTTTAACTCATTCTAAATAGTATCTGCCAATTAATAATATCTTTATTATTATATTAGATAAGTAATTTAGCATTTATGAATTTGTAATGTGTTGCGTATAGTTCAAAGAAATAAGATTTACTGGTTACGCGCTGCAGCCAATGCCACAACACTAGGATCTATGTTTGTCTGCATGTTAATTTGCGTTGTGATTTTATGGAGGTCTTCTGTTACCTATGCTAGTGAAAATTTGGAGATACAGAAGGTCTTTGATAGTGTTGTCAAGCATATAAAAGCTGATAAAAAATATAAAGATCTTGATGTTCTCGAGAGAAAAAGTGACAAATTTAATATCAAAATTTCGCAGAATTCTGGCAAGAATTTTGACATATACTCTATTTTAAAAAAAGCAAAAGATTCCTTTGAGTTAGGAGATAGTGAAACAGCTACTTCTCTCCTCAATCAGATTATCGCAAGATTTCCTTATCATGAAAGTGCTTTAATTGGACTAGGGAATATCTATTACGCTAACAAAGAATTTAAAAAAGCTGTAGAGATTTACACAAGACTGTTAAAAGAATATCCTAGCAACCCTTATGTATTAAAGAATTTTCTGACGATAATCTCACAATATGATCCTAATTTAGCATTGAGTGAAATGTTGAAATTGTATGATACACTCAGAAATAGCGCCCCTTTATCAGCAAATTTAGGTTTGATCTATATGAAAAAAGGGGATTACGTAAAAGCTAAAGAATATATGAAAGCAGCAATGTCTTTAGATCAAAACAATATTTTTTATACCTATAATTTAGCTGTTATTCTAGATAAGCTCTCAGATTTTAAAAATGCCACAGCATGTTATTCAAAGTTGTTGAACATGTCAAAAAATGCAAGTGAAAGAATACCTTTATACAAGGTAGCAGCAAGACTAAAATTTATACAACTCCATAGTGAGCACCCAGCGATTCCATAAGAGTTGCTTGTATCGCTATTTTTGTTTACAACAACAACATTGAACTATAGAATTATATCTAGAGGGGCAATTAGCTCAGCTGGTAGAGCATCTCGTTTACACCGAGGAGGTCGGCAGTTCAAGTCTGTCATTGCCCATTAGCCTAGTTGAATATTAATATTACAATTATTTCAATCAAAGTATAGAAAATGCAAGACAACATAGTATCAGTTTCAATAGTGAAAGAGCTAGAGGATTCTTATCTCTCCTACGCAATGAGTGTGATCATAAGTCGAGCTATACCTGATGTGCGAGATGGATTTAAACCTGTTCATAGGCGCATATTATACGCAATGTCGAGGGCTGGGTTCGATGCCGGTAAACCGTATAAAAAAGCAGCTCGTATAGTCGGGGATGTAATGGGAAAATATCACCCACATGGTGACATGGCTATCTATGACTCCTTGGTCAGGATGGCTCAAGATTTTTCTCTTCTTTTACCACTGATTGATGGGCAAGGTAACTTTGGTTCGATAGATGGAGATCCGCCAGCTTCAATGCGATATACAGAAGCAAGGCTCCACAGAGTGTCGCATTTTTTACTAAATGATATTGACGAAGATACAGTTGATTTTAGGCCAAACTATGATGGAAATGAAACAGAGCCTGTTGTACTGCCTGCAGAATTTCCGAATCTATTGGTAAATGGTGCAAGCGGTGTTGCAGTTGGTATGGCAACCAATATTCCTTCTCACAACCTTGGAGAAATAATAGATGCTTGTATGTTATATATAGATAATCCTGAAGTTACTTTGGATGAGTTACTTGAAGTGATGCCAGGGCCGGATTTTCCAACTGGGGGAACGATTCTTGGAAGGTCTGGAATAAGATCAGCATTTGCAACGGGTCGTGGATCAATTGTTGTGCAAGGCAAGACTCACATGGAAGACCTGCCACAAGATAGGCAAGCAATAGTGATTGATGAAATACCTTACCAGGTAAATAAAGTAAAATTAATTGAGAAGATAGGTGAGCTTGTAAAAGAAAAAAGAATTGATGGCATAACAGAAATTAGGGATGAGTCTGATAAGTCTGGTATTAGGGTAGTAATTGACCTCAGAAGAAATGCTGAAGCAAGTTTTATACTTAATCAAATATTGGGACTAACTCCACTAAGAAGTAGTTTTAGTGTTAACACTCTAGTCCTCAACAATAACAGGCCTGCTTTGATGTCATTAAAAGAAATCATAGCTGCTTTTGTTGATTTTAGAAAAGAAGTATTAATCAGGAGAACAGAATTTCGTCTAAGAAAAACGAGGGAAAAAGCTCATATATATATAGGGCTCTACATTGCGGTCTTGAGCATAGATGAAGTGATAAAAATCATCCGTGGTGCAAAAGATCCTGCGGAAGCAAGTAGAGAACTTTTAAATAAAGAATGGAAAACTTCAGCTGAGATAAACACAATTATTGGATTAATCTCAGACAGCATGAGCTTTTTGAAAGACGGAGTGTATAGATTAACTGAGCTGCAAACGAAAGCTATTCTTGACATGAAATTGCAACGTTTAACAGGCCTTGAAAAAGACAAATTAGAAGCTGAGCTAAGTTCAATGATCAACCTGATAAAAGAATATATCGCTTTTCTTGGCTCAGGAGAGAAGTTGATGAAAGAAATAAAAAACAATCTACAAGAAATAAAGAACAGATTTGCTGTGCCGCGAAAAACTTCAATAGAGGAATCAGATACGGACATTGAAGCTGAAGATCTAATTCCACAAGAGGATATGGTGATAACCGTAACTATGAATGGTTATATTAAGCGTGTGAAGCTTTCTCATTATAGAACTCAGCGTCGTGGTGGAAAAGGAAAGCTAGGACAAGGATTAAAAGAAGAGGATGTAACCACAAAATTATTTGTTGGGAATACCCATACTAGCCTTTTATTCTTTTCTAATATTGGCCGAGTTTATAGATTAAAAGTTTATAAGTTACCTTTTGCAGAGCCAACTGCACGTGGAAGAGCACTTGTTAATATATTCCCGCTTAGCGATGGTGAAACTATAACTAATATAATGCCATTACCAAGTGAAAATGACGAAAATCAAAACATAGTTTTTGCTACTGCTCATGGGAACATAAGGCGCAATTCTTTAGCGGATTTTCACTATATTCCAAGCAATGGAAAAATAGCAATCAAGCTCGATGAAGGAGATAAGTTAATATCAGTTAAAGTATGCAATGAAATTGATCATGTTTTTCTTTCAACAAGATTCGGCAAAAGTATCAGATTTGTTGTAAGTGATGTGCGTCAATTTAAAAGTCGCAATTCAGATGGCGTAAGAGGTATCAAACTTGCAAAGAATGACGGCGTGATATCCATGACCATATTAAATGGGATAGGTGTAGCAACAGAAACAAAAGAACTTTACTTAAAAGTTCCACTTGCAAAAAGACTGGGGGCTGCGATTAATAACTCCATTGATTCTAAATTGGAAAAGACTTTGAATGGTTTAGGAATAGATAACAAATTATTCTTAAAACTTGCAGTGAATGAGGAGTTTATATTAACTATTACCGAAAATGGCTTTGGTAAAAGAACTTCTGCGTATGAGTATAGGGTAACAAATAGAGGTGGTGTTGGTATTACAAATATCCTTACTACCGATAGAAACGGTAATGTTGTTGCTAGCTTTCCAGTTGAACAGGGTGATAATATCATGCTTATTACAGATAAAGGAAAGTTAATTCGTATTTCAGTAAATGATATCAGAATTGCAGGACGTAGCACTCAAGGAGTCACTCTGTTTAAAACAGAGAGTAGAGAAAAGGTGGTGTCAGTAGCGAAAATTGAGGATCCTGATTCCACTGAAGATAGTATTTCCGAAATTGAAAACTCTGTTTCTTCTTAACTGTATAGCAAAGGTTAAGCAAATAGTGCAAATTTCTATTGATTAATCTATAGTATTTAAATTAAAATATATGTCTATGTTCAAGTAGAGATTGATGGATAAGAAGTTAACTAAAAATAAAAAATCATTGACGAATGAGAAGAATAAAAAAACATCTCTTGTTAAAGATTTTGCCAAAAATAAGAGTAGAAGAGATTTTATCACATTAACTACGTGTGCCATGGCAGGTATAGGAGCTGCAAGCGGTCTTTGGCCATTGGTTAAGTCTATGAGTCCTTCTGCTGAGGTTTTAGCGATGTCTACGGTTGAGGTTAATCTATCTGATATTCAAGAAGGACAAGGAAAAAAGGTAAAATGGCAAGGTAAGCCAGTATTTATCCGCAAGCGCACAAAACAAGAGATTGAGGCTGCAAGAGCCATAAATGCAGAAAATTTGAGAGATCCTGAATCAGATGAAAAAAGAGTATACAAAGGGAAAGATGAATGGTTAATTATGATTGGAATATGCACCCATCTTGGATGTGTACCAGTTGATCACGCTACAAAAGACGGCAACGGTTGGTTCTGCCCTTGTCACGGTTCATATTATGACACATCAGGCCGAGTAATTGGCGGTCCTGCACCAAAAAACATGGCTATACCTGACTACTTTTTTCCAAGTGAAAATATTGTAGTAATTGGCAAGAAGGCTTAACGGATTTTTATAATTAAAGTAATAAAAGTGTATTCCATTTCAAGAAGCACACTGACTTCATAGGCAAAGCTCTTGAAGTCTATCAAGCTAATTTTATACTATGCACATATTCGGGTGATAATTAAGAAACTTGCCTGCCAAATCTTCAGAGTTGATAGCTAAATTTAAAACTTGTTCCTTTGCGTCAGAAAAATGCTGACTAACTTGCTTAAAGTTATTTTCTAACTCTTCGAGGATGGAGCTGAAATTAAAAAAACTTTTCTGCATTTTATCAAGATTTTGAGTTATATAGCTTAATACATAAAGATAGAGACAAGAGGGGAAGAGATATGGTAAAGCAAGAAAAAGTTGAAAGTGAGGGAATAAATGGAGTCACCATATCAATATGAATTAAGGGAAAGAGTGATTTCAGTGGAATCGGGAGTCGCAATAGTAAAAGTGAAAGAAATCTTCAAAGTAGAACTATCCCCCAAAGCTGCACATGGACATAGAATATCCTTTATCAGGGATGGACGTAAACATTGAAGATCTTCCCCTAGAGCTGGATATAGATATAAAGTCATTTATACCATTCCCTATATTTGAGAAAAATATCACATGCCAAGAACCTTGTCAAAATTATATAATCTCTCTAGAGCAGGTTATTGAGAATGTCAATCCACATAAAAGAGCCAGGTATTCCTAACACCACTAAACTCACAAATTCATTTGCTAGAGTTTATAAGTTCTTGTTTATAATAATTTTATTATATCGTAAAACCATCTATATCGGCCTATTTAAACAGTATTTTACTTTCCTTAAGGATTTTGAAAGACCACCTATTGAATTCTATGATATTATTTTTTGTGAGATTGTTATACACGTTATGGCAAGGAAGGCAGAGAAATTTGTTAAGTAGTTTTTGCATCTATATGAGCTACTTGAATAATGGTTACAATATTTGTACAATTGTACAGCATGAGCTGAGTTCGCTTAGCCCTTATCTACATATTCAGTTCCACCAACAGTTATTGCATCGACCTTGAGTGTTGGCTGACCAACTCCAACAGGTACATTTTGCCCGTCTTTTGAGCACGTACCAACACCAGGATCTAACTTTAGATCATTACCAATCATTGATACTTTTTTTAGCACTGTTGGCCCATCACCAATTAGCGTTGCTCCTTTGACTGGTTGTGTAATTTTACCATTTTTTATTAGGTAAGCTTCCGAAGATGAGAAAACAAATTTTCCTGATGTTATATCAACTTGTCCACCACCAAAATTTACTGCATATAGGCCTCTCTTTACACTGGATATTATTTCTTCTGGTGTATATTTTCCTGGCAACATATAGGTGTTTGTCATGCGTGGCATAGTAACTTCTTTGTAACTTTCTCTTCTACCATTACCAGTTGGATTTACACCCATAAGTTTAGCGTTCATATGATCTTGCATATATCCTTTTAGAATTCCATCTTCTATAAGCACATTATAGCCAGGTAAAGTACCCTCATCGTCTATGCTAATAGAACCACGCAAATTAGGTAGAGTTCCATCATCAATTACAGTAATGTTACTGGCTGCCACTTGTTTACCCATAGAATTTGAAAATGCCGAGATTCCTTTACGGTTAAAATCACCTTCAAGTCCATGACCTACAGCTTCATGCAATAATATTCCTGGCCAACCTGAACCTAAAACAACTGTCATCTCTCCAGCCGGAGCTGGAATTGCCTCAAGATTTACTAGCGCTTGCTCTAACGCTTGGTTTGCAACTTCTTTCCACTTCTTCTCAGAAACAAATTTACTATAAGAGTCTCTTCCACCGTGCCCTGCAGAACCTCTCTCAGCTCGGCCATTTTTCTCTACGATGACTAGTACATTAAAACGTACCAAAGGCCTAATATCGCTTAACCTGTGATCATCTTTTATTATTTGTACAACTTGCCATTCTCCACTTAGAGTTATTTTTACCTGCTTCACGCAGTTATTCTTCGACCTTACATACTCATTAACCTCATTGAGTAGTTTAATTTTTGAGTTCAGATCCATTTCATTTATGGGATTAATCGTTGAGTACAGGCTTTTTGTCTCCTCATTTAAGTTTATTGAATTTGTTTTGCTTAAAGATGCTGAACTTTTTACCATAGAAGCAGCGTTACTAATTTCTTTTTCGCTAATCTCAGAAGAACAAACAAAAGATGTACTATCTTCACAAAAAGACCTTAAACTAAACCCCCTTCTAGTATTTAAATCCATGTGTTTCAATACATTATCATCAAAAACTAGAGACTCTGATTGGCAAAACTCTAAAAATAACTCACCACCATCACTGTTGCTCAAAGCGTTATTGACTATTTTATACACGTTATTAATATTAACATTGTTTTGAGCAAAAAATATTTGATCTAGATTTGGCATTACCTTTGAGCTGAAAATTGTTTAAGTATATTGTTTAATTTTAACATAGTAAATCACAAAAAGCCCGGGTGGCGGAATTGGTAGACGCGCTAGCTTCAGGTGCTAGTAACTTTTCAAGTTGTGGAAGTTCAAGTCTTCTCTCGGGCACTCTATATTGATTCTTGAGTTAATTAATGATACAATATAACGTATTTACTATACTTAAGTTTATGGGTTGTGAGAAAGAGAGTCTTGTTTACAGAAAGAAAGTACGAACTTATTCAAAACGCTTAGTTACTGCACTATCTATTGCTTCTTTGATGGGGTATACAGCAGCATTAGCCCTAAATATTTCTTCCTTAAGCTTGTACTGTACTATTGTCAGCACTATGCTAAGTGCACTTTCGCTTGCTTTAAATATATGGTCATTAACTGATCATCTTAGGCAGTGTGGCCTTAATAAGCAACTCGATACCTCTTGGCAAGATAAATTAATGAAGATCTGCCTCGACGTTACATCTAATGTTTCATTTTTAATAGGAGGAATTACATCTATATTACCTCTTGAATTTCCTATTATCCCCTTTATTTCCGTTGCTTTTTTTATTCTAGGTTGTACCTTTATGGCAACAAATTTCATTCGAACTATGATTAGTCAGCCGCAAATAGATGAAACCAAAACCTCAAAGCTAGTGAACATTCAATCTGCAATAGCTCCCTGCATTATTACATGTTAATAAGTTAGCTTATTTAACTTGACAAATTACGCCATCCCCCTTACTATGAAAGTAAGAGTATTTATCCTTGTTTTTAGGCTCAACGACAAAATTCAGTAAAAAACTCAGATATTTATTGGCAAATTACATAAAATTATAGCGGCTTTTTTTATTTTTCTACATTCAGCCAAATCGCGCTTGTTAGCACATTATCAATTTACATTATTAAAACTTGCTATACGGGGGTTCTTTTGTCTTTTTTTTTGCTTGGTAAATTTCTTAATATTTATTGCTAAAGTAATTTAAAAAAGGTGTCATTCCAGCGCGTGACGCTGGAATCCAGCTTTTTCATAATCATCGGAAACATTGTATTTTAACATTACTTTTATACTCGTAAATTTAACTAGATCCCAGTGTCTAGCACTGGGATGACAGCATCATAAAGGAATCAATGTCAGATACTTGAATGACATCACTATAAAGTAGATTCCTGTGCTGAAATAGAGGCTACTTAAGTGACAAGATAGATAGAACTGGCATTAATCGGATTTGAGTTACTCAAATGACCAATGAAAACTGTAACCTAAACATTGAAGCACTATTATGCACTAAATAATAACTTTCATACACTTGTCATGGTAGTCGTGAAAGAAATAATTCATACAATAAGCATGAATGAAATAATTGACATGATTTGGAAATTTATATATTATAAAGTATTAATAGTTAGTTAATTTATTAGGTGGAGATATGGGATATAAGTTAAGAAAAAGAGAATATGATTATAATGAAAGTCTATTTAAAGAGATAGGCATTCAAGTACAAGAAGTAGAAGGTTGTAACTTCTTAGAAATATCTAACATAATAGCAAAAAATTATAGAAGGTTATCAATAAAGTGTCACCCAGATAAACCAGGAGGTAGCGATGAAAAAATACAGGCCCTTAACAGAAATAAAGCAGCACTTTTGCAATATATTAAACCACTAAGTGGAAAGAATCAGGGATTAATCATTCCTGAGGAATTGAAAAGGTATTTACAATCAATCCAGCAAGGTCAGAATGATAAGCGTGCAGAGTATTATGCTGTTTTTACTCGGGTAAATATCCTACTGCTCATCTCGTCATTAGTGTCGTATATTTACTTGGGGTTTAAGCTATATAAGGCTGCTAATTTTACTGATGCACCTGGCATTTTGTTTAGTGCGACTCTAATAACATCTGTTACAACTTTTTTCTTATCTGTTTATTTGATATCTTCTTTATTTAAAAAAGCTGTGGATTTGCAAAATCCTCAACGGGAACAAGGTGAAAATTTAGATCAAGAAGAGCTAAGAGATGAGATATCCAAAAGTAAAGCATTTAAATATCTAATTCTTACTTCCCAAATTTCAAATTATCTTCCTCCTATTTTATTAGTAGCAGGTTTGGTGTTACAGTACCAATCTAGTTGCTTAAACAGTAAAATACTCATCGGATTTGCTGCATTACTAGGTTGTAGTTTATTACTACACTTAGCAAGTGAAATCTACGAGAGAAAAGTTGTAAATCTTGTAAAAACTGAAGGAATAGGTGATGAACAAAATGTACCTATAGGAGCATCAACCAAAAAGCCAAGCAGCATTGTAAATCCTGATGGTGCTTTTAACGTCTCGGCTCATCAAGTAGGTTGATTATTCTCCATACTCAAATCTCTGGCTAAAAATAACGAGCCACAAATTAGTATGGTTTTGACATTTTGAATAGAGGCTTTCAATATGTAATTTGATATTGCATCACTAATTGATTCACATTCGATAGCATTGATTCCTATATTATGAGCTCCTTCTCTAATTAAATCTGTACTTGTTGCTTTAGGTTCAGATTTAACACAAACTGCGCATAGTAGTTTGATGTATGGCTTTAAGTGCTCTAAGAACTCTGCGAAGTTTCTGTTACGAGTAACACCAAAGATCATATAGACACCTTCAGTAAAATTGTCTCTTACCCACTTAGCTAACACTCTGGCACCATCATTGTTGTGCGCGCCATCTAGAAATAATTGCCAATCTTTTGGTAATAAAGAAATTAAATTACCTTCTTTTATAGACTCTAGCCGCGCAGGCCAATAAGTGCTCTGTAAACCTGAAGCAATGTCCTCTTCTCCAATATTAAATCCATACTTCCCACTCAAAATGCTACATGCTGCAATTGCGTTTCCTGCATTGATTATTTGATGATCTCCTTTTAAAGATGGCAAAGAAAATTCTATTGATTGAATAGTCGATTGAAAGACCATCCTGTTATTCTGTTTTTCGCAATTCCATTCAAGTCCTCCTCTATACAGAGGAGATTTCTTATTTATTGCATGATGTTCTAATGTGTTCATTATAGATTTTTCTTGTGGTGCTATTACGCAAGGAACATTAGGTTTCATTATTCCAGCCTTTTCACCTGCTATGGTTTCTACGGTAGGACCAAGATATTCTGTATGGTCAAGTGCAATGGAAGTGATGATCGTTAGGATCGGATTATCTATAACATTTGTTGCATCAAGCCTTCCACCCATACCCACCTCAACTAAAGTAATATCCGCTTTATGACGAGCAAAAGCTAAGAAAGCTGCAATTGTTGTGGCCTCAAATAGAGTGGTAGGTTGTTCCGCAACTGCTATACGGCATTCTTCCAGTGAGTTGTGTAATTCACTATCATCGACATCAGTGCCTGCAACAACTATTCTCTCATTAAAATTCACTAAATGTGGAGAGGTGTACGTATGAACTTTATACCCTGCTGCTTGCATTATATATCTTATAAACGATAGCGTTGATCCTTTGCCATTAGTGCCAGCTATGTGAATTATTGGCGGTATTTTTTTCTCGGGATTACCCAATTTATTTAGAAAGCTTTTTATGCGATCAAGAGAAAAATCCTTTGGCCTACTGCCAATCGGCTTAGGCCAATGAGGCATGTATATCATAAATTATTGTTACATTTTAATTCATCTATTACACTTGCCATGCCATTCGTATCGATCTTTTCACTAAATTGAGAACGTTGATTAACAGCAATACTTATTCCACTCATTACAACATCGTTTATTAAGAAAGAACTGTCACTTTTAGTAACTTTAAAGTCAATATTTGTAAATTCCTCATCACCATAAGAAAATCTTGTTCCTATCAGACAAGTTTCATCGTCAACTGCTTTTGTACTCATTATGATCATTTCACTATTATTTATGTATTTATACAAAATTTTAGCGCACAAACGCGCGAGATATACTTCATATTCTTTTAGAAACTCTTCTTTTTCTTTCTGAGTAGATAAATTCCAATATTTCCCTATTACAAATCGAGATATTTCTTTGAGGTTAACATTATTCTGAATGATCTTCTGAAGTTCTTCATGTATATGTTCTAGATTTTTTCTGTTTCCTTTCATAGACGTGTTGTCTATTTGCTGCTTCATGGCAAGCACAAAAGTTTTGTGACCTATACAACTCGCGTAAGCACTTGAGGATATTAAAATAAAAACGGTTAAGAGCTTAATAACATTCATAAGATATATTTATTAGCTATGATACTTAAAATGCAAAATTTAACAAAGGCAAAATAATAGTCGCTAGCTCTAACATACCTATAGACATACTCTATATAAATAATCTATAATTAATAGGGGTCTGTGCTATACGTTATGAGTTAAGTTAAATTTCCCGAGCGATAATCTCTGATCAAGGGGATTGCCTCTGTTAATTTCATTGAAATTAGTATGTGATACCCACCTTAACTTTAGGTCTCAGGAATCTACTAAGACTGACGGTAGATATGGATCCCATTTTTATTATTCAGGTTTATGTTAAACCAATATAAAGAACAAGGTGTTTTTTTCTGTTCATCTCATAGGGTGTTTCAAGTTGTAATTGACGTTGAGAAGTATCCTGATTTTGTTCCTTGGTGCAAAGCTGTTTATATAAAAGAAAAAACTGATAGCCAGATGATTGTGGATCTCCTTGCAGCTTTTCATGGCATTAAAGGAAGTTATACATCAGAAGTGACCTACCTTGCTCCAAATGGAATAAATGAAAGTTGGATAAAAGCTGTGTCCTCAAATGGAATATTTAAACATTTATACAACGAATGGAAATTCACTCCTATGAGCAAAAATAAAACTATGGTAGAGTTCTATATAGAGTTTGAGTTTAAATCCAATTTGTTTTCTACTTTATTAAACTCGGTGTATAAATATGCACAAAATAAAATAATTACTGCATTCAAAGACAGACTAGAAAGCCTTGCTGAGTAAAAGTTATCTTGACATTGTTTGTATAAATGCATAAATTTTTTAATAAGTTCAGTATTTCCATTGTAATGATTTTTAGATTATTGTTCTTACTTATTTTTATAAGTGTTAGTTCTTATGCAGCTATTGAACAAAACTTACCCAACACTCAAAAAACTGATGAAATAACACCAAAAGAACTACTGTCCCTATTGCCTGATGATAAATTATTAGGAGATCGAAAAGCACCAATTTTAATGATAGAATACGCCTCGCTCACTTGTTATCATTGTTCTCTTTTTCATAAGAAAGTTTTTCCTAAAATCAAAGAGAAGTACATAGATGCAGGTAAGATGTTATACATATTCCGTCATTTTCCTCTAGATTACAGAGGATTAAAAGCTGCAATGCTAAGTTATTGCTATGAAAAAGAAGAAGACTATTTTAATTTTAACAAAGCTGTGTTTAATGCAATAGACTCGTGGAACTACTATAATTTTAGTGATTTAACTATACTACAAAAAATTGCTGCACTAAGCAATTTGAAGCAAGATGTATTTAACCAATGCATTAATGATAGAAAGATGATGGACAAAATTATAAATGATAAATCACTTGCAATTAATAAACTTGATATCACAGCTACTCCTGTATTCATCATCAAGCTTAACGATGACAAATCATACGTAGGGAATGGTAAAATCAAACATGAAGGATATAGAGACCTGGAATACTTCACTAATGTAATAGATGAGTTATATGAAAAAGCTATAGTGAAGTAATAACACTGTAGCTTACCATATAAAAACCCTATGCTGAATCAGTATTTTTTGATACTGTTTGTTGCTTTTTACGCTCAAACTCTCTTTTTTTACTGTGCCAAGCATAATAATACATAGCAATTTTATTCTCTATTAATACTATCGTTCCATCATAAAATTGGACCATATCCATAACTTTTTTCTGAGCTTCGTTAAAGCGTTCTTTGTACTTCTCGCGATAAGCTGGATTGTGCAGTAATTTCACTCCTTCATTATTATTAGATTTCTTGCTTAACGTTTCAACTTCGTTAGCAATGTTATAAGACATATAACCCCCTCTAATTGATTATAAAAATTACATTTTAAGAGAGATGTAAATAAACGATCCCTTAATTCTAGTATAACAATTGATTGTTATACTAGTGAACCATAGTAAAATATATAATAATCTTTGTCACTTAAAATTTTACTTTATAAAATAACAACTTAAAATAAAAAATTTTATTATTCTTAACTCTATTGTTATCTTTATAAATCTTATATAGATTAAACCTCCTTAGTTTATATTATAAAACTTAATGCGTCATAACTTTAGCAGAAAATCGTTGTACATAAGAAGCTTATTTGCAAAAGAGTATAAAAAAATAGAAGAACATTGTACTCTTGATAAGAAACAACGTATTCAAATCACTCCTGAAGAAGGAAAATTATTAAATTTATTTATCAAAATCCATAAAGTTAAAAGCATAGTTGAAATTGGCACGTTATATGGTTATTCGTCAATTTGTATGGTAAAAGCTTTACCGAAAGATGGTCATATATATACAATAGAAAATAATCCTCAACACTCAAGAATAGCAAAAAAAAATTTTAGTGCTTTTAATCTAAGTGATAAAATTACTCTAATAGAAGGTGATGCACTGGAAAAAATTAATGAATTATCAGCAAAGGCACCATTTGACATGATATTCATCGATGCTGACAAAAGTAGTTATCCTAAGTATTTAGATTGGGCAGAGTCATACATTAAACAAGATGGGCTAATCGTTGCAGATAACACTCTATTATTTGATACAGTATTTTTAGAATCGCCTCCAAAAGAAGTATCAGAAAAGTCATGGCATGCTATGAGAGAGTTTAACGATAGATTGTCAGATGAAAAAAAATATTTCTCCATATTGATTCCTACTGACGAAGGAATGACTGTAGCTTTAAAACTAACGCAAGTTAAAAATCAAGGTCAGCGTAATGTCTAGGGGGAGTTAACCCAAAAACTCTCTCTAATAATATTTCGCGAAAACAAGGCCTTGATTTAACAATGGAGTACCATTCTTTTAAAATCTTACTTTTTTCCCATGGGAAACTATTTACGTAGTCTATTATAGAAATATGTGATGCTAAAGTAATATCGGCTAAAGTGAACTTATCGGTTGCAAGCCAAACGTTCTTGTTAATTAAGTGTTCGATGTATTCCATATGGCAAGGCAGGTTATGCTGAGCTGCATGAAGAAATCTAGAGTCAGGGCTGCGGTTAGTAATTACTTTTTCATTCATAATATACTTAGTAACTTCATTGTAAAATTTGCTATCGAACCAATTGATTAAAGCGCGTATTTTAGACTTAATAATAGTGGATGAACCAAGTAATTTGACGTCGCTATTGTAAGTCTCTTCTATATATTCACAAATGGCATTACTATCCGCTATTACAAAGTTATTATCTATTAATACTGGTACTTGTCCGATTGGATTGATCTCCATGAATTCATTCCGCTTTTCCCATGGATTTTCATATACAAAATCACAACTCAGCTTTTTTTCCTTGAGAAGAGCTCTAACTTTTCGTGAAAACGGACAAAGAGGAAAATGATATAAAATCATAATATTCCTCTTTTGTTATTCCAATACCTATATGTTGTCATTCCAGTACGTGACATTGGAATCCAGCTTATTTCATTATGGACATTACTTTTAACATATACTCCTAGAATCCATTGTCCATTGTATAATTTCCAAATATTTTTATACTTGGATCCCAGTACAACTGTACGAACATTGTAGTTTGAGAGCAATCCCCACCGGAAGGGTGTCATTTCAGTGATTGACACTTGAATCCAGTTCTTATTATACAACAGCCTAATGTATTCATTTAAAATTAAGTTTTCTGGATCCCAGTGTCTGGGCACTGGGATGACAGAAGAAGAGTATTTTAGGTAACAGCTGTTTACTCCAAAGTAATGTTGCAAAAGGTCTAACATATAAATTATAAGACTAATATAGAATATACCTTGCTAAAAAAAAAAAAAAGTATAACCTTTTATAAGGTATGCAGGCAAAAATTCTGTAACTTGGTCAGGTCAGAAATGAAGCAACCATATCAGAATCTTTTTGGGTTGCATACCTATTTGTACTATTTGTTTTATTCTAGGCTATGAACATAGCATTAAAATATCGTCCTAGTAGCTTTAAAGATTTAGTAGGTCAAGATATATTGGTGCGTATACTAGAAAATGCTTTTACTCTCAACAAAATTCCACAATCTATACTGCTTTCTGGTAGCAGTGGAATTGGTAAAACCACCACTGCAAGAATAATAGCTTTATGTTTGAACTGCTCATTGGGGCCAATTTTTGAACCTTGTGGATCATGTACAAGTTGTCTGGCAATAAAAAATTCAAGCCATCCAGATGTAGTTGAAATCGATGCGGCAAGTCACACTAGTGTTGAGGATGTTAGAGCCATCTTGGGAGATATTTGCTATTTACCAATAAGTTCTAAGTTTAAAGTTTACATTATAGATGAAGTACACATGTTATCCAGTAATGCATTTAATGCATTACTTAAAACTCTAGAAGAACCACCATCTAGCGTAAAGTTTATTCTAGCAACTACAGAAATAAAAAAGATACCAATAACTGTTATTGCACGTTGTCAAAGGTTTGACTTACATAACATTCCTTCAGCTAAGATAATGGAGCGTTTAAATGATATTGCACAAAAAGAAAATTATTTTATTGAAAAAGAAGCATCGGAATTAATTGCGCACCACTGTAGCAATTCAATGCGTAACGCTTTATTTTTGATGAATCAAGCAGTGCTATATAGCAAAGATGGTACAATATCCACTCAAAGTGTTACAGACATACTTGGTCTAGTAGATAGAAACGTTATATTTGATCTACTGGAAGCAGTATTAGACAGTGATTTACAGAAGGCTTTGTTAGTATTCGACAATGTGGTAAAAACAGCAAATCCGCTCAATATTTTTGAAGATCTACTGCAAACAATCCAGTTAATATGCCGTTTTTTAATTACAAAAGAGATTGATACAGAATATGAGAAGAGCAGAGTAAAAGATTTGAGTGCAAAAAAGTCTTTAATATTTTTTTCGAGATTGTGGAAGGTGCTGCTTAAGGGTATTCAAGATATAAAGGTTTCAACATGCAATGAAATTGCCGCTGAAATGATATTAATTAGCCTTTGTTATCTTTCTGATTTGCCTTCTCCGGAACAGGTGATCAAAAAAATTCTTTCACAGAATGTAGAGCAAGGAAATAGACAGGGCAGACCTGTTGCACCTTCCCCCCCTGTCATCCAAGTAGCTGACTACTCGGATCCAAAAAAATATGTGGAAAAACCCCACTCTGTCATCCCAGTGCGTGACACTGGGATCCATGTGAAAAATAAACAACAAAATTACGATTTTGATAAGATTTTGCAACTATTAAGGCGGAGTAACCAAATTTATCTTTACAAACAACTGTGTAGTAATCTACAATTAATAGATTGTAAATTTGGGTATTTAAAATTAAAAGCTGTATCTAACTTGAACAGTAATTTTTGTAATGACTTGAAAAGTTACTTAAATCAAGCTACTAATCAGGAGTGGGTTATTATAGTTGATACAAGTTATATGAATAGGGAAGTGAGTAATTTAAATTATGCACCTGCAGTTAAGGATATATTAAATACGTTTAAAGGTGCAAAGGTAGTTAATATAGAAAATAAGGAGTAGGTTGTGGATTTCAGTCAAATAATGAAGCAAGCGCAAGAAATGCAAAAAAAGCTTGCGGAAGCTCAAGAAAAGTATATTGGAAAAGAGTTTCAAGGTATTTCTGGTGGTGGTAAAGTTTCTGTATTAGTGGAAGTGATAAAAATAGGTAGCTATAAAGCTAAAAAGGTAAATATAGACTTAGAACTTATGAGAAATGAAGAAAAAGATATAGTAGAAGATTTAGTGACAGCAGCATTCAATGATGCCATCAAAAAAGCAGAAGAAGATATGGCAAATGCAACTTCTGATCTTGCAGGTATGATGGGTTTACCGCCTGGACTTAAACTTCCTTTTTAAATTTACTACTGAAGTTTGCCTTAATGCAGTAACTAAGTGTTTTCCTTTTATACTAGTACTTCCATGAAGTACATTCATATTACTGCATGAATATGAAGCAATTCACAATGATGAATGCAGATCAGAAGATAAAAAGACATTAGTGAAATAGGTGTCAGAAGATCAAGAGTAAAAAAAGTAGAGTAACTCTATTTATTAATTAATAAAATCTTTGTATTTTCCTAAAAGTTAGTTAAGATACAGAAGGTTTTGTGTTATTAAGTTAGCACTTGACTTAACTTTAGTTATTATTTAGACTGCTAAAGTGGAATTTTAATTTTTTTAACGAGGGCAATTATGCATTATAAAAAGTTTTTTTCGGCAGCTGCTTTAGTGACGTTGCTAAGCCTATCAAACTCTGCTTTTTCATCAGACCCTATTGGTCCAATAAGTGATGAAGAAACTAGCTACTACGTTCGTTTACAATACAACGGTGAAATTTTACCTTTTTATACAAAAGTTGATGGTATTACAAATGCAACAGGTAAACAAAAGGATAGTCCCTTTACAAGATCTTTTATAGCTGGTGGTGGTGCATTTGGTTATAAAATGGATGACATTAGAGTTGATGTTGAAGGGCTTTACTCACAATTGGCTAAAGACACAGCTGTAGTAAATACTTCTGAAACAAATGTTGCAGACAGTTTAACAGCATTTTCAGGATTGGTTAACGTTTATTACGATATAGCGATTGAAGATATGCCTATCACTCCATACGTTGGTGTTGGTGTTGGTGCAGCATATATCAGCAATCCTTCAAAAGCTGATACAGTTAAAGATCAAAAAGGATTTGGTTTTGCTTATCAAGCAAAAGCTGGTGTTAGTTATGATGTAACCCCAGAAATCAAACTCTTTGCTGGAGCTCGTTACTTCGGTTCTTATGGTGCTAGTTTTGATAAGACAAATAAGGATGATAATGATATCAAAAATGTTCTTTACAGCACTGTTGGTGCAGAAGCTGGAGTAGCGTTTAATTTCTAGTCTATCTTTGTCTTATTATCCCAGTGGGTTTTTCTTGTCATTCAAGTAGCATGACACTGGGATCTAGAAAAAAGAAATGTGAATTCCAGTGTTTGAGCACTGGAATAACACATTATTTATTTAATGTAGTTTTTATAGTTACACGCTAGCAATTTTAATGATACATTTAGGTAGCTGTTGTTAAGATCTCAATTAGATGTAAAATTGTGCTTTTTTAATTAAAGCTTGAATTTTTCACTGAAAATCAATATATTATATGTATAGAGTTTTAATTTAAGTTATTATGTTGACCCCAGTAGCAAATTTATGTGTTAATAGTAGCACTAATCTCATGCAATATATTGCTGAAGTGCGAAAATTTCCTATGCTTTCCCCAGAAGAGGAAGTGCGATTAGCAAGAAATTGGCAAGAATACCAGGATATTTCTTCTGCTCACAGGTTGATTACTAGCCATTTGAATTTGGTAGTAAAAATTGCAATGAAATTTAAGAATTACGGTCTATTGTTGATGGACCTGGTCATGGAAGGAAATATGGGTTTAATGCATGCAGTGAAAAAGTTCAATCCTAACTTGGGATTTCGTTTTTCAACTTATGCAGTATGGTGGATTGAAGCTTCAATGAAAGACTTTATATTAAAATCTTGGTCACTTGTAAAAATAGGTACAACGCAAGCACAAAGGAGATTGTTTTTTAGTTTACGTAAAATAAAAAAAAGAATTTTACAATACACAAACAGAGAAACTTTGAGTAAAGAAGAAATAAAAGCAATATCAAATGAGCTTTCTGTATCTGAAGAAGATGTTGTACAGATGAGCTATCGTCTGGCTTGTAAGGATCAGTCGTTAAATAATTGTATAAAAATAGGTGATGACTCTAAAAAGGAGTTACAAGATATGATTCCGTGTAATTTAGTTAGTCAAGAAGTAGCTTACCAGAATCATGAAGAAAAGGCATTAAAAGAAACAATTTTAAGCAATGCGCTGGCAAGTCTTAATGAAAGATCAAGAGACATTTTCATTAGCAGATATTTATCTGAGAATACTCAGACTTTGGATGAGCTTAGCAAAAAATATTGTGTTTCAAGAGAAAGAATAAGACAGTTGGCTGAGCAAGCAATGAGTAAGGTAAAACAACATGTAAAATCAGAGAGTTTGAAACTTGGTTTACATGCGTAGTCTTTTTGTATTTCTAATATTTTTTTCAATAGACACTCTTGCATCGGTTAGTAACGTACAACTGAAGGAAAAATATAAAGATTGGCTTGTGTACACTGCATTGGAAGATGGTGAAAAAGTGTGTTACATTGTATCTCATCCTAAGAAAAAAAGTGAACATTATACAGCTGACCGCAAGCCGTATGTAATGGTCAGTTACGTTGATAAAAAAGCAGATGAGGTGAGCGTCACTTCTGGCTTTCAGTATAATAATGAGCCTGTAGTTCTCAATATCGATAAAAAAATTAAATATCAATTGCCAATAATACAGGGAAGTCTTGCGTGGACAGATGATACAAAAATGGACCAAGATTTGATTCTAAAAATGAAGCAGGGATTATCAATGGTAGTTAATGGAAAAGTAAAAACAGCAAATGTTGATGATACTTATTCCTTGCTTGGCTTTCAAAAAGCGTACCAAAAAATGCATGACTTATGCCATACAAAGTAAATTATTGATCACTAAAGTATAAGATAGGCTGTTTTGTCTCTCAGACAAAAATATGGATATCACTTTACATAGAATATGAATATCATTTAAAATATATTTTTGAGAATTAATATGTCAAAAATTGTAGATATAGGAATCAAAGAACAAAGTTCTGTGTGTGAACAAATGCGTTTTAGTGTAAGTCGTGCAAGCCTTTTAAATACGCTATCCAGGGTAAGTGGAGTGGTTGAAAGGCGCAACGCGATAGATGTTTTAGCGTGTATAAATATCAAAGCACAATATGGTAGCATAAAATTGAAGGCTACTGATCTTGACATTTCAATATTTGCCTCACTTACTGCAAATGTATCAGCAGAAGGAGAAGTGAAAATCTCAGCACATACTTTACATGACATAGTGAAAAAATTGCCAACTAATTTGGATGTCAATTTCGAAATGAATAATCAAGGAAAATTATTGATATCCTGTGGAAATGCAAATTTTTCTTTACCGAACGTAGTTTCAAATAACTTCCCTGTTCTTGAAGAAGGTGATCATCAATACGATTTCACTCTACTAAGTGCAGATTTGGTAGACTTGTTGACTAAAACGAAGTTTGCTGTGTCGCTGGATGATACAAGGTATAATTTAAACGGGATATATCTGCATACAGATGAGCAATTTCTGTACTGCGTTGCAACTGATGGCCACCGTTTATCATGTATAAAAAGGCCTAAACCTGAAGATATCAACGGAGAATTTGGGGTGATCATTCCACGTAAAACTATCATGGAATTGTTGAAAGTATTGGGTGATTGTAATGAGATAAATATAAAACTTTCAGATAGAAAAATCAAATTTACATGTGGTGAGTATATTCTAATATCAAAATTGATAGATGGGACTTTTCCAGATTACAAAGCTGTCATTCCAACGTCTCAAGATAAACAAATGATTGTTGAGAGTAGTAAGCTTGCTAGCGTTATAGATCGGGTTTCTGTTGTTGTGTCCGATAAAATAAAATCAATTAAATTTTCATTGCAAGAGAATTTATTAACTCTACATTCAAATTCCCAAGAGTGCAGTGATGCGACTGAGTCTATAGAGGTGGATTACGATGGAGCTCTTATGGAAGTAGGATTTAATTCTCGTTATTTGCTTGATGCTTTATCTTGTATAAAAAACAAATGTAAGGTCAGCCTATCAGATGGTAATAGCGCTACAATTATCACTGATGAAGATGATCCAAGTGCATTATATATAGTAATGCCAATGAGGACTTAAGCTAGTAATCTATCTTTACTAAGTATAAGCCGTGAGGCGGTGCTGTGATTCCAGCGGCGTTTCTTTTGCATTGACTTAATATATTTAGCATTTCTTGTGGATTAGTTCTATTTTTTCCAAATTCAACTAAAGTACCAACAATAATCCTCACCTGGTTATGTAAAAAGGAAATCGCAGATATTTTGATGTATATGTGACTTCCGTTTTGTACTATATCAATATCATCGATTGTTCTGACCGGATTTGTAGCTTGACAATCTTTTGAGCGGAAGCTTGAAAGATTATGTTTTCCAAGCAGGTGTCTAGCAGCTTCACGCATGATGTTTACGTCAAGTGGGTGCAATACTTGCCACACATAACCGATTTCCAGAGCTGCAGGAGCGTAGCGATTAATTATTCTATATTCATAATATCTTTTTTTTGCTGAAAATCGTGCATGAAATGCATCATCTACAGCTTCTGCACTAAGCACAACTATAGGAATCGCTTTTAAGTGATAGTTTATTCCATTTCTTATTCTGTAAAGCTCAAATTGCCTTTCCATATTGAAATGAGCAACTTGCCCTAAAGCATGAACCCCTGTGTCAGTTCTGCCACCACAATGCAAAGAGACTCTCTCGCCACTGAAATTAAATATAGCGTTTTCTATGGTTTCCTGAATTGAGTTAGCAGAGTGTTGTTGCTTTTGCCAGCCAGAGAAACCACTACCATTGTATTCTATCGTTATTTTGTATCGCACTACAAAGTCTATCTATCTAATTTTAGGTAACTAACGTTCTTCGTTATTAAAAAACCCTTGGCAGATTGGTTGCGTTCAATTACCATGGAGACTATACAAGTTAATAAATGATCCATGGCACATAATCCAGAAGAAAGAAATAATGATAAGCAAAAAGCACTAGATAATGCAATAAGTCAAATTGAAAAAGCATTCGGTAAAGGTGCAATAATGAAGCTAAAGCAAAACCCTGTAGAAAAAATAGACACGATATCTACAGGGTCGATTGCACTTGATTCAGCTCTGGGTGTTGGGGGATTGCCAAAAGGACGTATAATTGAGATATTTGGCCCTGAGAGTTCTGGTAAAACTACCCTTGCTTTGCATGTAATTGCTGAAGCACAGAAAAAAGGAGGTTTATGTGCATTTATCGATGCGGAACACGCACTGGATGTTATATATGCTCGTAAACTTGGAGTGAAAACTGATGATTTGGTAATTTCACAACCAGACACTGGAGAGCAGGCGTTGCATATTGTTGAGTATTTAGTGTGTTCTAGTGCAGTTGATGTAATAGTTATTGATTCTGTTGCAGCACTAACTCCAAGAGCTGAAATTGAAGGGGATATGGGCGATCAGCACATGGGATTGCAAGCAAGGCTTCTAAGCCATGGACTCAGGAAACTAACTTCTGTAGTTTCAAAAGCAAACTGTATATTGATATTTATCAACCAAATTCGTATGAAAATAGGAGTAGTATATGGAAATCCTGAAACTACCACTGGTGGAAATGCGTTAAAATTCTATACTTCTATAAGACTTGATATAAGAAAAGTTGGTGCGATAAAGGATAAAGAGAATATTACGGGTAATGAAACGAGAGTTAAAGTTGTAAAAAATAAAGTCGCTCCTCCATTTAGAGAGGCAAAATTTGATATAATGTATAATGAAGGCATATCAAAACTTGGGGAAATAATAGATATAGGAGCAAAACTTGGTGTCCTTGAAAAGGCAGGCGCTTATTATTCATATAACAATACGCGTCTTGGGCAAGGAAGAGAAAATGTAAAAAGCTACCTCAAGGCGAATAAAGAAATTGCAAATGAAATAGAAACAAAAATCAGAGATTTATTTAAAAATCATGATAATTCTATTACAATAGAAGAGGAACGCGAACAACTTCTAGAAGAATCAGTATTCTAATCTAAATTAGTTTGTATTGGGCAGTATTCGTTTGCTATACTAAAGTTTCACTCTCAACCGAGTTGATGAAAGCTGCGTTATCTCCTTGCAGCATTAGGTGTATATTCTTTGCTATTTTTTCCACTAAGAGGATAGCGTTATCAAAATTTTCAAATTTTGATAATACATAATCTGCTAAGCTTTTCCGATTTTCAGGCCTACCTACTCCAAATCTCAAACGCCAATAATCGTTACCAATAAAGCTATCTATAGACTTAAGTCCATTGTGTCCAGCAGAGCTACCGCCTTTTTTTACTTTTATTCTTCCGAATTTTAAGTCAGCATCATCATGTATGACAACAATATTGTCTAGCGATAATTTGTAAAAATTTTTTATTTTTGCAATAGGAATACCTGAATTATTCATAAATGAATAAGGTTTTATCAGCATGATTTTATTATTATTAATTATGCCAGAGGTTATCAAGTAATCAGCTTTATTAGAAAATGACTGAAAATTCCAATATTTGTGAATTGCGTCAATAACTATGAAGCCAATATTATGGTGAGTTAATTCATATTTACTACCAGGATTACCAAGCCCAGCTATTAAATGCACTACTCCTCTGTTTTTGTTTGAGGCTCTTCAACATCACTATCAGCAGCAGAGATTGTTACAATGGTGAAATTTTCTTCTTCATGAGCTACAAATTTAACACCTTCTGGCAATTTTACATCATTGATATGTATAGACTGACCAATCATTTTGCCAGACAAATCAATTTCTATGACTTGAGGTATTTTCTCAGGAGAGCATTTGACAGTAATAGAACGACACAAAACATTAAGCACTCCACCTAATTTGATTCCTGGTGATTTACTTTCATTGATGAATGATAAAGGTATATCTATTTTAATTTCACTACCTTTATCAACAAACTGAAAATCAACATGTTGCACAGTATCCTTTACTACATGCCATTGAATATCACGAACAAGAGCATATTCTTTTTTCCCTGAAATATCTAGTTCTATTAAATGTGCAGAAAGAGCACCTGATTTATATTGTTTAGTAAATTCCTTTGCAGACAATGTCAAATTTACGTTATCATGCCCTTTGCCATATATAACTGCAGGTATACTTCCCTTCTCCCTCAGAGCCTGCATCGCTTTCTTTTTTTTTACATCACGTAACTCTGCATTAATTGTTACCATTTCTTGCTGTGCCATCGATTACTCCTATTCAGCTAATCCTTTTTATATAATTTAATAATATAACATAAAAATATTTATTTCAAACTTCATTCTTTCACACTAATTCTTTGTGGAAAAATTTATTTAGATATATACTGAAGATTACGTAGTAAGGACTATGAGTATTGACGATCAAGTAGTTTTTAAGATTTATAAGCCAACAAAAACTGCAACACAATCTGGTTTAGGTAATACAAAATTCTGGCACCTAAAAATTGAGCCTTGTTCTTACTATATTGAACCTTTGATGGGGTGGTTTGGATCAAAAGATCCCCAAAAACAGATTGTATTAAAGTTTGATTCTCTTGAAAAAGCAGTATCTTACGCAAAGAAACACAACACAAAGTACACAATTGAAATGCCAAAAGATGTTAAAAGACTGCCAAAATCTTATGCGAATAATTTCGTATCAAAGTAAGTTTTATCGTAGTGTGTTTATCTAAAAGCCTAAATTTAAGAACATATCTTGAAAGGACTTAAGTGGTTAAGCATATATTAAAGAGTTCTTGAAGTAAGGAGAGCACGCTCATACGTCAAGCAAACAATGTTTACCTAAAATTCTTTGACATTAGCAGCTTTCTTGCCCCGTTTTCAGTAACAGTGATTTTGTAATTCTTCTATATATTAGAAAAATTTTTATTTTAATTAGCCATAGGCGCCTATTGGTTTTTAGCTAAAGTAAAGGTCAAGTATCTGGAATTCTGGACATAAAATCCTCCTGTGTAAAAAAGATTAGAAAAAAGTGCAGCGCACATATGACAGAAATTAAGCACACTTACATGCTCTGAAGAAGATACGCTACGCTTTTTGATTAAAAATTTGACTGAAAAGTCTGCAGACGAAGATAGATTTTGAGCTCTTAAAATATCTCTAACTGTAATGATAATCAGATTTAAAATATATGGAAGCAATTTTTTACGTTAATATTTCAAATTTCCCTTGCAAGATAGGTTCTAATTGTTACTCTAGGTTTTAAATTGTGCTAACGCACTGCGGCTATTTAGAGAGTTGAACCTGGCTAGCTAGTATCAAAGAGTTATTTTTTTATATATTTCTCCATAAGCTTTACAAGCCCCTTTTGGATTACTCAAATAACTTCATTCTGCTTGAAGAACTTTTATGTTGCTTTGCACTAAATTAATTTCACGTTCTATTTGTGTTAGCTATTTATTTAGTGAGTGGACATGTAATTTTACCTTAAATGACCCTATAATAAAAACATAGTTATTGAAATAATACAGAAGGTTCTTATGACAACCTCTGTATAGCTCTTAATTTTGCTGAACGCGCACGCGGATTTGCATTTATTTCTTCCGCACTTGCTTTAATCACTTTTTTGTTTAAAAGGGAGAATATCTTGGTAGGTCCTGGTTCACACAAATCTTTAAAAAGGGTTTTAACTATACGATCTTCTAGAGAATGAAAGGTAACTACAATTAATTTGCCGTTTTCACTTAAAATCTCAGATGCAGCTTTAATACCCTTTTCAAGCTCTCCTAGCTCATCATTTACCCATATTCTGATTGCCTGAAATGTTCTAGTTGCAGGGTCAATCTTGCTTTTTCCACGAAACACTACAGAACGTACAATATCCACAAGTTCAAATGTAGTTTTGATAATTTTCTTCTTCCGCGCATTTACTATCGCTCTTGCGATTTTACGAGAATGACGCTCACCCCCATAATTATATATAGTGTTCGCAATCTCTTCTTCACGTAAAGCGTTAACAAACGTCGAAGCATTCATATGAGAATAGTTATCCATTCTCATGTTAAGTGGGCCATCACGTAGAAATGAGAATCCTCTATCTCCATTATCAAGCTGCATAGATGAAACTCCAACGTCGAAAACTATTCCATTGATACCTTTAATATTATTACTATCTAATAAATTTTTAATATTACTAAATTTCTCAATAAATAGATTTATTCTATCAGGGTATTTAACGTTCAGATCATCATAAAATTTGGTAACTGTTTCATCCCTATCAATTGCATACACTTTGCAATCAGCGGATTCCAATATTGCTTTGCTATATCCTCCAGCTCCAAACGTGGCATCCACATATATACCACCACTGTGTGGTGACAATTGCAGTATCATCTCTTTTAACAAAACTGGAATATGTGTCATATCAAGAGACTTTGTGCACTTAAATTAAAATAACTTTCTTGCCAAAAAATATATGGAAATATATAGGTATAGTATAAGAATATTTAAATATAATCAACGATATAAAAATTTAATAAGATAATATTATTAATATAACATTTACATAATTCACGTTTGAAAAAGTAAGTAATATTACTATAATATCAAACAAATTACGGAAGATTTCGTGCAACAAATAACAAAAGTAATACTATCAAGTTTAATTTGTAACACTTTGTTGTGGTATGATCACATGCTTTTCAGCCATCTAATAAGCATAATCGGAGATGTGTTTTTTCCATCAGACGACAAATTAGTCAGCATACTTAAAGCTTTTGGAGTGTTTGCAGTGGGTTTCTTAATAAGACCAATTGGTGCTGCTATATTTGGCCACATTGGCGATAAATATGGAAGAAGGATTGCTCTATTTCTCTCTATCATATTGATGACTCTATCAACCGTACTTATTGCATTTGTTCCAGGGTATCAGAACATTGGGGTACTCGCATCAGTACTGGTGGTATGTTTAAGATTATTGCAGGGTATATCTCTTGGAGGAGAGGCAGGAAATGCCCCATTTTTAATAGAGCATGCTCCTAAAAATAAAAGAGGATTCTTTAGCAGTATTGAAGTATTGAGCGCAATTCTTGGCTCAATATTAAGTCTTATAGTGGTGCTTATATGCAAAAAAGTATCCGATTTTGAATCTTGGGGATGGAGATTGCCTTTTATTTTCAGTTTTGTAATAGGATTAATCAGTATATAT
The DNA here is from genome assembly GCF_018141665.1 of Wolbachia endosymbiont of Spodoptera picta. Classification (NCBI taxonomy): domain Bacteria; kingdom Pseudomonadati; phylum Pseudomonadota; class Alphaproteobacteria; order Rickettsiales; family Anaplasmataceae; genus Wolbachia; species Wolbachia endosymbiont of Spodoptera picta. The sequence goes on from NZ_CP067976.1 coordinate 906,842, forward strand.
ATGAGATATATACTCGATGAAAGCCCAGAATATAAAAAGCAGGAAAAGCCACATGAATTACCGTTAAAAGAACTGTTAAATGGCTATAAAAAACCTTTTCTAATATCAATTGGAGTTGACATAGTTGAGAATGCATCTCTTTACATATATTTAGTGTTTTTTAATCTACTTGCATCAACAATAAACACTCACTTTAATCACGCAGTAGAAATATTGAATCAGGTTGCACTTGGAGGATTGACTATACTATTTGCAATACTTTCTGATAAGGTAGGGAGAGAAAGAGTCATGAAATTTGCATTTGTGACTTTTATAGTAGTAAGTTATCCAGTTTTTTCAATGATACTAAGTGGTAATAATTTGCTCACCATAATGGCGCACGTTCTTTTTATAATCCCAATAGCTGCTTCTCTTGGTCCTGTTAGCGCCTTTATGTGCGAATTATTCCCAATAAAGGTACGATATAGTGGATTTGGTTTATCAAGAAATATAGCTTCGGGATTTTTTGGTGGTCTTGCACCATTTATATGCACAACTATTATCAAAGTTACAGGACAAGGAACTTTAGCAAGTTTTTACATGATTTTCTGTGCACTAATTGGGTTAGTTGCTATATCACAAGTTAAGAGTTAGATTTTTTCAAAAACCAAGTGTTTAAAAAATCTAATCATAAGGTGGAAAATGCCAATTTTTAGGTGATAGTGTAAATATTTCAACTCCATCTTTTGTGACTCCAAGCGTATGCTCAAACTGTGCAGAAAGTGAAAGATCACGTGTTGTCACTGTCCAGCCATCTAGCTTGCTGAGAAGAGTTTCATGTTTTCCAGCATTGATCATTGGTTCTATCGTAAAAAACATGCCTTCTTTTAAGATAAGATCCTCACCTTCATCATAAAAATGTACAACATTTGGTGGAGCATGAAAAACCTTTCCTATGCCATGTCCACAATAATTGCGTACGATAGAATATCCAAAATCTTCAATATATTTTTCTATAGCAAATCCTATTTCATTTAACTTATTGCCGGGCTTAACTTGTTTTATCGCTTCCATTAGCGCATTGTAGGCAGCATTACACAAACGCTTTGCTTTTATTGAGGGTTTACCAGTCCAAAACATGCGACTTGTATCACCATACCAGCCATTTAAAATCACTGTAACGTCAATATTTAAAATATCTCCATCTTTAAGAGGTTTATCATCGGGAATACCATGACATACAACAGCATTTTTCGAAGTACAAATTGATTTCGGATATCCCTTATAATTCAGTGGTGCTGGAATTGCACCTGCATTGATTATAAAATCGTGACATAGATCATTTAATTCATTAGTTGTTACGCCTACTTTGACGTATGGTGCAATAAAATCAAGGGTTTCAGCTGCAAGCCTGCCAGCTTTACGCATAAAGTCAAAATCTTCTTGTGAATGTATAGTTATGTTCATGTTTCTTACGTTTTTATTGTAATTTTCTGCTTTTCTTACGGATACATCAGTTTAATAATACTATAAAAATAAGCTCCTAGATCAAGCCATTTGTATATTAAGAGATAAAGACAAAAATCTAGACTGTGACTTTTGATTTAACCCAATGGTATAACTTACTTATTTTGCCATCGTGACCAAGCATTCCAGAATTATTTCTATAAAAGGTGTCAACTATTAGCTTTATAGAGCCTAAAGCAGCAGAAAATACAGGATTTTTGTCGTATTCGCCATCAAGACCGCTACAAGATTCAGGGCATCCGATACGGACTTGTTTATTGAATATATAGCTTGCAATTTCTTTCATGCTTGTGAGTTGACTGGTTCCACCTGTGATCACTACTTTATTAATTGGATCTTTCTGTTCTTGAAATTGTTCTCTTATCAGCTCAAGTATTTCCTCAATCCTTGGTCTTATGATGTTAACAAGTTCAGACTTAAACACTTGAGTTGGTTCATCGCTTTCATTACTTTGCACTGCAATACATTCATTCTCATCTATTGAAGTTACAATAGTGCTACCGTATAGTATTTTTATGCGTTCAGCATGCTCTATACTTGTGCATAGTCCATAAGCTATATCTCGGGTAATGTGAATGCCACCAATTGGAATGCTGCTTGTGTACACAAGTTTTCCTCTCTTAAAAATTCCAATTGCAGTGCATCCACCTCCTATGTCAACAACGGCAGTTCCTAGCTCTTTTTCATCTTTACTTAGACAAGCAAGGCCTGCAGAATATGCAGAAGCAACACAACCAGCCATACTTATCCCACTATTATTAGTTATACAATTTTCGATATTGGTAAGCGCTGGACGCGAAGCAGTGACAACATTAACATCAGCAGATAATCTTTTTCCATATAATCCACTGACTTCCTTTATGTCAGTCATATCATCTAAGTGATATTTCAGTGGTATATTGTGAATGATGACATTTTCTTCGATATATTTCTCAAATGTCTGAAAGACTACACGTTTTATGTCTCGGTCTGAAATTTCGTGATTAGCTGCAATTATTTCGTTATGTACGTAAAAAGATGAGATTCCACATCCGGCTACATTCACATATATCTGGTCTATAGTCTCTTCTGATACTTGTTCAGCTAAACCTACAGTTGATGAAATAGAGTAACTTGCATGCTTTGCGTCAGTTATTGATCCGCCACTTATACCTTCTGCACTTTTATAACCCGTTCCTATTATTTTATAGCTGAAATTGCTATTGATCTTAACGATGAGGCAGATAATTTTTGTTGTACCTACGTCTAAAACAGCAAAAACATTCTGCTTTGGTTTTGTTATTACTGCAGAGTACATTAGTTGACCTTATGATGCGATTCCATTTAAATTGTAGCTTCCCTGAATGAATTTATATTTCTATCATAAATGTAGCAACATTTTAATATACCTAGACAAAAAGAAAAATAAAACACAGAATTACAATTTTTATGTCTAAGTTACCAATTGTAATTGCTCCTGACGAAAGATTAACTACACGCGCCAGTGAAGTAATAGATATAACCGATAAAATTAAAGAATTAGTAAACGACATGTTTGAAACTATGTACGATGCAGAAGGTCTTGGTCTTGCTGCAGTACAAGTTGGAGTGCTGAAGAGAATTTTTGTCATGGACGTTAGTCCAGGGAAGGAAGAAGATGAGCTAGCAGGGTATGACTCAGTTGGCAAGTTTTGTATGATTAACCCTGAAATTAAGGAATTATCTGATGAACAAGTCATTATGAGTGAAGGATGTCTTTCAATTCCGGAGCAAAGCCATGAAATCAAGCGTCCAAAATATTTAACTGTAAAATATAAAAACTTAAATAACGAAGAACAGACGCTAAAAGCTAGTGGTTGGCTTGCAAGGTGTATTCAGCATGAATTGGATCACTTAAATGGTATATTATACATTAGACATTTATCTAGGTTGAAGTATGATTTGGCTATGAAAAAAGCACAAAAGGTTAAGAGGCACTATGAGTAATGAAGATCTAGAATTGTTGAAGTTCTATCATGAAGTGGGAGTTGATTGCACACTAACTGAAAGTGAAGAGGAAAAAAAAATGGAAAATGAGAGAGCTGCACAATCTTCTGTCATCGAGCAGAAAAAAGAACAACAAACCATGTTCCCAAGTGACTGGATCATTGAAGCAAGGAAGCTTGCAAGTCAATGTAGTAGTGTAGATGAACTAAGAAGTGCAGTTAAGTCATTTGAGGGTTGTGAAATAAAAAAAACTGCAACTAATACTGTTTTTTCTGATGGTAATCCGAATGCAAAAATCATGCTTATTGGTGAAGCACCAGGAGCAAATGAAGACCTGAAAGGCATACCATTTTGTGGTGCAAGCGGAATGCTGCTCGATAAGATGCTCGGTGCAATTAGTCTGGACCGCACTAAGGTGTATATAAGCAACGCGGTGTTTTGGCGTCCACCAGGTAATAGAAAACCAACTGACCTAGAGCTTGATATGTGCAGACCATTTGTTGAGAAGCACATTGCTCTTATTTTACCGCAAATTCTGATTTTTGTCGGAGGAATTGCATGTTATAGCCTTCTTGATAACACAAAGACTATATCGAACTTGCGTGGCAGATTTCATACTTATACTAACCAATATTTATCTCATTCAATTACTACAGCCGCTATATTTCATCCAGCCTATCTACTTCGTCAACCAGCACAAAAACGCTTAGCTTGGGAAGATTTGAAGAAGATTAGGGAATATCTTGATAATACCAATAACTACACGGATGTTTAGCTTACTACTCGTTATCGTCTTAGTACCGGCTAATTGAATTAAATATTGAAAAATCTACTAAATAGAGAAAAAGGCAAAAGAAAATCTATCAGCTACTACCTATTTTTTTAATTGGCGTTTTTCATTGTGTTAAATCCTTTGATAAGCGCATTTTAGCTTATGTGGGTAAAAGTTTTATAAAGACATAGAGTGCACATAGTGCAAAAAATTAAACATCAAGTATATTGAGCTTTTTGTTGCTTTATCTGCACAGACTGAAGATAAATAATATATCTTCACCCTTATTTTAAGGAGAATGGCGGAGTCCGTCAAGTAACTCTTGCCGTTGCTATAGCTGCTTGAGTTCCTATAATCACAATGTTGGTCCAATGCACGCATGGAATTTTATTTACTCTATAATATGTTGGTTTATAGTAGTACTAATGCAGAAATAAATGGAGGAGACATTGGAAAGCAATATAAAAAAATTGAAAGGAAATTTTTTAGAACAAGCAATTAGAGTAAATCATGCTGGCGAATATGGAGCCATTTGTATTTATTCTGGTCAAAAATTTATTCTTAAAAAATCTTCCATAATTGACAAAATAATTGAAATGGAGGAGCAGGAAAAAAAACATTTCCACTATTTTAATGAGAAAATCAAGGAGCAAAGAGTTCGTCCTACTGTTTTGTTGCCAATTTGGCGTGCTTTAGGGGTGACACTTGGTGTTGTAACTGCTATGATGGGTAAAAAAGCCGCTATGGCTTGCACTGCTGCAGTTGAAGAAGTGATCGGAGAGCACTACAAGGAGCAAGTCTTACATTTAGAAGATGGGGAATTAAGAGAAACCATAAGTAAGTTTCGTGATGAGGAGTTAGAACACAGAGATATTGCAATTCAGCACAATGCCGAAAGCGCACTTGGCTACAACGTTTTATCTTTGTTCATAAAAACAAGCTGCAAAGCTGCTATTTATCTCTCTAAATTGATTTAATCAATCACTATTTGACAACCAACCACATTTGCCTTTAGTTCTTGTGCTAATTGCTGCCCCATATCCTCTACTCCAATCGAATGCGTATGAATGTTTATAATTAATTTCTTAATTATTATCCTAAAAATACATTAATTTAATTCCCTATTAGAGTTTTCTTGTTGTTGTAAACATGTTTGCATAAGACTAGTAGATGGAACGTTTTTAATAGTCTGAGTTAACTCCTCAGGAATATTTTCAAAACTCTTGCCCATAACTTCTAAAACACTTTTCCCCTGTATAAGACAATTCCCTCCAAAGCTTGATTTGTTTTCTAACTTGCTAAATCTTATTTTGCTTTTCTCATCAATTTCTACTACCATTTTATTACCATCTTTCCGTAGATAAATACTAATCTCTCCTATTTTAGTAGTAAAAAATATTTCAATACCACCTTTTAAGATATCTGTGTAATTTCTTTTTCCATCTTGTGTAATTTCAACTTTTACTATACTTTCCTCAATCTGAAATATGCCAACTTCTAAATCCTTAGCTTTTTCATTATTTAAAGTTCTTGCAGTTTCAACAATACTACCTTGTGGATACTTAATATAAAAATATTTATTATCTACTTCTACTTCAAGATCATATTTATCAATTTGCTTGTTATTTTCTTTCACAATACCTTCATATGCTAGACCCTCTAGCATTTTTTTCTTACTCTTACATTGTTCGTTAAGATCATTTAAATAATTAGATCCGTAATATCCGCCTTCAATATCGCTATAAAAAGATAATCCTTTTTCTACCCCACCTTTTAACACTAAATTACGAGTGATCTTTTGTATGATATTTTTTGTAGTTGAATTGTGTGGATTTGCATGAAAGCGATTAATTAATTCTTCCATTTTTTCAAATATAAAATTTGTTACAGTCTTATTGTCCTTACCGTAATATGAGTTTAATCTTATTCCTTGATTTAAATAATCCTCTATTATGCGTTCCATGTACTTTAAAACGCTTTCTTGCTCATCGTGTTCTGTTATACCTTTTATCATCTCATCACAAAATTTTTTAACTAGAATTTGTTCATCTGTAGTCAATGGTATTTGCAATTTCGTAGAAGATGGGTCTCGCTCAAAAAGATAAATTATTGACAATTCCTCTGCTCTTTTAATAAAGTCATAACTCCTTAGATATTCTGCAACATCTTTGTTTTTTGCGTACCTTTTCTTGGTTAAATCCATATGCCTATCTTTACGACTTATAGTCGGTAATTTTGGATTTGATGAACTACTCTGTTGACTATTGAAGAACCTGTTAGAGAACTGTTCAGGCTCTAAAATAAGATTACTTTCACCTTGTTTACCTACTTTCTTAGACATATTATATACCATAACCACTAAAACTTTTTAGTGATTACTTCAATACATAGATAAGTCAATAAAAATATCTTTTTCTCTTCAGTGCTAAAAAATTGTCAAAAATCTCAAAATTGGTTAATTGCATATAACCTACTTTCTGGTATACATCAAAACTACCGTAGCAAGCTTCAAATTTGAAAGGGATTAACAAATAAAATTCTTGTACTTTGCCTCTACTAAAGTACAATCAGGCTTTATTTAATATTTTTCATGCTTGATGAAGTACGTGAGGAGTGTGGGGTATTTGGCATAAGTTACAACCAAAGTGCTGCTTTTAACTCTATACTTGCTCTCCACGCTTTGCAGCATAGAGGTCAAGAGTCTTTTGGCGTAGTAACCAGTAACAACGATAAGCTGCACTCTTATCACTTTCAAGGCCAAGTGAGCAGTGTATTTGATGATATAGATGAAATAAAGAAATCCTTACCTGGGGATTGTGCAATAGGTCATGTTCGATACTCAACAAGTGGTAGTAAATTTGGAGTGCAACCCATGTTTGGCAAAAGTGGCAAATTTGGGGATTTTGCCATAGCACATAATGGTAATTTAATTAATATTTCTCCGATACGCGAACAATTAATTAAACAAGAGTGCGTTTTTCAGTCAGATATTGATACAGAAGTAGTAGTGCATCTGACAGCAAGCAGTGAAAAAGATAGCTTTTTAGAGAGTTTTATATATGCATTAAAGCAAATACAAGGTGCTTATTCTTTTGTGGCAATCAATCAAGAAGTAGTTATTGGAGTACGTGATCCATCTGGAATCAGGCCTCTTGTTTTAGGAAAGTTAAACGGTTCTTACGTTCTTGCATCTGAAACTTGTGCTCTTGATATAATAAATGCAGAGTTTATTAGAGAAATAGAACCAGGCGAATTAGTTACCATCAGTTCGGATAGTAAGCTAGACTCAATGTTTCCTTTCCCACAGCAAAAATCAAGTTTTTGTATTTTTGAATACGTTTACTTCTCGAGACCAGACAGCATAATGGAGAAGAGGTCCATATATGATATAAGAAAAGAAATAGGAAGAATACTTGCAGAAGAGAGCCCACCAAAAAACAATGTAGATATGGTTGTACCAATACCTGATTCTGGAATACCTGCAGCTATTGGATATGCAAAGCATTCAGGATTACCTATGGAACTGGGGATAATTCGTAATCATTACATAGGACGAACTTTTATACAACCCACCGCTGAAGTACGTAAAGTTAGAATAAAATTAAAATTCAATGCTAATAAGCACACTTTGAAAGGCAAAAACATAATTTTAATAGATGATAGTGTAGTGCGTGGTAGTACGCTCAGAAATATAATAGTTATGCTAAAGGATGCGGAAGTAAAAGAGATTCACCTCAAAATTTCAAGCCCACCAATTAAGCATTCTTGTTTTTATGGAATAGATACTCCAGAGTGCAAAGATTTAATTGCTGCAAATAAATCTGTAGAGGAAATTAAGGAAATTATAGGAGTAAATAGCCTAGCCTTCTTGAGTATTGATGGACTATACAGGGCTGTTAAAGAAGAAAAACGTAACAACGCTACACCGCAATATTGTGATGCTTGCTTCACTGGTGACTACCCAATTGGTAAGTAATCTATTATTAATGAAGGTGAGGTTTTTTCTATGTTATATTAACAGTTTTAAAAATAGATTTTTTGCATAACCATATAGTTTTTGCCTGGGCGTCATTTGAGTGAAAACTACTTTACAAATTTCGTCATTCCCTTTACTATGATACTAAGAGTATTTATCCTTGTTTTTGACCTGCAGGCTCAATCACAAAATTCAGTAAAAAAACTCAAATATTTATTGGCAAATTACACACAAATTATAGCGGCTGCATGTCTTTTAAATTTTTTCTACATTCAGCCAAATCGCGCTTATTTTAAGCGTTAGCACATTATTACAATGCCAATTTAAATTATTATAGGGTCAAAACTCGTTACACGGGGACTTTTTTGCCTTTTTTCTTCGTTTAGTAAATTTCTTAATATTTGTAACTAAAGTAATTTTAGAGAGGCGTTATGTAAGTAGCTGACACACAGCTGTACGAGCATTCATTTTTGAAGATAGCAAAGGTGTCATTCAAGTAGCTGACACTGGGATCCATCTCTTAATACAGCCTCATCAAAAATGTTGTGTTTTAACATAAAATTAACTGCTTCTATGCTCATAAACTTAATATCCAATCAAATTTCCTGGATTCCAGTGTCACGCACTGGGATGACAAGGGAGGGACTACTCGAATAACACCTTTATGGTGGCTTAAGTCACAAGTTCGTGCAATGATGGTGCTCCTTAAAGAAGCACCATTTGCTAATGTTTTGAAGCTTTAATGCTTATTATAAGCATGTATTTTTTGTTGCATCCCATCTTTTACCATCAGGGCAAGCAGTTGCACCATCTTTACAAATCACACCACCTGGTACTATTTTTGAAACAACTACAGGTGCACCAAAAAACACAGCAGTAAATGCACCAAGTGCAAAAAGCGCTGGCCATGGCATTCTGCCAAATATTGCCAGCAAAGCTGCACCTATTATCACTATTGTAATCATAGGTCCGCCTATACCGTGAGTATAGCCTACTATTTTGCATATTGTATTGGTTGTTGCATCATCAGTAACAGCAGCAGCAAAAGCATTATCAAATGCAAAGGAAAGAATTAAAGCTACAAGTAGAAGAAAGTTTTTCATTATGCCTCCGTATTTAACGCTGGATTATCTATCATTTTGATTAAATTTAAGTAAACGGTGAGGATTTTTTGCTTAAAAGTATGCTTTATTTCATTTAGAATATTTTTCTTAGTTTATTTATATTACAAGTGCTACAGAAATTTTATAGTATCGTTTATTGCCTTTATCGTGCTTTAATTGACACAATTTATAATGATGGAGTGGAGCATGTAGGGTATCTATCATTTTTAATCCTGTTATCAATATTTCCTTTTCTTATTGTTTTAATAGCCATGGCATCAACGTTCGCAAATTTCTTAGATCAATACAATGTCGGCTGGGCATTTATTATTGATAACATGCCACAGGATATTTTATCATCTTTGATGCCACGTATTAGGGAGATAATATCAGGCCCTCCGCAAAGCTTATTAACCTTGGCAATTGTAGGCGCTGTTTGGACTGCCTCATCAACAATTGAAGGATTTAGAACGATATTGAATAAGGCCTATAAAGTTCCGGTTTCATCGCCTTATATATGGAGAAGGGTGCTCAGTATATTACAATTTTTAGTAATTACGCTTGTTACAACTCTGACTATAGTATTTTTTACATTAGTGCCAATGTTAATTGATTTTTCTTACCAAGGGCTAAGTTATACTAGATATTTACTTATTGAGTTTGTGCTTTTTACTATAGTATCTTGGCTATATTTTACATTGCCAAACATAAAGCAAAACTTATCAGACGTATTTCCCGGATCTTGTATGGCTGTTATTCTTTGGACGATCTCTGCTTCAGCTTTCAAGCAATATTTAAAAGCTTCCTTTGATCAACTGAATTTGATATATGGAAGTTTAGGTGGTGTGGTGATGTCGTTGCTATTTTTTTATGTGCTAAGTTTGATTTTTATATATGGAGCAAAATTTAATTTTCAGCTAAAATATTTCAATGAATCTTGCTAAAGAGAAAGAAATGGGTAAGTTAGAAGGTAAAATAGCTTTAGTTACCGGGGCTTCAGGTGGAATAGGCTCTTCTGTTGCAAAAAGATTTGTAAAAGAAGGTGCATGTGTGATTCTGATTTCCAGATCTCTTGATAATCTCAAGCCATTGTATAACGAAATTGAAGAGCTTAAAGAAGGCTCTGTGAAACTAATTCAGCTTGATCTTTTAGACTTTGAAAACGTAGAAAAACTGGCAAATATGATAGAAAGCCCAAAATTATCAGAATCTGGAACACTTGATATACTGATTACATGCACTGAAATTTTAGGTAAGTTGAGCTCTGTTCATGATTGTGAGCTTGAAGATCTACAGAACGTAATGAATACAAATTTTATTGCCAGTTGGTACTTGCTAAAAAATTTGGGTCCAATACTAAAAAAGTCTAATGCTGGAAGAGCGATATTCATGACCTCAGAGATAACACTTTCTCCTTCCTCTTATCCATATTGGGTACCATATGCTGCAAGTAAGGCTGCACTAGAAGTAATGGTGAAGATATATGCATCTGAGACAAAGCATACGAACTTATGCATAAATGCCGTGTATTCGGAAGATCCTATCGATAGTGAAATGTATAAGCAAGCATTTTCGGGAAAAGATATATCTGAATTAGTATCGCCTGAGAAGTTAACAAATAAATTCGTAGAGTTGGCTTCTGATGACTGCAGTATATCAGGACAAATCTTGCCACTTAGCAAATCTACCGAGTAAATTACCATAGTATCTGCAAAGATACCGTTAAGCCCACAACTGTATGAACATTGTGATTTGAGTCCACTAGGAAGGATGTCATCCCAGTGCCTCTATGGTGTCATTCCAGTCTGGAATCTAGTCTTTATTGTGCGGCCACTTATTTAAAGTTAAGTTTTCTGGATCCCAGACTGGGATGACACCTCTGGTCACTGCCGTCATAAAGGAACCAGTGTCAGCTACTTGAATGACATCATTTGCTGTGCAATTTACCTTCAAAAATGAATGTTTGTACAGCTGTGTGTCAAGCACTGGAATCTTCCACGCAAATTGCAATGTTCGTACAGTTATGCGTCAAGCCTAAAAGTAGTTAGCTAATAGGTTTAATAAAAATTCACATATACAGGAAAGATTGGTAACATTACTTGAATAGAGACCGTTATTGTAATTATGCCGAAACGCACAGATATAGAATCTATGTTAGTAATAGGAGCAGGCCCAATAGTTATAGGTCAGGCATGCGAGTTTGATTATTCTGGAACGCAAAGCTGTAAAGTATTAAAAAGTGAAGGTTATAAAGTCATTTTAGTTAACTCCAATCCTGCAACTATAATGACAGATCCTGAATTCTCTGATGCAACTTATATTGAGCCGGTACTGCCTGAAATCATAGAGAAAATTATAATCAAGGAGATGCCAGATGCAATATTGCCAACAATGGGCGGGCAAACAGCACTCAATTGCGCAATAAAACTTGCAGATGATGGAGTGTTAGACAAATACAACGTAGAATTAATAGGGGTAAATAGAGAAGCAATAAAAAAAGCAGAGGATAGAGAGTTATTCCGTAAGTCCATGGATAGAATAGGACTGAAATATCCCAAAAGTATCATTATAAAAAATCAAGAACAAATAAAAGAGGCTTTGGACTACATTGGATTACCAGCAATCATCCGCTCATCATTCACCCTTGGTGGTGCAGGTAGCGGCATAGCATACAGTAAAGAGGAGTTTTTCAATATTGCAGAAAGTGCTCTCAAAATTTCGCCAATAAATGAAGTTCAGATAGATGAATCAATTATCGGCTGGAAAGAATATGAAATGGAAGTTATCCGTGATTGTAAAGATAACTGCATAATAGTCTGTTCGATAGAAAATATTGATCCAATGGGAGTGCACACCGGAGATAGTATCACGGTTGCTCCTGCTTTGACTCTGCGTGACGTAGAATACCAACAGATGAGAAATGCATCTATAGCAGTGCTAAGAGAAATTGATGTTAGTGCCGGTGGTGCAAATGTTCAGTTTGCAGTGAATCCTAAAGAAGATGGAAGCCTCGTTGTAATTGAAATGAATCCAAGGGTTTCTCGCTCTTCTGCGCTTGCTTCAAAAGCAACAGGTTATCCTATTGCAAAAGTTGTAACTAAACTTGCTATCGGCTATTCACTCGATGAGATACGTAATGATTGCGCTCCAGTTATACCTGCTGCATTTGAACCAGTGATTGATTATATCGTCACTAAAATTCCTCGTTTTGAATTTGAGAAGTTTAAGGGGACGAATTGTGAACTATCAACTTCCATGAAATCAGTGGGGGAAGTGATGTCTATAGGCCGCACTTTTAATGAGTCACTGCAGAAAGCTTTTCGTTCACTTGAAACTGGTCTTACAGGACTTAATGAAGTATTTCCTGAGAACATTGATATTGATCACGTAAAATCTCAATTAGCAAAATTGCTACCAAACAGATTACTGATTGCTGCTGACGCAATGCGTCACGGAATTAGCATAGAAGAAATAAATTCGATTACAGGATATGACTTATGGTCTTTGCAGAATATACAACAAATTATATTAGCTGAACAAAAAATCAAGGAAAACGGCCTTCCTGAGACTGCATATGAAATGTTAGAGCTGAAAAAAATGGGGTTTTCAGATGCAAGATTGGCAAAATTAAGCAATAAGAAAGTAGAACAGATTGAAGCAATGAGAAAAAAATTTGGTGTTAATCCAGTTTATAAACGTGTAGATACTTGTGCAGCTGAATTTGAATCGAGCACTGCTTATATGTATGGCTGCTATGAGGGTGATGTTGAAAATAAAACGGAATGTGAGGCGAATATTTCGGATCGAAAAAAAGTTGTCATTTTAGGAAGTGGTCCAAATCGCATTGGTCAAGGTATTGAGTTTGATTATGCATGCGTACATGCAGCTTCTGCCGCCAAAGAAATGGGGTATGAAACAATAATGATTAACTGTAATCCGGAAACCATTTCAACTGATTATGATACCGCTGATCGTTTATATTTTGCCCCACTGATTGCAGAGGATGTGCTTGAAATACTAAGCAAAGAGCAAGAAAATGGCACACTGGTTGGTGTAATAGTTCAAATAGGTGGTCAAACACCTTTAAAGTTAGCCAAAGTGCTTAACGAGAGAGGTTTCAAAATTCTGGGAACTTCGTTTGATTCTATTGACCTTGCAGAAGATCGCATGAGATTTAAAAATCTTGCTTTGCAACTTAATTTAAAACAACCTGAAAATTCTATCTGTCATTCAGTAAAAGAAGCGTTAATCAACGCAGAAAAGGTGGGGTTTCCACTAGTAGTTAGGCCATCATATGTCCTCGGCGGTCAGTCTATGTCGATTAGACACGATACTCAGAGCTTTAAAGAGTATGTCTTGAATCAAACCAAAATTTTTGAACACGGGTCACTGCTTCTTGATAAATTTTTAGTCAATGCAGTTGAGGTTGACGTTGATGCTGTATGTGATGGGAAAAAAGTTTTCATTGCAGCGGTCATGGAGCACATTGAAGAAGCTGGTATCCACTCTGGCGATTCAACATGCTCAATACCGACAAATACATTGAGTGACGAAGTAATAAAAGAGATCGAGCTCCAAACTGAAAGAATAGCTCTTGCACTAGAAGTGAAAGGTCTGATAAACATTCAGTTTGCTGTTCAAGAGAGTGATGTATACATACTTGAAGTGAATTTAAGGGCTAGCCGTACAGTTCCTTTTATTTCCAAGGTAATCAATATTCCTATTGCAAAGCTTGCCACTCAGGTTATTTTGGGTAAAAAATTGAATCAGGAAAACAAGCCTTTCAATCATTTTGCAGTTAAAGCTGCTGTTTTTCCATTTACGCGTTTTTCGGGAATTGACACTTTACTTGGTCCTGAAATGAAATCAACAGGAGAAGTGATGGGAATTGACTTATCTTTCGGAGCTGCACTTGCAAAAGTGCACATGGCTGCAGGATACAAGTTACCAACAGAAGGAACAGCTCTGGTTTCAGTAAAAGATGATGATAAAGAGTATATATTGCCTGTTGTACGAATGTTGAAAGAACTGAGTTTTGAAATATATGCCACCAAAGGCACAGCTTTGCATCTGAACAATAACGGCATTGCTGCAAAAGCTGTAAATAAAGTGAGAGAAGGCAGACCCCACATAGTTGATATGCTCAAAGATGGAAAAATAAATCTAGTAATCAATACTTCAAAAGGTGTGAAATCAGTCTCAGATAGCAAAGATATCAGGAGAACTGCTATTTTGCAAAATATAGCTTATAGCACCACAGCTTCTGGGAGTAAAGCGTTAGCGCTTGCAATTCAATATGTAAAGAATAGCAAATTGGAAGTGAAATCATTACAGCAGATACAAAATGTTTAAATATCAAGACTATAATAAATTATTACTTATTTCAAAATGAGGATCGTGTAAGCTAAGGCGAGAGAAATTTAATTAAAGGATTTTTGTGTCAGTATCAATATATAACTGCCTTGAGCGTTTGTTGAAAGGCTTTGTACTAATTTTCTTGATTCAAACAATATGCTAGACTTTAACTTAAAAATCTTTGTAAGTGATCACGACTGAAAGGTGTTTTCATGCATTTTTTACCTGAGTGCAATAAGTGTAATTCATTGAGTTTCCAAAATTGATAATGAAGAAAAGCATTACTCGTCTAATAAAAGCAATTCAATACTCCTGTGAAGGAATAAAATCAGCTTTTATATCAGAAATTGCGTTCAGACAGGAGTTACTACTTTTTATAGTATGTGTTTCAACTTTGTTTGTTTTAGATGTAAGTAATTTAGAACGTGCAGTAATGGTAAGTAGCCTATTTTTGGTGTTAATTGTAGAAATTATTAACACTGCTTTTGAAACAACAATTGAGCGTATTTTAAGTGAACAACATATACTTTCAAAAAAAGTGAAAGATCTAGGTAGTGCAGCAGTTTTTCTCTCATTAATTAACTTCTTGATAACATGGATGATAATATTGATATGAATGTTGTTAAGATATATTTTCAAATTCACCGATTAAGACTTGCATGTCTTGTGGTAAATCAGAAACAAATTCTATATATTCTTTACTTTTTGGATGATATAAGCCTAGCGTGTGAGCATGTAGTGCCTGTCTATTGAAATTACGGATAAAGTCAGAGTTTTTAGCATGTTTTTCACTTTTACTACTATTTTTTCCGTAAACTTGATCACCAACTACAGAATGTCCTATGTGGCTCATGTGTACTCGAATTTGGTGTGTTCTGCCTGTCTCTAAAGTACATTTAACCAGGCTTGCTTGCCCTATAATTTTCTTCACTGAATAATGAGTGATTGCTAATTTACCTGCTGTTTTTGTGACACACATCATTTCTTTATTACTGCGTTTTGGAGCAATATGGGTTTTTACTGTTCCTTGCAGATTAGGTAATGCTCCCCAAATTACTGCTAAGTATTCCCGTTTTATTTTACGATTTGATAGCAGTTCAGACAAGAAGCTGTGGGATTGTTCATTTTTTGCAATTACCATGAGTCCACTAGTATCTTTATCAAGCCTGTGAACAATTCCTGGTCTTGTATTTGTATATGGAATTTTGCCAAGGTGAGCGATCACTGCATTCAGGAGTGTATCATTGTTTGTTCCAGCACCTGGGTGTACTGTTAATCTACTTTGTTTACTCAGAACTATAATGTCCCCATCTTCGTAGATGATATCAAGCTTTATATTATAGTTAGGTTCAATTGATGTGGATATGTCAGGTTGAACGAGATGTACTATATACTCTTCACCTGGTTTTACTATGTGGTCATTATTAATTATTGGCGTGCCAAGTAATGTTACCCGCTCATCTTGTATCAATCTTTGTGCTTTACTGCGTGATATGTTACACTTTTTAGCTATGTAAGTATCTAGCCTTAATTTTTTTTCGTCACTATTAACATTTAAGGTTATATCTATGGTCACTACCCTGCGCAAGCTACTTTGAATGCTGCATGAACATCTGGATTCACAAAATCAACTTTTGTACTAGGTTGAATTTGAAGGCCGTCTTGTTTTTTAATATGGCAAATTGTTTGAGAGCCATCTTTCCAGTAAATTATTATTTTATTATCAAAATCCCGTAGCGTTAACTCCCTCTTTTCTTCTTTTTTATCTTTTTCTTCTAGCTTAATAGACTCTAATAAATAATATAGAAAGCCACTTGCTTTACCGTTAACTTTTTTTCTCCATTCATCCATTTTTTCTTGTTCAGATAATTCTTTTTCCAATTTTGCATTTTCTTGCTCCAGCTCTTTCATCCTTTTTTTTGATTTTAATAATCTATGTTTTTCTATTGCTTTTTTCTCTTCATCTCGCTGTTTTTCAAGAGAAGTAGCAGTAATACTGCCTTCACTGCTATTAGGTTCGGTTGATTGAGTTTGTTTATTCTTTAATTCTTCTAGTTCATCTTTTACTTTTTTTAGCTCTTCCTCTAATTTCTTCCTTATCTTTTCCGCCTCTTCTTTTTGCTTTTCCAACATATCTATAAACAAAGGATCATCACTAACTGTGCTTTCCCCAGATTTAAAAAAGCCAACAAATCTGCTTGGTTCAAATCGCTCAACCTTATCTTCAGCGATTTTAATAGCATTATCTAAACTAGAAAAAATACTTTCAATGTTTAGTGAACTTGCTCTTTTTACCAGCCCTTTAGCTTCACTTAAAATGGGCGAGATTTCCTTGTGCAACTCATCCAAATCTTCTTTGATGTCTTCTCTGACTCTTCGTAGATGAACAAGTGTTTCTTTAATTTCATCATTTGCAGGCTTTAGAAGCTTATTATCGAGTAGACCTTTAACTTCATCTAACTGCTTATCAAGTGAGTCAACAATTTTATCTGTAAAATCAGTCAAGTGCTTATCAAGTAATTTTATCAATCGAGATGTAGAATCATTTACTTCCTCATCTTTTGTCTTTTTTTCCATTACTGATACAACCCCACCTCTTCTGAATGGAAAGAGAATATCCAAATTATTAAACTTTTTAACAATATTATGATTATTGTTTATCTCATTGTTTTTTAGCTTGCTGAATGTTATACATATCCCAACAATAGCAATGATACTAGCCAGTGCAACTATGGCCCATTCCAAATCCTGAACATTGGCAAAGCTAAATCTATTTTGTATTAACGCACCAACTATGATTGCAGCACTAACTACATATGGTATGGCAAGAAAAATGTCCTTATTCTTATTCTCTTGTCTTTGATCATCTAATATTTTTTTTTGATTTTCAGAGATTGGCAAAATTATTGAAAAGCTTGCTTTTTTGTGACTTATAAAACTTAAATTTGGTTTTATCTCTATTTTCAGAGCATTTTCAGCGATTTCACTTATCTCGTTGTCTTTGCCACCTCTAATTTTATCATTTATTAATTCCTCTATCGGCTTTTTTCCTTCTTTTATCTTCTGCTTATGCATATATCTCATAGCAGAAGAGGCTACAAAAGTTGTTAAAAGAATAACAGAAACCAAAGTGTAAATTGGCATGAATGTTGGGTTAAAAATATCTGTAATAAAGCTTAAATTATTACTAGTTATTATTATTGCAGCTACATAAGCCAAAGAAAATTGAAGCCAAGTATTTACAGCTGCTATAGGTAAAGTGTTACTTACAGAATATTTCTTTGTTGCACGCCATAACCTAGGAAAAAAACCAATAGCATCATCTATTTTGGCAAAATTATGATCTACTTTAACATTGAAAGGATTTGTTGTATCTAAAGGCATAAATTTCCTTACATCCTAATTAAGTAATTATATATAAATGATACTTTAAAAACAAGTTTTTGGCTTATGCCAAGGACGATTAGAACGCACTTTACTAACTTTATACCACTATCTGTTAGCCAAACAGAGTGTGTGCCATATGCCTCTAAGTCAGCATATTTGATGATTTTAGTATTGCAAGCTGGATAGTTAAACTTGCTTAACTGAATTACTAGATCGACATTGTTACAATTTTCTAAAATATCTTCTCTTTTGTGAGCTAGCAACACTGACTTATTATTTCCTTTATTATATATGCAGTCATAATCATTACATTTTAGCCTTTTATTTGAATTACTGAATTTAGTATGATTCACAATTTGATTCTGCCCGTTTTGCTTTGCCCACGTTTTGACAACAAAATTTCTGTTTTTTCTAGTAAGGGAATATAGTAAATTGTCATCTTCTTTTACAGCAAGATTATCAGCACTGACTAGAATATCAGGAGTTGTATACATAGCCCTAGAGAAAATACCTAGCACAATAAAGAAAATTCCAAAGAAACGCCAATTCCTTTCCCACAAGCATAACCATAATAGCCCAAGCGTTATTATAATAATTAATGAGGCAGGAAAAGTGCGAATAGGAATAACCAAATACTGAAGACTGGCAATTGCGTTTGTTATATATAAAACGCTGTCAATTGGGCTTTCCATGAGAGGCGTTATAATCCACTGAGTACCTAAAGGAATCAATAAAACATAGATTATTCCAAGTGGAATAATAATGAGTGTAACTATTGGTATAGCAATCAAATTTGTGATAATGCCACTGATTGAAAAATAGTTAAAATTGTATATTGTGTACGGAACAGTTGCTAAACTTGCTATTATTGAGCTGATCATTATCGACACAAAATATTTTATTATTTTTATTTTGAATAACTTATTAGCATTGATCTGATAGCTGGCAACTAGTGCCAAAACAGCAGAAAATGACATTTGAAAACCTGGCTTTAAGATTGCTTCTGGCTCCACTATGAGTATCACCGAAGCAGCAAACGCAATTGCTATTAATCCTCGATATTTCCTTTCTATGATTATTGCAACAAGTACCAAGATCACCATGATGTAGGCACGCTGAGCAGAAATTTGCATACCGGTAATCAACAAATAAAAGGTAGTTGGCAAGATAGTAAAGAATGCAGATATTTTTTTAGTGTTATATTTAAGAGTCAAAGTTTCAGATATTGCAAATAAATTACGGAATACTATAAAAAATAGACCAGCAACAAACGATAAATGTAAACCAGATATAGCGAATAAATGTGCTATACCTGAATCTCGTATCGCATTCATAGTTTTTTGATCTATCCCGTCTTTTTTGCCAATTAATAATGCAGAGATTATGTCCGCGTGTGGCTTTTTGGTATTTTGCTGTAGGTTTTCATAGATATATTGACGGAAAGATTCTATATACTCTTGAAATTTTCTTGCTTCAGCCTTTTTGTACAGGACTATTTTGCTTGTTGCAAAGCCTGTTGCACTTATTTTCTGATAATATGCTATTCTTGCAAAATCATATGCATATTCCGAAGGCGCAATTTTTGGAGGAAAGAGTTTTGCTGATAATTTTACTTGATCCCCTATTTTAATGCCTTCTTCCGCTTTGGTTCTAATTGATATTCTGATGTTATCCAGCTTGAACTTCGTGTTTTTTATTTCATAAAGCAAAAATTGCTCATACGAGCCCTTGTTATTAATATCCTTCACTGTAGCAACAATATCTTTCACATACCTTTCCTTATCAAGAATGTGAGTATTAACTGAATCTGTTCTGAATTTGCTGGCTGTAAATCCTATGAGCACTGCAATTAAAGAAATGCATAATATTGCGTATTTCCTGTATAATATTGCAATCAGAATTAGTATAGGTGAAAGCAAGAGAAAAATAGATATAGTGAAAGCACAGCTTGGTTCAAAATTTAATGAGAAATAGGTTAAAATTCCTGCACACTGAAAAACCGGGAACCACAATATCAAGTTATATTTTTCATTGCACAGATTGTTATGTATATAATTTACTATCATGTTAAGAAAGGTTAATAGATATATAAATATATGTAATAGTGTGATTTTATTCTTTTATTTATTATTATTACGCATATAATAATAAATAAGCAACGACGCGGGATGGAGCAGCTCGGTAGCTCGTCAGGCTCATAACCTGAAGGTCGTAGGTTCAAATCCTACTCCCGCAACCATCTTTCAATTGTACAAACATTGCGATTTCTCTTATTATAATAGCAATGGTATTTCTAACTCAAAGCTTGTTTTTGACCTGTAGGCTCAATCGTAACATTCAGTAAAAAACTCAGGGTATTTATTGACAAAATTATAGCGGCTGCATGCCTTTTTTCTTTTTTCTTATTACATCAATAATTTCACTATACGCTTTATTGTTGTCTTTATCTGCAATTACAGTAATAACATTACATCTATTAGATTCTTTTACAGCTATTTCTTGAAATCCTTTTCGAATTTTATGATAGGAATCAATGCTCATTTCTTCATACTTATTTTTATCCTTTGCTCTGCTGAGTCCAACTTGAACATCAATATCTAAAATAAATGTGATATCTGGATATTTAATTTCCACTAATTTGTGTAAGTCTCTTATTAGACTCAAGTCAACACCTAGTCCATACCCTTGATACGCAATAGTTGAATCGATAAATCGATCACAAATAACTGTCTTTCCCTCTTTAAGAGCTGGCAATATTAATTTTTTCATATGTTCGTGCCTCATCGAGATAAGCAGCAAGAGTTCAGAAATAGGATCAATATTATCCTTAAGTAGTAATCCTCTTATTTTTTCTGCAAAATCAGTACCACCTGGTTCTCTAGTCAATACGACATTATTTTCACCGTGAATTTGCTTGAAATAATTTGCAAGTAACTCAGACTGTGTTGTTTTACCAGAACCATCTATTCCTTCGAAGGTTATGAACATAAATTTTATAGTTACAATGCTAAATGCAAACAGTGTACATAGAAACCATTTGACATTTAAGCAATAAGATCATAAATTATGGTATACAATTCTCTATGAGCTATGGTTACGCTAGACACTCCTAAGATAGATTTAGACTTTAATGCAAAGAATTTTAATTTCCTGGGAGTGGATAACAAATATTATACATTAAGTGACTGCTATGGGGAAAATGGTCTCATTGTAATGTTTATATGCAATCACTGTCCTTACGTTCAATCAATTATTAGCAATCTAGTAAGCGATGTTAATTTGTTGAAAAAAGATTATCAGGTAAACACCGTTGCAATCATGCCAAATGATGTAAATGAGTACCCAGAAGACTCCTTTGAAAACATGATTAATTTTGCGAAGGACAATAAGTTTACATTTCCATATTTGATTGACAATAACCAAGAAGTAGCTAAAGAGTATGGTGCTGTTTGTACCCCTGATTTTTTTGGCTTTAATTCCAAACTAGCCCTCTGCTATCGCGGGCGTTTTAACAACACAAAAAAAGAGAAAGTTCAAAATTACGAAGTAGGAAGTAGTGATTTATTTCAAGCCATGAAATTTATTGCAGAAACTAGCAATCCTCCAGTTGACCAAAAATCAAGCATTGGTTGTTCAATAAAATGGTCTAATTCTACAGGTTAAATATTATGCACAGCGGCTCTCAGCATTTGTTTGATATTATAATTTTACTCTCTGCTGCTGTGTTTATAGTCATAGCGTTTTGGAAAATGAATATTAGCCCAGTACTTGGTTACTTTGTTGCAGGTGCATTGATTGGTTCTCATGGATTTAATCTGATACATTCAGTTGAAGTAATGGATAACTTTGCAGAGTTTGGCGTAGTTTTCCTATTGTTCATTATAGGTCTTGAATTGACATTTGAACGCCTTATCGCTATGCGTAGGCATGTGTTTGGGTTTGGTTCCCTTCAAGTTATAGTTACCATGATAGCAATATGGTGCATTGCTCTTGCCTTTGGAGTAAATACAAACATGGCAGCAGTTATCGGTGGTGGACTTGCACTATCCTCAACAGCAATAGTGTTGCAGGTTCTGCAAGAAAAGGGTTCTCAAGCAAGCCAAGTTGGTAGATTGTCAATAGCAGTGCTACTAATGCAGGACTTTGCAGTGGTACCTCTAATAGTACTAGTGCCCCTGCTTACTGGCAATTCTGAACACAGCTTAATAAGCTCGTTGGCAGGCTCATTAGTGCAAGCAGCTATTGCATTGGTGTTGATATTTGTAACTGGTAGGTTATTACTGAGGCCATTGTTTTCGGTTATTGCCAAAATGGAGAGTAATGAAATCTTTATATCAACAACACTTCTGATAATATTAGGATCAGCATTTATTACTGAACAATTTCATTTATCAATGGCATTAGGCGCATTTGTTGCTGGGTTACTAGTTGCAGAAACAGAACACAGGAATTCGGTAGAACATGCAGTATTGCCATTTAAAGACTTATTTCTTGGTTTATTCTTTATGACTGTTGGCATGTCTATTGATATTGACCTTTTACTCAATAAGTTACCACTCGTTACTTTATTATCAATTATCCTTATCGTTTTAAAGACTTCCATTATATATACATTGTGTAGATTTTTTGGATTTAGAAGTGCACCTGCAATACAAGCTGGATTACTGCTTGCACAAGGCGGTGAATTTGCATTTATTTTATTCCGTTTAGCAGATGAATTAGATGTACTATCAAGTGAAATCGCTCAAGTGCTTATGATGGTAACTACAGTAACTATGGCTTTTACTCCTCTTTTATCGGGAATTGGAGACTGGATAGCAAATTCATTTAGCACTGAAAAAATAATACTAGACGATGAAGCAATCGAAACAGACACACAAGATCTTTATAACCACGTAATAGTTGCCGGGTTTGGTAGAGTGGGATATATGGTAACGAAAATGCTTACTGCGGAGCATTTAAGTTATGTTGTTGTAGATATTCAATCAAAAATAGTGAAAGAAGGAAAAAATGACAGTTTCCCTATATATCTTGGAGATGCTACAAGATATGAAATTTTAAAATCAGTAGGAATAGAAAGAGCTCAAGCTCTTGTGGTTTCAATAAAGAACGAAGTCACTATAAAGAAAATAGTTTCTCTAGTTGCAACAAACTTCCCGCATGTAAATATTATAATACGTTTACCAGATTTGAATAATGTGGAGGTTTATAAAGATCTAGGGGCTAGTAAAGTTATTCCCGAAACGTCTGAAATTGGATTGCAGCTAGGTGGAGCAGCATTAAGTTTAAGTGGTATTAGCGAGAGCGGAGTTACATCTTTAAAAGGTAAATTTAGAAAAGGCAACTACAGTATGTTAAAAGACCTTGGTAGTGATAAAGATGAATAATCCTCTATCACTTTAATTAGTGACCAGAAAAACACATTTAATTAAGCAACTATACTCTCTAGAAAGGTGAAATTGACCTTATTGTAACTATGAACAAAATAATAATAAAAAAATTTGGTGGTACTTCGCTAACTGACTTAAATCGAGTTGCAAATCTAATAAAAAACGATATTGAAAAAGGTTATAATGTAATTGCTGTTGTATCCGCTGCTGCAGGATTCACTGACCAAATGGCTTTTCAAGCCAGGCAAATTTCAAATTTAAATTGTAGACAAGAGTTATCAGAGTATGATGTCCTGCTTTCAGCAGGAGAACAAGTCTCTTGCGGGTTATTAGCTATCACTCTTCTGTCTGTTGGAGTTAATGCTAAATCATGGCTCGCCTGGCAGTTACCAATTCTAACGGATAATTTTTATTCTGAGTCTAAAATAAAAAAGATAAAAATTGACCATGTAAAAAGATCTTTTGCTGAGGGTTATACTGCTGCAATCATTGCTGGTTTTCAGGGTATATACGATGATAGAATCACTACTTTTGGTAGAGGAGGATCTGACATCTCAGCAATTGCCTTTGCTGTAGTCTTTGGTATTAGGACTTGTGAAATTTTTACTGATATTGACGGAATATATACAGCAGACCCAAAAATTGTTCCAAGGGCACGCAAGCTTAAATCTATCTCTTACAATGAAATATTGGAGATGTCGTCATCTGGTGCTAAAATATTGCATAATCGTTCAGTACAACTTGCAATGAAGCATAATATTAAGGTGCAAGTGTTATCCACTTTTGAGGAAGTAGAAGGCACTACAGTACTACACGAAAAAGATGTACTGGAAAGATACTTAATTACTGGAATAACTTATAGCACTCACGAAGCTCTTGTAACTTTTACTAACTTTGCAAATACTCTGGATACTTTAAGAGATATAGCAGGAGCAAACGTTAAAGTTGACATGATACATGGGTCAAGCTTTTTGATTTCTAAATTTGATGTTGATTTAATGACAAAGTTATTGAACAAAAATGAAAATTATGTCGTAAACAATAATATAGCTAAAATTTCAATAATTGGTATTGGTGTTATGTCTAACACTGAAGTGATGTACCGCACACTCAAGGTTTTAAGCGAAAAAAAGATAGAAATACTTGCTGTCACAATGTCCGAAATCAAGATCAGTATAGTTGTTCAAAAAAAACACGCTGAGGCTTTAATTAGAGATTTACATACCGAATATGAGCTTGATGTATGACAGCACGCTTGAAATTTATTTACTTGATAATTCAAAAAACTTGAAAGAGCAAAGATAGTTATTGAAATTATCTTGATTTACATCGGTTATCCAAGTTTGACATTGAATGCTTAACACCTCCTCAATTAACACCTTTCTGTAATCTTTATCCAGATGAGACATTATATCGTCAAGCAGAAGAAGAGGTGCTTTATTGTAATGAATACACCTTGCTTTTACACTAGATAAGATGATAGAAAGCAGTAATAGCTTTTGCTCTCCAGTAGAACAAAGATTTATTGGCATGTCCCCTTTTTGGCAAAAAACCCGAAAATTATCATTATGTACAGAAAAGGTTACTCTACCAGTTAATGAGTCTTTTTCTCTATTTTCCTTTAGACGATTCTGAAAATATTCTGCAGTATCGTTCAAAGTTAGCTGACTGCTAAATTTCAAACTTGCCTTTGGAAAAAACTCACAAGAATGGTTATCAATTGTGCCCTGTAGTATTTTTAAAACAGACAAACGCATACGTAAAATATCAACTGCATTGGTAGCCATGACGTTTTCAAGGCTAGAGAGCCAATTTTCGTCTAAAATATTCTCTCTAAGCAGTTTACTTCGCTCATGTTTAGCTTTCCTGTATTTCATATAGCAATAAGTGTAATTTTCTTCAAACAGTGAGACGATACGGTCTAAAAATTTTAATCTGTCACTCGGAGAATTAAGAAGAATATAGTCCATTTGTGGAATGAGCCATATTACATTGGATATTCTATACAGAGATGAATAACTTGATTGTGTTTTTCCATCAATTTGTATTAGTTTATTATTAAGATTCTTTCCTATACCAATTGAGTTAAAGTATGTTCCATTAAAAAAGTCATAATGCACTGCCCAATCTTCATTACTGAGTCTATTTTGCATCTCACTAATTTTTACTTTTTTCATGCCATTACTTTTAGCAAGCAATGAGATTGCTTCAAGTATATTAGTTTTACCAACACCATTTTGACCAGTTATTACAACCGATCTATCGTCTAAATCCAGTTCGAAATTTGAATGACTACGGAAATTATGTAATTTCAATTTTTTTATATAGCAATGGGTAGCCATTCTTTAATTTATATTCTGCTTACTTCCTCTAAAACCTCATCAACATGTCCACTCACTTTTACATTTTTCCAAATCTTCACTACTTTACCTTTTTTATCTATTAAAAAAGTAGTACGCTCTACTCCCATATACTTTTTGCTAAACATACTTTTCTCTACCCAAACACCATACTTTTCCAACATTTCAGCATTTTCATCAGAAACTAAAGAAAATGGCAGAGAATATTTTGCTTTGAAGTTAGCGTGGCACTTAACGCTATCTTTTGATACACCAATTATCACTGTGTCAAGAGAAGAAAAATTTTCTATATTGTCTCTAAAGCCTTTTGCCTCCATTGTGCAGCCCGGAGTATCGTCTTTAGGATAAAAATAAAGAACTACATTTTTTTTATCAAAAAATTCACTCAGTGATAAAATCTCACCAGAATCTGTTGGCAAGCTAAAATCAGGTGCATTATTTCCTATTGTTAATTCCATACTTTGCTCCATTATTAACACTTTTATGGTACTATATTATATTGTAATAGGAAGGGAGGATAAATGAAAGTAGCTTTTCAGATGGATGAAAGTATAAATTTTGAAGCTGATACTACATTTTCATTAATAAAAGAAGCGCAAAGAAGAAGGTACGAAATTTTTGTTTATGTACCTAATAATTTAGCACTCAAGTTAAATCAGCCAATTGCCCTTGCTCAGAAAGTCAGCGTTGATGATTGTAGCTTCATTTCAAAAGAGGATGTAGTAATCAACCTAAATGAAATGGATATCATATTTATCAGACAGAATCCACCATTTGATATGCGGTACATTACAACAACCTATATCTTAGAAAAGACTACTGCGTTAGTAATAAATAATCCAACAGAAATAAGAAACTGCCCTGAAAAATTAATTACTTCACTGTTTCCAGAGCTAATTCCTCCAACTTTGATCACTGAAAATATATCGATGATTAGAAATTTTTGTCACGACTATCAAGATATCATCTTGAAACCACTATATAGCTATGGAGGAAATGACGTAATAAGAATACAAGACCAAAATAGCATTCAAGTGGTAGTTGATCTCATGATTGCAAAATATGAATGTCCTGTAATTGCACAAGCGTTTTGTAAAAAGATAAATACAGATAAAAGAATACTGCTACTGGATGGAAAGCCAATAGGAGTAATGAAGCGAGTTCCAAAGTCTAGCGGAGAAATCAGAACAAATTTGAGACTCGGAGCAAGTTTTGAGCCTGTCCAAATGAATGATAGAGACAACGAAATATGTAATAAAATTGGTCCTGAGCTAAAGAAAAGAGGGCTAATATTCGTTGGCATTGATATTATAGATGACTTCCTTCTTGAAATTAACACAACTTCGCCTACGGGAGTAGTTTATATCAATAAGTTGTATAGTAAATCACTAGAAAAAGAACTATGGGATGCATTTGAAGAAAAAGCAATTCGTCAACTAAGTTCTTGAGCTATTGCCTTAATAAATTCAGTAACTCCATTCCTTATTCTTGTTTTCTTAGTATTATTAGCCATATCAAGCAATTTTTGACAATTTTGCAATAAATCAACTAGCAACTCTCCTAGATTCTTTTTCGCGTTACTATTTTGCTCAACCATTACAGCTGCTCCCGAATCTTCAATATGTTTTGCATTATAAAATTGATGGTTATCTTTTGAGTGAGGATAAGGAATATATACAGCAGGACGCTCAGCAAGAGTAATCTCTGCTATTGAAGTTGCCCCCGCTCTGCTAATTACCAAATGAGCATTGGCCAGTTTATTTTCCATATCATCGAGAAACTCACTTAACTCACAATCAATTCCTTCACTTTTGTATAGACTCTTGACCTTGTTTATATTTTTCTTCGTACATTGCTGCGTTACTCTAATCCTCTCTTTTACTTCAACAGGTAGATCACAAATTACGCTGCTCACTACATCATCAAAAAAATTTGCACCCTGACTGCCTGCTATTATTAACACGTTTAAAACTGTTTCAGCTCTAGAATAGCCTTGTGCTTCTATATCGACAAAATTTCCTGTAAAAACGCATTTACTACCTTCTGCATACTTAGTCTCTGGAAAGCTAGTTGCAATTAATTTTGCACTCTTGAAAAAGAATCTATTTACTCTCCCTAAAACTATATTTTGTTCATGTAAAATTATAGGTATAGAAAAAATCTTTGCTGCAAAAAGAGTTGGAAAAGAAGCGTAGCTACCAAAACCAATGATTAGCTTTGGTTTTAATTTTCTTGTTTGATACAGTGCTAATACACAACTATACATTAACAAAAAGAGAAACTTCAATTTGTTGCCACTTGGCTTGCACAATGGTAAAATATAACTTTCTATATTGATGGTTTTTTGATCAGTGAATAATATACAATTGTGCCCTTGTACCTTTAGTGCTTTTGCTAAGGTTATAGCTGGAAAAACATGCCCACCTGTACCGCCTGTTGCTAGAATAATATCCATCTGTAAATAGCAATTTGATAATAGATTATTAATCATTTTTTAATAATCTGCATGTTAAATTTTATTAAGCTTTATGATAGTTGAGTTAAAAATGCCTGAAAGTAGCAACAGCAAAAACGTGAAAAACAAGCCTCAAGAGCAAAGAGAAGGCGGAAGCGGAGGTTTTATAGGATTATTAAAAAGCATAACAAAAGCTCTTTTTAACTCAGTTGTTGATCTACCTCAGCAAGAACAACTCAATAAAAATATTGATAGACAACAAGGTTTAGACAGTAAAAGAAAAAGCCCAGAGGATCTTAATCAGGAAAAAAAGCTTGAAGTGAAAGAAGCAGCTGAAGGGTTAAAAGAAAAGTTAGAAAAATCTGATATTGGTAATCAATCTATTAGAATTGAATCGCCTAATCAGGATAATTGTAGCTCTAAAACAATGAATCGTTAGCTTAACTATTTAACGATTCATCATCTGCAGCAAGTACTGATTCGTGTATAATTTCCGAAATAGTTGGATGAGGAAAAATCGTAGATTTTATGTCGCAGTCTGTTCCCTCTAGTTGCTTTGCAAGAGCGAAATTGCTAATTAACTCTGTTACTTCCGCTCCTATCATGTGAGCTCCAAGAAGTTCGCCTGTTTTTTTGTCTATAATTGTTTTCACTAAACCTTCAGTTTCACTTAGTGCAATAGATTTACCATTAAAGTTGGAGTGAAATTTTCCTACTTTTATATCGTATCCACTTTTTATTGCCTGTTCCTCAGTAAGGCCAACGCTTGCTACTTGCTGATGAGAGTAAGTGCAATTTGGTATGCACTCTTTTTTTAACTTATGAGCATTTTTACCAGCAATTTTCTCAACACAGATTACAGCTTCATGACTTGCTTTATGCGCTAAACATGGGGGACCAGCTACATCACCTATTGCATACACACTTGATTCACTTGTTTCATACCACTCATTCGTTTCAATGAAACCAGAAGGACTCAACTTAATTTTTGTATTTTCTAAACCTATATTTTCAGTGTTTGCTTGAACGCCAACTGCAACAATTACTCTATCGAATTCTTTATTATCACCACTACTTAGCTGCACTTGAACAGAGTCTTTATTTTTAGTGAAAGTTTTTACACTATTGCTCGTATATATTTTTATTCCTTGTTTTGTAAATATCTCTTGTACTAAATTTGAAATGTCTTTATCTTCCAGCGGCAAAATAGTGTCTTTTACTTCTATAATTGTTACATCAACCCCCAAAGTACTATAAAAACTTGCAAATTCTATTCCTATCGCACCAGAACCTATGATTAGTAGCGATTTTGGTAACTTCTTTGGAGTCATAGCGTGCTGCGCATTCCATATTAAATCTCCATCCGCCTCTATTCCAGGTAGATTTCGCGCTCTAACACCTGTTGCTAAAATGATATGATTGGAAGAAATTTCCTCCTCCTTTTTGTCATTAAGAATTTTTACAGTACGATTACCTGCAAGTTTACCAAAGCCTTGATGAACTTTGATGTTATTTTTTTTCATCAAATATGCAACACCGCTTGACAATTTATCAACAACGTTTCTTGAGTATTTCACTATTGATTGTATATTAAAACTTGCATCCTTTACTTTTATGCCAAATTCTTCTGATCTTGTTATTAACCTATAAATTTCAGATGCTCTAAGTAGCGATTTTGTTGGTATACACCCCCAATTTAAGCATATACCACCCAAATTTTCTTCCTTTTCAACAATTGCAGTTTTAAATCCAAACTGTGCCGCTCTAATTGCTGCTATATAACCACCAGGACCGCTGCCTATAACTGTAATATCATACTCATTCATCAGCTTTCTTCGTATTCAAAAAGATTATATATAACAGATGGAACCCGTATGATCAATGCTCAGGTGCATAGAAGCGGCTTGACAAATCTTCCCACTTTTCTTCTTATACAAATAAGAGTATTTATCCTTATTTTTAATCTCCGCGGGTTTAACAACAAAACTCAGATATTTATTGGCAGATTACATAAAAATTATAGCGGCTGCATGTTTTTTAAATTTTTTCTACTTCAGCCAAAACACGCTTGTTAGCACATTATCAATTTACATTATTAAAACTCGCTATATAGGGATTCTTTTGCCTTTTTTTTACTTAGTAAATTTATTAATATTTATAGCTAAAGCTTCAGGCCAGCACTTGATGCTGAAATCTTTACTACAAATAAGCATATTGAGCACAAAATTATGCTAAAACACAACGTTTTTGGTGAGACTATGGACAAACTGAATCCCAGTATCTGGGCACTGGGATGACAAGAAATAGGCTGCTTGAATAACAACGAAAGGTTATTTGGATGATAGCTACACTTCCAGTGTCAGCTACTCGGATGACAAGAAAGAGGGCACTGACATGC
This sequence comes from Wolbachia endosymbiont of Spodoptera picta, assembly GCF_018141665.1. Lineage (NCBI taxonomy): Bacteria > Pseudomonadati > Pseudomonadota > Alphaproteobacteria > Rickettsiales > Anaplasmataceae > Wolbachia > Wolbachia endosymbiont of Spodoptera picta. Next base: position 937,509 of record NZ_CP067976.1, read on the forward strand.
TGAACCATAATGTTCGTACAGCTGTGCAAGAATCAGTGGGTGTGACTTGCCAAATTTTTAAATTACGGACAGCACCAAGTAACGCACAAGTACAGCGTCTATACCAATTATTGTTGTACCTTATTTCTTTCTCCACAATACATTTTACCTGATAAGAATAGAGCTACTATAAGATAAATAAGATTCCATGTTGCTAACGAAACACCAAAGATATAATGAGGTCTGTCACAAGACGGAGAGTAGTTAGGGTTTAATAGATTATTTCTTAGCTCTTCTATGCTAACGTTACCACTTGCTTGCTCTGTACAGCCTAAAACATCATGAAATAAGTGGAGTTCAAGACCTACATGATAAAAAGATATTATTGCACCAATGAGATAGCTGCAAAACATCGCATAGATTAGGATTTTGTTTTCTTTGAACATGTACGCAACTGCAAGTAGACCTGTAACATAGTAAGCTACTCGCTCGTATATACATAACTTACACGGTATCATATTGAAAAAATAGTCTAGCACATATGCAAAAATTAAAGCGACAGCGCTTGATAAGAGAAAAATTATAGAACTGTTATTTACATCTGACATAGTTAATGAATTACTACAATATCTGTGAAGAGTCAACTCTTGTTTGACAACGTTTCATGTAACGATAGAACACTAAGTACTATGTTACCACTTTTACACCCTATACATATGTTCGCCGTTGTATCAACTATGTTTTTTAAAAAATTTTTTATTGTGTAATTTTGCAACTTGATCCAATCATGTAGGTAATAAAAATCCATTCGTCATAGGAATAGAATTTTATGTCAAACAGCTATTGCCTGCTTAAGCCAATGAATATGTGAACAAGCACTTTAAGTTTGTGTGGACGCACAATATTCATTTCAATTACTGCTATGTAAATTTTAAACATTCAAATTAATTGCCTCTTTAAGCCTTGCATTAGCAATTACTATAATTTTACGCATTAGAGCTGTTATAGCTACCATCTTCTTCTTACCACTTTCAACAAGCTTAGAATAAAAGGTGCCAAGTGCAGATTTGGACCTTGCAGCAGACATGGCAGATGTAAAGAGCTTTGAACGAACATTACTTCTACCTCCTATAATCCTTCGGTAACCAACAGTTTTACCACTTTCCCTAGGATGAGGTGCTACTCCGGCAAGACTTGCTACTTCTTTTCTACTTAAGTAGCCAAGCTCTGGCATTAAACACAAAAAATCTTGTGATAACTTTTTGCCTATTCCAGGAACTGTTTTAAGGATTTTTTGACGTTGTTGTAGCTCATGGCTTTCATCAATAATTTTTTGTATAGTGTCATTGAGTTCGTTTATTTGATTATTGAAAAATTCAATGGTCTTCTGGCAACTTTCCTTTATATGGTCATTTTCAGGAGCTTCCAGTCTACACTTTTCCTGAGCTCTCATTTGCGTAATGTCATCACGACGTTGACAAAGTGCAACCAGGGTTGATTGTTCTTTTGATTGTAGGTACAAATAGAGAGAGAGTTCTATGGCGTTCAAATCCATATTGAGCAAGAGCCCTCGCATCTGATTTATCAGACTTTGCTACAGTTCCGTGAGACAAGATAAAGCTTTTTACTTTACGAGTATTAGCTCGATGTACTGCAATATTCTTGTCAATAAGAAAATGTGACAAACCAAGCTCATATTTTCCTGTGTTTTCCAAAGTTACTAAAGAATTAGGTAGAATATCTGAAAACTTTTGAAATAATTGTTGCCAAACATCAGAATCATTGTCAAATTTGACAGCGTTCTTCTGTTTGTGAATTGCAACGACATTTTTAAATTTTCCGATATCAATGCCAATAAAATTTTGATAAGATGTAACCATAACAAACCTCGATAGTTTTAGTTAATTTAAGATTGTAAACGGGTGCATATATATGTCCCAAGCAACTATTCAAACGTATCGAGAGATGGGCTAGTGTACCTTGATTTAAACGGTTGTAGTACCAATATTCTTCCGGTCGCACACGCCCATGATAGTCCTATTCCTATAGTGAGTAGGGCTATCTTATCCTCTTTTATATCACATTTTCAACTTACAATTGGTTCAGTAATCAGCCCTTTCATATCAGTTGCAACTCTAGTATCACTATCTATTTTTGCAATTTCTTCTTTGGTATACAATTCATCCTTGTTTTTCGTCCAGCTATTGTCATATTGAATATCAACTTCTCCTCCATTGGTTTTGAAGCCGAATATTTCTTCTATAACTGATTTTTTGTCAAATGAGTATTCATTAGAAAGACTGTGACATATTATAACATCTGTAATTGTGTAAACATAAGATGGTGCTGATCTAAGCATAGGATAATATGTTTTAAATCTTCTCTTAACTTCATTATAAATTTCCGTAATCTTTATTCTACCAGCATCACTTACAGCAATGATAGCGTTCTCAATATCTATCATACCGCTGTAGCTGTGGCCTGTTCCTTCATTTTCAGCAAGTAGAAAGCCCTGTTTAGCATGAATCTCACCAATTTTCTTGTCTTCTGTAGGTAAGATATCAAAATCAAAATAAATCATAGGAGACTTCAGTGCCAACAACATAAATATACGCATGCTGTCTATCTCAACACCAAAAGATAATCTTTCATCTTCTGGAATAGAGTATAGATCTCTAAAATATTGAGACACCTTGTATAAAGGACATTTAGATTTTTCAATTTGCCACATTTTTTGTAAATGAAAGCTAAACTCATATTCCCCTAAATCCAGCTCATTAAAATCTATAAGTTCTATATTTTTGTTTGTGTTAAATTTTCTGTTTGATATTTTATTCTCCAACTCTTTACGTTGCATAGGAGTAAAACCAGATCCATTTATTACTAATTTCACTACACGTGTACTTTCCCTCTTTGCCCATTCGCTCAATCTCTCCACGTATTTTTCTGGGATTAGATATCCATATTTTCGGGGAAGCCACTGAAACACTAAGGGTGTATCAACCGTGAAAGTATGTGGAGATCCAGGCCTTAAATCTTGTCCTTTATAATTCATAGCAAAAGTACTAAATAAGTTAATACTTTGCTATATAATATTAATTTATCAACTACTTATTTAAGTAATATTATTTATTTATTAAAAATATTACTTAAATAAGATTACCTACTTTACATAGGGATTTTTGTTCTTTTTCAAAAGTAATCTGACTGGTACGCCTTCAACAAAGAAGTTTTTTCTAAGACCATTAGTCAAATAACGTTTATAACTCTCATCAACACTTTCCGGGACGTTGCATACCAAAGAAAAAGCTGGAGGTTTGGTGCCAATTTGAACAATATACTTCATTTTAATTGCTCTACCTTTTATAAGTGGGTGAGAATGTTTTTCCACAGCATCTATTAGCCAATTATTCAGTTTTGCAGTGCTGATCTTCTTGTTTAAGGATTCACTCACTTCAAGACACTTATCTATCACATCACCACAGCGCATACCTTTCAATGCAGAAATTGTTACAGTTGGCACTTCCAAAAATAACCGAGTCACTTCCTGTTGTTTGACAAATTTTATTAACTTACTTCTGTCATCCTTACCTATTAAATCCCACTTATTTAAAACGATGATAATTCCCTTCCCCCCTTTAATTGCAGCTTCAGCAATTGATAAATCCTGCTGCTCAACGCCAAGCAAGGAATCTAGCATTAAAATCACTACATGAGAGCGCTTTATTGACTCTATACTTTTTTCAACAAATCTTGATTCTAAGTTATCAACAACATTTGCCTTTCTGCGGATTCCCGCAGTATCGATGAGAGTGATTAATTTCCCATTATGGTCGTATGAAATATCCACAGAGTCACGCGTGGTACCAGGTTTTGAGCTTACTATTAGTCTATTTTCTGCAAGTAAACTGTTTAAAAAAGTTGATTTTCCAACGTTTGGGCGACCGATGATTGCAATCCTCAGTCTAATGGACTCACTTTCAGGCAGCTCAGTTTTTTTGTTAAAATCTTCAATAACACCAGCTAATACATCATAAAGATCAATCATACCAAGATTATGTTCGGCTGAGATGTACACCGGACCTATGAAGTTGAAGAACTGCAAATGATCAACATTTTCCGATTTATGACTTTCGCATTTGTTTGCTATTAGTATTACAGGTTTGTTCGTTTTTCTCTTCAGCCACTTTGCAAACTCTTTGTTCTGCTCATTTTGCACTTTTGCATCAACAAGAAAAAAAATTACATCTGCGCTTAATAAAGAAAACTCTATTTGTTCAATAACTTGTAGTGAAAAACTGGTTTGGTCATTCCATCCTCCTGTATCTATAACTTTAAACTCTAAATCACTAATTCTTCCAATTCCTTCACGCCTATCTCTCGTTACTCCTGGAATGTCACTAACTACCGCTGCTTTTCTTCTTACTAGCCTATTAAATAGAGTTGACTTGCCTGCATTTGGAAGGCCTATTATGACTATTTTCAGCATAGTTTAAGAGCGTATTTTATACATAGTAAATTATAATCAAAATTTTTTAGTTTAACTATTGACTTGATAGATTATATACCTATCCTAAAATTAGGATATTTTATCTTAAGTTTATTATGTAGAATTGGAGGCGCTATGCATAATGCAAATGAAACTTTAATAATGAATTTCGATCAAGTTGCTCAATTAACTCCTCAAATTTATAAATTAGGGACACCTTATAACAACAGGACACGTATATATAACTATATAATTTTAGCTAAAGCATTGGAGAATCTCAATGATCCATCCCGGTCACATGCAAATAAGGAGCTTTTTTTGAGTGACAATGATGAAGAAACTAAGAAATTTCTGAGTGTAATTCGAAAAGGAATTGCTGAATATACAGGTAATGATTCTATAGATGTGAGGTTGAGAGGAAAAGAAGATAAATCATTTACTGCATGGGTATCGTTAAAAGAAGGCAGAGGTGAGTTAAAATTTGATAACTCATTTTCTGGTAAAGCCTTAAAGGATAGTAATCCAAAAATTGGAGCTTTTACATTGGTATCTCCAGAAGATAAAAGGTTGGTGCGTGTTTCACAAAGTGATGATGGTGTAAGGCTTTATCAAATACTAAATGAGTCTTGTATAATTAAATTTAACTGGAAAGTGGGTGATAGAGATTGCAGTATTGCTTTAAATATTAGTGAAAATGGTAACGTATTTTGTACTGATTTAAGTGATAATATAAGTCCTGAGGACTTCGAGGAAAACAAAGCTGTAAAAATAAAAATTGGCTATTATGAGAATAAGAAGATGGATAAATATAATGACATGACTCTAGCAAAATTGGTCTCATTGGCTTCAAACTTACAAGGAATTGAAAGAGAAGTTATAACAATTAATCCATCAACAGGTGTAACAAGTGCAAGTGTACAGAATGTTAGTGAGTCTCAGCATTCTCAGAATATTAAATAGAAATTGCTAGCGCATTAATTATCGTACACATACACCGTTGCATGCAGCAACGGTGTATGTGTATAATCAATAGGATTTGTAAGCTCAATAAAGTTTACAACCAATTTGAAAGTTATTTTACTACATGCAAGACTCTGAAATACTAGAAACTCTAAAGATCAAAACATTAGAAGCCGAAAAAGGAGGAGGTCCTGATAGAGTTAACAAGCAACATGAAAAAGGAAAGCTAACCGCTAGAGAAAGGTTGAGTATATTGCTCGATGAAAATTCATTTCAAGAGTATGATAAGTTTGTGAAGCATCACGCAACTGATTTTGGCATGCAAAATGCTGATTTTTTAGGTGATGGAGTTGTAATTGGCCATGGTACTATTTATGGCAGAAAAGTTTTTGTTTATTCTCAGGATTTCACTGTCTTTGGTGGATCACTTGGTGCATCACATGCAAAAAAAATATGCAAAATTATGGATATGGCAATTAATGCCAGGATTCCAATTATCGGACTAAACGATTCTGGTGGAGCCAGAATCCAAGAAGGAGTAAATTCCCTTGCTGGTTACGGAGAAATTTTTCAAAGGAATGTAAATGCATCAGGCGTTATACCACAAATCTCTCTAATCATGGGCCCATGTGCTGGCGGTGCAGTTTACTCTCCAGCGCTAACCGATTTTATTTTCATGGTAAAAAATAGCTCATACATGTTTATAACCGGACCAGATGTAGTAAAAAAGGTTACATACGAAAACGTAAGCCACGAAGATCTCGGTGGAGCAAAAATTCATACGAGCAAAACAGGAGTAACAGATTTTGCATTCAATAATGAAGTTGAAATGCTACTAGAAATGCGAAAATTCTTCACCTTTTTGCCAGCAAATAATCAAGAGTTGCCAAAAACTGTACCGATCTGCGACTTAATTGATGATGTTGATGAATCTTTGAACACTCTAGTTCCTAGTAATCCTAATACTCCTTATGATATGTATGAACTCATTGAAAAGGTGTGTGATGAAAGGAAATTTTTTGAACTAAAACCCGATTTTGCTCGTAACATCATAATTGGCTTTGGCAGAATTGGAGGAAATACTATTGGTGTTGTTGCAAATCAACCTATGCACCTTGCAGGATGCTTGGATATTGACTCTTCAAGAAAAGCTGCAAGGTTTGTAAGATTTTGTGACGCATTTAACATTCCCATCATCACACTTATTGATGTTCCAGGGTTTTTACCTGGCACGAATCAAGAATACAATAATATAATACAACACGGAGCGAAACTGCTTTACGCTTACGCTGAAGCGACCGTGCCGAAAATTAGCCTTATCACTAGAAAAGCGTATGGTGGTGCATATATTGTTATGAACTCAAAGCATTTAAAAGGTGATATAAATTATGCTTGGCCAACCGCTGAGATAGCTGTAATGGGCCCTGAAAGTGCAGTTGAAATTATATTTAGGCATGAAAAAGACCAGCAAACGTTAATCAAAGAATATAAAGAGAAATTTGCTAATCCATTTTTTGCTGCATCACATGGATACATTGATGACATTATAGTGCCAAGTAAAACAAGGCATCACTTTCACAAAGCATTAGAGCTACTTAAAAACAAGAAAGTAGAAAGAATATGGAAGAAGCATGATAATCTTCCTTTGTAACTTTCCTCTCAGTCTTTATTGTAAGGTCTACAGTGCCGTTACACCAAGACTAGCGCTTGGATTACCAATAACGCTAACTTTTGGGTTCTTTTTTCTACAATATATTCTTACCTTAGCTAAAATTTACTTCCGCGTGTTTTAAATCTGATTATAATTACAATTAGAGATATTTTTAGAGCTCAAAAATTTATCTTTGTCTGCAGACTTTTTTTATTAAACAATCGAACTCATACAAAAATGTAGCGTATCCTCTTCAGCGTATGTGGGTGCATACACACATACTTAATTTCTGTCGTATGTGCACTGCATTTTTTTCTAATCTTTTTTTCATAGGGGGATTTTATGTTCAGAATTCCAGATACTTGACCTTTACTTTAGCTAATAAAAACCAACTGGTACCTGCGGTTTTTATAGCCTCAAAATTTCAATCAAAATTCAACTATCATTCAAAGAAACTTATAGTTATTCTTAGTGTTATTACTATAGTAACAGCGCTATGATGATAAGAATATGGAATCCTTTATAACTTTCTTCTCAGTCTTTATTATAAGGTGTTCAATAATATGGGAAGAGTAAAGTTTTAAAGAGATAATTAAAATTATCCTTATCACCTACTTAGCAATAAATTATATTTGCTTAATCGTAATTACTTACACTTCTTCAATGTCCTGTTTTATTTATGGCAAACATTAAGCTTAAAAATGTACACAGTCTATTAAATTATATTATTTGTTTTTTCCTTATATACGTTCAGTATATGCATTCTGCTATTGCTTTAGATAACTCTTCATCACATTTAAAAAACTTACCTGATTTTTTACCTTTTAGAAAACCTTTTGATAATATAGAAAAAATTATTAGAACTGACAATTTTAGAAGTTTTGATCTTGATAAAAGAAATAAGCTTTATACCAATGCTCATAATAGTATCAGTCTTGTAAATATTATTAATAAAATTATCTTAGCTCAAGATAACTTATTCATACTAGAAAGTAAGCCGTATAATATAGTACTTGTTGATAATCCCAATCTTAGTAGAACTACAGGTGCTGCAGGAAAGGACTATGTAATTATTGAGGGAAGCTTAAAAAAAAATATCAAAGATTATACTAGAGTGATATCACATGAATTAATTCACAGATATATAGGACATATAATAGAGCAAGATAACGATAAGAAAAATGAAATAAAATATAAGTGGTTTTTTGAAGGATTTACGGAATTTTATGGAGTGAAAACCTTACTTGACACGAAACTTATTAATAAAGATGAATATTTAGAAATAATTAATACTATTTTAAAAAAAATATTTTAACTCCTTAGTACTTGATATTAATTTTGAAAAGGTAGGCAAAAAACATTTACTTGATAAAAACATAAGCATGTTGAGCTATAACAGAGGTTTTATTCTTGCAATGATAATTGATGAGAAATTAAATGAGATTAGTAATGGAGAATATAACTTATTAAATGTTATAAATAGAATAATAAATGAAGCGACTTCAAAGCAAGTTAATTTTAATGTTGACTTATTTGCAAGTCATTTAAAACATTACTTATCAGAGTCCTTTATAAAAGATATCATAGCCTCTATAGGAGATTCTAGCATACTTCTCAGTTTATTACCCAGTAGATTACTGAATAAAAATTTAACTTTCCAAGATACTGATAAGTATAGTGATATATGCTTTAACTTAACCAGAAGTCTAGAGCTACAAAAGATACGTGGGGTTAAATTAGGTAGTGATTGCCATAATATGAGACTCAAGGATGGTCAAGAACTAAAATGCTATAGTATTGATCTTAATAGTGGTAATATTAAGTTAAAAGTCCTTGAAAACAAGATACCGAAAGTTATACATTTGAAAGCAAATAAAATGACGAGTAGCATTCCAATATATAAATAGCTCAAATAAACTCTTGACAAAAGCTATAGTAAACCTAAACTTTGCTATTTTAAAGCAAAGTAATTATGGTAAATGACAAAGAAAAACAAGTGGATTTATTATTAGAGCGTCTTAGCGTTAATATTGGTCAAGTTAGTAGTAGTATTATACTTAAAAGAATAGAGAAGCTTTCAGATAATTTTCATGGTAGAAATAATCACAGTAGCCATTGTCAGTTTGATAGAGATGGTGGAGGGCATGGTAATATATGCTGGGCAGATAAGATAAAAGAAGACCTGACTGAGAACTATCATAAAAAGGATAGAGAAATTTCTATATAACTTTTCATTAGAGCTATTTTACGGTAATTATTCAAGAGTTGAGGGATTTGGCAAGAGAAGCCCTTTTGTATTACCGTTAATATGTGTTTCCAATAATGGTAATCTCGGCCCACTAGATGATTTGAGAACATGTGTCCCTCATAAGTTTGTTGAATATAACATAAGCAATACTAGTTGGGCTAAGTTCTTATCAGATAAATTTTTTAATAACTTTTTGAGTGATATGGAAAACAGGCCTGACGATTGTAAGCAGTGTTGTTATGAAAATATTTGTGGTGGGGGAAGTTATGGTAACAGGTTTAACCCTGCCAACGTAAGTTTTAATAATCCTTCAGTATATTGTGAGGGATTTTTGGCAAAGGATTATACAATTTCTTTTAATGCATGGATTTTCTAAAGAAAAATTACGGCAGGTATTATTGAATAGTAATACTGAAAAAGCAGCTTAATGGTAGTGTATAAAAGGTATTTACTAGATGTTTTTCTATAATCTAATTAGCATCTAGAGGATTGACTTTATGAATATCGTCCTCTAAACTGCCGTTACCAAGATTCGAACTTGGGACCTCGTCATTACCAATGACGTACTCTACCACCTGAGCTACAACGGCAAGTTCACGTATTATGATAATGAATAACATGAAAAAAAATAAGGAAAAAGAAGAAGAGAGAAAAAGATTGGCAAAAGCTTTAAAGCAAAATATTCTAAAAAGAAAAAAACAGCAGCAGAGTAGACAAGATGCCAGAACTCCCAGAAGTGGAAGTAATCTCTAACTTCTTATTTGATAAAATCAAAAATAAGAAAATAAGCAATGTGACAGTCAATAATTGTAATTTGCGTGTACCAATAACGAAGAATATTGATGATTTGCTAAAGGGCAAAGTTATAAATGATATCAAGCGTAGAGGTAAATATATAATCTCGAATATAGATGCTAGTATGGCTGTAATCATACACCTTGGCATGAGCGGAAAGCTTATATATGCTGAAGACAATCAAGCACAGAACAAACATGATCATGTGATATTCTTATTTTCTGACAACACTTCACTAATCTTTAATGACCCAAGAAGGTTTGGATTAGTGATTGTTTTAAACAGAGAGCAAGAACTAAATTTTTTTAATAACCTAGGAATAGAACCCCTCACAGATGAATTTGACGGACATTATTTACAGAAGTTGCTAAAGAACAGAAAAGCAAATATCAAATCAGTATTAATGAATAATAAGCTAATAGTTGGCGTAGGTAACATATATGCTTCTGAGAGCTTATTTAGAGCTCGCATATCACCACTTAGGCTAGCACAAGATTTAACATATATAGAGTGCGAAAAACTTGCTATCGAAATAAAAAATACTCTGAGTGATGCAATTGCTGCTGGTGGTTCAACACTGAAAGATTATGCACAACCATCTGGATCTGCTGGATACTTTCAAAATAACTTTTACGTATATGGTAAAGTGCAAAAACCTTGCAGAATCTGCAACAATATCATAACACTTATACGACAAAATGGTCGTAGCACTTATTTTTGCAATGCATGTCAGAATTAAATTTTATTTTTGCATATGACACTCTCACCTGAAAAAGATCCTTTTGATTTGTTTTCAAAGTGGTATCAAGAAGTACTTAATTCTCCGTGTAAAGAGCCAACTGCAATGACGCTAGCAACGTGTAGCAAAGACTGCATTCCATCTGCAAGAGTGGTATTACTAAAGGAATATAGTAAAGAAGGTTTTGTGTTCTTTACTAACGTAAACAGTAGAAAAGGAAAAGAATTGACTGAGAACCCCAAAGCTGCACTCGTATTTCATTGGACAGAATTTTCTAGACAAGTACGAATTGAAGGAGAAGTTATGCTTCTAAGCGGCAAAAAGGCTGACGAATATTTCTCTTCTCGAGCACGTGATAGTCAAATTAGCGCGTGGTGCTCAAAACAATCAAGAGTTCTGAAAAATTGGCAAGATTTTGAGCAGGCTATAGAATTGAAAGAGAAAGAATTTCACAATACACAAGTTTCTCGTCCTGACTTTTGGGTGGGATTTTGCGTAATCCCAAAGGTAATTGAATTTTGGCAAGAAGGTGAATATAGGAGACACACTAGATTTAGATATACTCTTGTTGAGAAAAGCACTTGGAAAGTGGAGCAATTATATCCCTAACGTTAGAGAAAGCTACTCTGCAGATCAAAGATAAGGATTTATTGTCATAACAGGACCTGATCAAGTAACTTTTTATGGCTTAAAAACTTGTTGTATGTAACGTATTGTAATACTTACGCAAAATATTTTAGTGCATTCTCAAATATGAGCATTCCATTACCATATTTTGGCATAGCCACTCCTGAACGTTTACATTTTTCTTTTTCAAGAGGCCAGTTATCCTGCTGAGTAAAAAATATTCCTCTCTCTGGGTGAGGCATTAAAGCTAAAACTCTACCACTTTTGTCTGACAAAGCTGCCAGGTCGTATATAGATCCGTTTGGATTGTAAGGAAATTGTAAATTTGCATAGTCACCATTTTCATCAACGTAACGCAGTGCAACGGAATTATTTTCAATCAATTGATTTAAAATATCTTGATCCATAAAAAACCTGCCTTCTCCATGAGCAACAGGAAGATATAGCTCACTCAGGCCCCGTAGCCAAACAGAACTACTCTGCGGATTAACTCTCACTCTAATCCAACGACATTGGTAATTACCTATATCATTAGAGGTTAAAGCTAGATTAGAGAATTCTGGAACTAATTTTACTAATATCTGGCAACCATTACATATCCCTATAATAAGCTTATCCTGAGATAAGAAATTTTGAAATTCGTCTAACAAGTTGTTTTTTATACGCAAAGCAAATGCATTACCAGCGCCAGTATCATCACCATAGGAAAAACCTCCTGGAATTGCAAGTATATTACTTAATTTCAGTTCACTTGGATTATCTATAATATCATTAATGTGAACGATTTTTACTTCAATATTATTAATACCAAGCTTTCTGCTGCATTCCATAAATGCAAATGCAGTTTCTTTTTCGCAATTTAAGCCATAACCAGATAGGATTGTAATTTTCATGAATCAAAAAACTCGAACTTTCTTTTTACAAAATTTGCTATTAAATTCAAAGCAAATAGCATTAACAATAAAGCTATAATTGCAATGGCAGCAAGCTCAATAAATGCAATTTCAGGACTACTTGACCATATGTATATTTGTACAGGTAAAACAGTTGCCGGATCGAAGAAGGATGTAGGTGTATCAGCAATAAATGCTACCATGCCTATCATAAGTAAAGGGGAGGATTCGCCTAAAATCCTTGCAATTGCAAGCACTGCACCATGTATTATCCGTGGCAACGCAATCGGTAAAGAGTGATCCAATATCACCTTGATGTGAGGTGCACCTAGCGCAAACGCTGCATCTTTTATTGTAATAGGAACGTTTGTAAAGGCATTTTTTGTTGCAATAATAATATTAGGCAGCATCATAAATGAAAGAGTCATCCCGCCAACAAGCGGTGAAGAACGGGGTAAACCAAATATGCCCAAGTAGAGAGTCAGTCCTACCACACCAAATATTATCGAAGGCACTGCAGCAAGGTTATTCATGCTAATTTCTACAATACTGGTTATTAGCCTATTTCTAGGCATAAATTCATAAAGACAGATACCTGACATAATTCCTATTGGCAATGCCAACGCTAAACATACTATAATTGTCATTAATGAACCGATAAATGCCCCTAAAATCCCTGCATTCTCAGGCTCACGAGAATCAGACTTAAGAAACAGAGACTTATTAAAAAATTTTCTTACTCTTCCCTTCTCTTTTAACCAATCAAGTAATTTAGCATAATGATCATTCAAACATTTATTTTTATATAGTGAATTGATCACACTCGATGCGGTAAACCAGATCTCATATTCACCACTATCTTTCACTTTCTTACGAAAAAATTTCTCTAGTTCTTTGTAAGAATTACGACTTAAAATTTCGTCACTGTCTTTAAAATCAGTTTCTTTAAACACCTTACGTAAAGAATCGTTGAGTAAGCCAATGGACTTATACCGCAAATCACTAGGATTATTTGTTAAAGTAAGATCAGCATTTATTTCAACTGGCAATAAAATTTTCGTTACTGTTAAAGCACTATAAGAGTTAACTAATATACTTAGTAATATACATATAGGACACCCAACTGAGACAATCAGTGATGTAAAAGAGCAAAAGCATAAAATGCTGTTCTTTTTATTTTTTCTTTTTACACGAGCATGTACGCGCTTAGATTGAAGTAACTTAAGGAAGTTTTTCTTTATACTCATTTACTTTTCTTTATATGAGGATTTGAAAAAACTTTCCCCTTTTTCCAGTGCTTGACACTGAGATCTAGCAGGCTTTGCCTGCAAATAATTTTTATATTTCTCATGAAAGCACAAACCAAAAGGAGAATCTGGATCCCAGTGTCAAACATTGGGATGACACCACAGCGGGAGGCAAACGTACAGTTGTGCGTCACACACTGGGATAATAAGAGAGAGTTTTGAGATGATACAATTGACATCACTCCCTATTGTATCTACTTAGATTTTTTTTTAACATAAGTAGTACGTTCTTTGATCCTTGCAGCTTTTCCAAATAGCTTGCACAGATAATATAATTTTGCTCTACGGACCTTTCCCTTTCTTATCACTTGTACTGAAATTAATGCAGGAGAGTAAACAAAAAATTGTGATACTATACTTTCTCCATGACTTACTTTTCTAACTGAAAAAGAAGAGTGTAATCCACGATTTCTTTTTGATATACATACGCCCTCAAATATCTGTATACGCTCACCCGTACTATCAACTACCTTAAAAGTGACCTTCAAATCATCGCCAGGACAAAAAGCTGGCATCTCTTTGGCTAATCTTTGTATTTGTTGTTCGTTAAATTTTTCAAGTAAGTTTGTCATTTATCATCTCCATTCAACAATTCAGGTCGACGTTCCTTTGTTCTAACATATGACTGTTCCCTTCTCCAATCACTTATTTTTCTGTGATTGCCAGACAACAGAACCTCAGGAACTTTGTACCTACTCCACTGCTCAGGCCTAGTATATTGAGGATATTCAAGCATACCACCACTATAACTAAAACTTTCTTCAGCAACGCTATCGAAATTATTTACTACACCTGGAAGAAGCCTAATACATGCATCAAGAACCACCATTGCAGCTGGCTCACCTCCCGAAAGTATATAATCTCCAATACTTAACTCATAAGGAGTATACACATCAATTACTCTTTGGTCAACACCTTCAAATCGACCACACAATATTGTTACATGAGGAATTTCTGTTAGCTCCTTTGCAATGCTCTGATTAAATTTTGTACCAGATGGAGTCATATAAATAAATCTAGTATTTTTATGAGCAGAAAGCACATTATCAACTGCATTACCAATCACATCTGGGCGCATAACCATCCCTGCTCCACCTCCATATGGAACATCATCCACAGTTGAATGTTTATCTTTTGCAAAAGAACGAATATTTATTACTTCAAGGTTCCATATTTTTTTTTCTAACGCTTTTCCGGCAAGAGAATAGTTCAAAAACCCGGGGAACATTTCTGGAAATATGGTTAACACTGTAACACTAAACGTCATTAGCAAATTTGTAGTAAACTAAGCAGCAATTTGATATTATCTTATAGTATACAGCTAAATTAATCATGTTACCGAATAAAATCATTTACGAAGGTAAAGCAAAATCCATTATAGCAACTGAAGACTCGTTAAATGTCATACAGCACTTTAAAGATGATGTTACAGCGTTCAACAAGGAAAAATATGAAATTATTGAGGGCAAAGGAATAATTAATAATCATGTTAGTGCTTTTATCATGGAAAAGCTTGAAGAAGCAGGAATTAGCACGCACTTTATAAACACTCTAAACGAAAGAGAACAGCTAGTCAAAAAACTCAAGATAATACCTCTTGAGATAGTGGTTAGAAACATTGCAGCTGGCAGCTTTTGCAAACGTTTTAATATCAAAGAAGGTGAGACACTTACATCTCCTATAATCGAGTTTTTTTACAAAAATGATGACCTAGCCGACCCAATGGTGAATGAAAATCACATACTATATTTTGGTTGGTTATCCCATAAAGAAATGGAAGAAGTTAAAACTACAACTTTAAAGATCAACAAAATCTTAGTCGACCTATTTTCAAATGCAAATATATATTTAGTTGATCTCAAGTTAGAATTTGGTAAATTGATAAACAACAGCACTAAAATCATTTTAGCCGATGAAATCAGCCCTGATAATTGTAGGCTATGGGATAAAAATACGCATAAAAAGCTAGACAAAGATGTTTTCCGTTTAAATCTAGGAAACTTAAAGGAAGCATACTCAGAAGTTGCAAAAAGACTGTCAGTAAAGTTAGACTAACTAAATACTACTCTATCAAGTGGAGGGTTACATGCCTCATCAAGTTTTCCAATAATCTCAATTTTTTCTCCACGCTTTTGGAAATGACTTTCCACATCCTTCATATTCTCGGGATCTACAATCAGTACTATACCTATGCCGCAATTAAATGTTTTTAACATTTCTCTCTTTTCTATTTTGCCTTCTTCTTTCAGCCATAAAAATATATCTGGCCATTTCCAAGAATTAATATTTATGTCTACAAATAAATTTCCTGAGAGAATTCTTGGAATATTGTCTATTAACCCGCCACCTGTTATATGCGCAATGCCTTTTACCTTTAGCATAATAGGCAACAAAGAATCAACATATATCTTTGTTGGCTTAAGTAATATTTCACCCCAAGATTTATTATTCCATGGAGATATATCATTATAATTTATACCTAAGCTTTTAAAAATATGGCGCACCAAAGAAAATCCATTTGAGTGAATTCCATTTGATTCTAAACCAACTACACAGTCACCTGCTTTCATTATACTACAGTTTGGAAGAATTTGCTTTCGATCAACAACACCAACCACAAACCCTGCAAGGTCATAGTGATTGTTACCATACATTCCAGGCATTTCTGCAGTTTCTCCACCAACTAATGCTATTTTAGATTCCTTGCACCCTTCTGCAATGCCCTGGATTACAGACAATAAAACGTTTTTGTTTAAAACGCCTGTTGCAAAGTAATCAAGGAAAAATAAAGGTGTTGCTCCTTGTGCAAGTAAATCATTTACACACATTGCAACTAAGTCTATACCTATAGTATCATGCTTATTCACCTCTTGAGCTATTAATAGTTTTGTGCCCACTCCATCAGTTGAGGAAACAAGTACTGGATGGTCGTATTTCTTACTCAGCGAAGAAAAGTCAAACAATGCGGAAAATGATCCTACTTCACTAATTACTTCTTCTCCTTTAGTCTTTTCAATAATAGGTTTAACTTTTTTTATTAGTTCGTTATATAGTTTAAGGTCTATTCCAGATTTAGCATAAGTATTCATAACGCCTTCATAAATCTTATAATTATTAATACTACATTAATGCTGTGACACAAAAAGCGCAACGAAACTTTCTCTTAAATTGACTACTACGTGCCTACCAATATAGGGTTAACTTAAATCATTTATACTTTTATCCAATGAATAAAAACATAATGTTAATAACAGAATGCCTATCAGGACGAATTCTTCATGATTTTGCTAGTTCTATGCAAGGAATAGTGGGTGGATTGGAAGAGCTTGAAGAAAACAACCCTAATATGCAAAACGAAGCATTGTCATTGCTTAAAGAAAGCTCCGATGATTTAATATATAAATACAAAGTTATGAAGCAAGCGTATTCTCATTCATCAGATAATTGCAGCTTTGTTAAGACTAAATCCAATATAGAAAATTATTTATTAAAAAAAAAGTAAAGCTTCAGTGGAGAGTAAGTGAATGTCCTACAGAAAACTTAATTGAAAAAATAAATAAGATAATTTCCAATATGGTGATAACTATAATCAGTGCAGTGGCACAAATTGAATTAGTGTCTATTTTACTGACTAAAACAGAAGATAAAACACTACTCACTATAAAAGTAGTAAATGAACATAAATCAATAAGTACATTATTAGTGAGCAAATTAACAAAAAAAAATGATATTCGTTTGGATACAAAAGACATTATTATCTATATGACTTCTTTACTGTTAGAACAGTATAACACTAAAATCAATTGCACTTGTGAAAGTAATTCACTGAATATAGGCTTAACTATAACTTGAGATGGCTTCATATTTCATAAAAAGGAATCGATACTATAAATTTGAATCTTGGATAAGGAAAGGAAAAATTTTGTGGAGTAACTTAGACATAAAATCTGTAGTTAATTTGCAGGAAGTGTTAAATAAACCATACGCGTCAAGTTAAGGAAATATCGTGAAATATAGCAACATTTGAGATGGGCATTTTATTTGTTACATTTATTTTTTTAGGGAGTTCTTATCTAGAATAATCTATAAATTAATAACTTTATTACTTAATATATAAAATAGTTTTTTTTCGTTTCCTTTCTTCCTTATACCACTTTTCCTTAACTTGACGCGTATGGTTTATTTAACACTCCCTAATTTACCTCACAACTCATTTTAACATATATGAAAATAATGTTTAAAGAATTTTTTCCTGCAGTAATGAATTATTATGAAGCTTGCATTTTCTGTCGCTTACTACTGGGATAGTTTGATAGTTGCAGTACATGTCTATCAATGATAAAATAAAGATCAGTTTATTTTGATACTATGATTAGGGTACTCTTTGTTGCACTATTATTTTTTTGTAGTGGTTATGCACTTGCAAAACAGGAACCAAGACCAATAGCTGGTGATAATCACATAAAGGTAATGAATTATAATCCACAGGCTATACATAAGTACACGGGCTTTTATGGTTATCAATCCAGCATATTGTTTGAGCCAGGGGAGGTAATAGAGAGTCTTTCAATGGGTGATGCAACCGGTTGGCAACTCCTTCCTCAAGGTAATAGATTATTTATTAAGCCTATAGATGATATTGCCGATACTAATGCAACTATAATTACCAATAAAAGAGTTTATTATTTCGAATTTCATGCTGAAGAAGCAAACGGGCTAGATGATCCAAGGTTAGCATATGAAGTAAGGTTTCTTTATCCACTGTTCAACAGTGATGAAATTTATTCAACGAGTAACGGTGATATTCTAGAGCAAGCTAGTTATACCACTATCCCTGATATAAGTGATATTGAGGTTATAAAGAAAGGCTTGAATTTTAACTATTCCATATCGCACGTTAAAGGCAGTCAATCAATAATACCAATTAAGGTTTTTGATGACGGAAAATTTACATATCTACAATTTAATAAAATAAACTCTGATTTCCCGGCAGTTTTTATGGTTGATTCTGCAGGATATGAGTCCTTGATAAATTTTCGTACAGTTGATGACTATCTGATAATTGAAAGAGTAAACTCGGTATTTACCTTAAGAAACGGATCAAGTACAGTCTGCCTGTTTAATGAAAACATACCTTTCAAAAAAGGTAAGTGATTAAAGGCTATAGTATTCTTATAGGTGCAAAATTCTTTCTATGGTGCTTCGTAATTCCATGAAGGCCAATAGCGCTGAGGTGTTCTTTTGTTCCATATCCTTTATTTTTATACCAATTATATTGAGGATGTTTATTATGCAATTCTTCCATAAGTCGATCTCTTGTAACTTTTGCAACGATTGAAGCGGCTGCAATTGATATACTTAAACTATCACCATTCACTACAGACTTTGTTTGCCATTTCACTTCAAGTGGTTGGTTACCATCAACTAACACATAATCTAGTTCTAAATCTAAATTTACCAGCGCACGTTTCATTGAAAGCTTTGTTGCTTGCAAGATATTGTATGAGTCTATTTCCTCTACACTTGCCATTCCTATACCAAATTTTGCAACAGACGTTATTTTTTCGTATAGAACTTGCCTACACTTAGGGGTTAGCTTTTTTGAGTCGTTTATTCCATCAATAACCGTATCTCTATCAGTAAATATTACAGCTGCAGATATCACTGGACCGGCAAGCGGACCTCTTCCAACTTCATCTACTCCTGCTATAATTCCTGATAATGTATTTTCTAATGTGAAATCTGGATATTTCATAGTTCCTATAATAAGAAAGTTAAAGCAAAAATCGAACAAACGATAGAAATTATCCAAAATTTTATAACTATTGTATTTTCTGACCACCCTTTCTTTTCAAAGTGATGATGTATTGGTGTCATAAGGAAAATTCTTCTTCCTGCTCCATATCTAAATTTTGTATATTTAAAATATGATATCTGAATAATCACAGATAAAGTCTCTATTACAAAGATTATTCCAATAACGGCAAAAAGCATTTCTTTTTTAATTAGAACACTAGTGAGTCCTAAAGCTGCACCGATTGATAGGCTTCCAACATCACCCATAAATATTTTTGCTGGATGTGTGTTAAACCACAAGAAACTTAAAATAGCTCCTATAAATGCAATGCAGAATAAAGTAATGTTTACATCTGCCTGAGTTATGTATGCAATTAGCCCCAAAAAAGCAAAGGAAGTAATGGCTTGAGTTGCAGCAAGGCCATCTAGGCCATCTGTAAGATTCACAGCATTAGAAGAGCCGACAATTACAAATGCAGCAAACGGAAGATATAGATAGCCAAGGTCGATTGCTACTTCTCTAAATAGAGAAATTTTTGTAAAACCTTCAGCAGATTGTAGCTTAAGTATAAACATACAGACCAGAGTAACGACAAACTGAATAAGTATTTTGGTTTTTGCACTTAAACCTCGGTGGTGATTTGTCTTCAATTTTAAATAGTCATCAATAAATCCAAGTAGAGCAAAAAATAGAGTTATAAATACCAGCAATGAAATTTCTGGTGTTAATTGAGTCCAAAGCAGGATTGGTAATAAAGCAGAAGTTAGTATTATTACTCCACCCATAGGTGGTATATTCTTTTTTGTTATTAAATGACTTTCTGGTCCATATGATCTGATTGGTTGTCCATCTTTACTTATCTTTTTTAGAAGTTTTATAAAATAGGGAAAGAGAATAAACCCAAAAATAAATGAGATAAAAAACGTCTTTGTAGCTGAGGTCACCTGCCTATTCAAAATTAACTAGATATTATACCAAAAGCTTTACCTAATCTCAATTTATACCTTTTTATCAGCTCATTTTATTTGGAGTAAATTTAGTTATTGATTAGTTATAGCAAAGTTTGCATACTGACATTTAGTTAATGGTAAGAGGTGGCATATGTTAGATTATATTAAAAAGCTTTTGTGGGCTACTACAGTACCTGATAATGAGAGTAGAGTTAAAAATTCTTACACGCATATAGTAGAGAAACCTTCTTTTGGTGATGCAGCTTCAAAGTTGAGTAAGGAAGAAAGGTCAGAAGAGCATCTTGTTCTTCTAAAAGGTAAAAGCAATAGCTCTGGTACAACTGTAACAGAAGGATCGTCTAGTATTCAGAATGCAGTATCAGGCAAGAACAAGCGTGGATATATCAAATTAGACAGTGATGAAGAATGGGATAAATTCTTTGATTTACAGAATGATCCTTTCACTAATACTACAAACAAAGAACCTTTTTCTCCGAAGAAAGGAGAATCTCACTATCATGGTAAAGAGATTGTAGGCAAGATTGCTGACCAAATTAAGGCAGAGATATCGAAGGTATATACCATAGAGTCCATAATGATAAAAGAAGGCAAAAGGGAAGGTAATATTGTTTACCCCACCGTGAGAGTTGTGCTACATGCCAATAAAGAAGGAGTAGATATAGCTAAACTTCTAGGCGGTAGTATATGTAAAGAGTATGGTGTAAGAACAATTACATTTTGTCATCCTAATCAAGAAAAAAAGAGAGGGGCATGTTGCTATATTAATAATGATAGTGATAATGAGGAAAGAGTTTATGAAATAATTAGTGGGTTATATGAAATGACTTTAAAGTGGTATGTTGATGAAAGAGAATGCAAAATTAAAGTTAACATTGATGGTAAGAATGGTGTAACTCTCCTTGAAGGCGACGGTGTTACTGCAGAGCAGTTGCGTGCAAATAAAGAAGTCAAAATAGGTAAGAGACGTGAGCCAAAATCTTTATATGAAGAGTTAGTACCGCAATTGCAACAAAAGAGCTCTGAATCAGTCAAGGTTTTACAGCAGCCTTCAACAGATGTAACAAATGTGACAACAACACCAACTTCTACTTCTCAGAGATGCTCTTGACTAAATAAATAAGAAAAAGCAAAAATAGTATAACTTGCTTACAAATGTAAGTAACTTGTACTTCTATGATGAATAACACAATATTACCAAGAAATTTCTATGAACGGCCAACTTTAACCGTAGCTGGGGAGCTGCTAGGGAAGATGCTGAAATTTTCTAATTTTAGTGGAATAATAACTGAAGTTGAAGCGTATATAGGAATGGATGACCCAGCTTGTCATGCAGCAAGAGGCTATACTAATCGAACCTCAGTAATGTTTGGTACGCCAGGGTTTTCGTACGTATATTTTATATATGGAATGTACTATTGTCTAAATATTGTAACAGAAGCAGAAGGATTCCCAGCAGCAGTGTTAATACGAGGATTAAAGCTCACTGAACCGCTTGAAGCAAATTTAGGCGGGCCAGGCATACTGTGCAAAAAATTAAACATTACAAAAGAACATAATAAACAAGACCTTACTATAAGTCATGAATTTTGTCTCTATGAATATCACCTCAAACCAGATTATGTGTGCACTCCAAGAATCGGAATTAGTAAAGGCAAGGAGAAATTTTGGCGATTTAAAAGTTGCGTTTTAGCAGACATGCCTAAAATCACACTCAACAATAAATATTAGACCTCCTGCATAAACTAGATAAAAAGGCAAATAGCCTTTTATGTTTACCAACAATAGACTTCTTGGATAACCTAAGGATATTTTTTGATCTTCTATGGGGGAGTTGAACATTCCCTTTTATAAAACTTTTGCATACTCCTATTTAACTTTAATAGCTCTTTATCTTCCTGAAATCTCAATGTTTTATCAATGCATCTTCTATTCAGCCGTTAGCAAGAACTTTCACTTATTCCATAGCTTTGCGCTATATGGAAATATGTACGGTATTTACACAAATATTCGAGTGCTATTAATAAATATATTTGTTTTTCCTCCTCTTGCCTTTTTCTTGGCCTCTTCCTCTATTAAAATTTCTATTATTTTTCCAATGTTTTTCTTTTTACTCCTCTTAGTCTTCGAAGCTTCTCTTCATCAAGTTTACTTACCTGCTCAAAATTTATACCTTCCCTAATATTGCTTCTACTACTTGTTTCTTAAGTTATCCAAGAAGTCTATTGTCTGCTCAGATACGAGGTAGCTGCTGCCATTTGAAATATTTTATTCACCTAAAATTACATTCTACCTATTTTAAAAGTAGTTTAAAAAAACTTTATAGACTGCATACAAAAGACCTAACATCTTTAGCAATGCCTTCATAAATCCTTACTAAATCCTCACTTAGTATTGAAGGATTTCCACAATCAGAAGCACTACATATTTGCGGATCTAGAGGAACTCTGCTCAAGAGTTTGACTCCCAGCTCTTCAGACATTTTTTTTGCACCACCTTTTCCAAATATGTGTATTTTTGAATTATCTTGAACAAAATAGCTCATATTTTCCACAATGCCGATAATTGGCACGCTGAGCTTTGTGAACATATCATAAATTTTTTGTGCATCGACTAAAGCAAGCTCCTGTGGAGTTGAAACTATTATTGCTCCAGTTAAACTAAAATTCTCCATCAGACTTAAATGTACATCGCCAGTGCCAGGTGGTGTATCAATGATTAAATATTCTATATCAGACCACCTTGTTCCCATTAGCAAATTGTAAAGTGCTTTTGTGATCATAGGTCCACGCCATATTGCTGCGCGGTCCTTATCAATAAAATAGCCAATTGAAATAGTATAGAGACCATGTTTCTCTATAGGCATTGCTTTACCACTCTGTATTTCTGGTTTCAATTTCTCAGTGCCCAACATTTTAGGAATCGAAGGACCATATATATCTGCATCAACTAGCGCAACTTTATGTTTTGATTCTGCTAACGAAAGAGCTAGATTTAGTGCAACTGTCGACTTACCCACACCTCCCTTACCAGAAGCAACGACAATTATATTTTTCACTCCTTCGATATGAAGTTTAGCTTTTTGTTGCCTAGCTTGTTTTTGACCAGTAGCAACTACAGTAACCTTTCCTACTCCCGGTATCGCCTTAACAGCTTGCTCACAATTTTTTCTTAATTCTTCATTTGGCTCAGTAACTTCAAGAGCAAAAGCAACATCTTTACCTTTAATAATAATTGAGGATACTACACCAACATTCTTACCACTTTTCTTCTCTATAACCTTTTTTAGGCTCTCTCTTACGGTTTCCTCATTAACCTGTGTAAATTTTTTCCAGAACATATGATGAAATTTTTTCTATTGGTGTATACTAACATAGAATAATTAAACTGCACTGACTTTAAAACGAGGTTACAAGAATATGCTAAATCATCAAAATTTAACACGAAAACAAAAAGATTTGTATTTTCAGCTAAAAAGATCCATATGGAATGGAAGGAGCATCAGCGATATCTTGGAAGCAGTTTCAGGAAATGATTTACTAAAAGTTCTTATCACTTGATATACTACACGATTTCCAACAGGTGGAGGACGCACTTTAACACTGCTTAGCCTAGCTATACATAGAGACAATAATGAATGTGTTAATTCTATTTTAGAACAAGCTCAAAACAGTGGTATACTACAAGATATTCTTACTGCTCCAAATATTATAAATTATCAAGATGGTTTGATGTACAACTTAACATCGCTTGGCTTTGCCATACATTACAACAAGGAAAGATATGTTGATGTTATTTTAACAAAAGCCCAGGAAAATGGTATATTACAAGATATCCTTGCTTCTAGAAATATTGTACAGTATTTAAATATTATAGCGTATACTTTAACGCCACTTAACTTTGCTATATATAAAGGCAATAACAAGTGTATCAATTCTATTTTTATACGAGCTCAAAATAGTGATACACTGCGAAATATCCTTACTTCTAAAGATATTGTGCAGCTTACAGGAGTGACGTATGTCATTAAACCACTTGCCTTTGCTATGTATAAAGGTAATAATAAATGTGTCGATTCTATTTTAACACGAGTTCAAAATAGTGCTATGCTACAAGATACACTTACTGCAGTAAGTACTGTACTGTTTCTATATGGTTAATATACTTTGAATGCTTTTAAGCTAGCTGTAGTTGTTAATGAGAACAATGCTAGTATTAGAACTGCATTAGATAATGTATCTATTTCTTCTAGGTATGTTAGAGAAAATAGCAAAGTTAGTTAATTTCTTAAGTAACTCTTTCTTGCAAGTACTACTTTTTTATGTATCTGTTCAGACAATGGCGTTAACTTAAGAGAATAAATTAGCAAGCTCTCCTAAAGGCATGATGGCGTTTAGGCTTATCTACTTTATTGCAGCTATACAATCTTCACGTTAACTTTAGTGCGTATACTTAAAAAGGGCTTGGAAATTTTTTGGTTCCAACAAGCACCTGATAAAGTTTCTGTCTCATTACACCAAATAAAACTGAAAAATTTAAACGATACTCAGCAATTTGATCTGGGTTCCAAGGCTCTTGTGCATCACACATATGAAGTATTGCACATGACCAAGTTTGCACAAAATTCTTGTTTCTAAATTTATCCCAGAAAAATTCTCTAATTCTCCTTCTACTTTGAGTCGTTTATAGCACTCCTCTATGTGACACCTTAACAGATAAGCTTTACTGATATCTTCTTTATTGAAATAAAATAGAAACCAAAGGTCCTATTTTTTACAGTATTTTACTCCTTAACATCTTTCCTTAAGTTGACGCCATTGGGCTCTATCTACGATGGATAAAAGATAAAAATGTAGAATATCAATAGCTTATTATTCTAGCATTTATAGTAAGGACAGTCAGTAAATATCTAAATTTAAGTAAAAGAAGTTTTACTATCATTCACTAATCTAGCTAGAATTCAAGAATTTCAATGCTTTAGCTATTTTAAGTAGAATTAAATTTACTAGTACAAACAATAAATTACTATTCTTAAATTTAATCAGATTGATTGCAAAAAATAAGATTTTCAATAAGCTGCTTGTATAGTTAGCCTTTCATAGATAGTGATGCAACAAAGCCCGCCGGAATCTAGTTCATATTATATATTTATCTGATAAGTTCCATATATGTGTAATTTATTTAAATTGACTTCTTATCATATAATTAAATACATTATTGAAAATTAAAGGTAAGGTTATAGCAATGGAAATTTCAAATTGGCACGAATTATTGAATTTAGTTAATGTTGACAAAGATTTAAGCAAAGATAACGTAATTGAAAAAATACAAAATGAGCTGAAAAGATATTCAAAGGAATATGAAGAGTGGGAAAAGTCTGGCTTTGATATAAATTATGTGTTTAAAGATGGTGAAAAAGCGACTCTTTTGCACTTGGTGGCTTCCTTTAACCTAGAAAATATAGCGAAGGCTCTCATGGAAAAAAGGGCAAATGTTAATGAAAAAGATGTAAAAGGAGATACTCCTTTACATAATACTACTTATCTTGATAGTATAAACATAGCAAACGCTCTCATAGAACAAGGTGCAAATGTTAATGCAATAAATATATGGAGAAGGACTCCTTTACACTATGCTGCTTTATTTCGCAGTATGGCCATAATAGATGCTCTTGTAGAAAGAGGTGTCAATGTTAATGCAGTAGATATGTGGGGAGAGACTCCTTTATACTATCTTAATTGTCCAGCAATTAAGAAAGGGTGGATTGCCGGTGGAGTAACTGCATTATTAGGTACTGCTATATCTATAGCACTTTTTACAGCCGGAGAAATTACAGCTGAGTTAATACCTATAGTTATAGTAGTAGTTGCAATTACAGCAACAGCATTAATAGTTGGCAATGCTATATATAAATTGTCAAAGCCTGACACTCAAGTTGATAAACCAATCTCAGCAAATCGACAGCAAGAAACTGCTAGCGATAGTAGGGTTATCTAGCGATTCTGCCACAGTGTCAGCTGCTTCAATGATATCCATTTGTCCCTATAATTGTCTTTTCTTGGCTACCTTATTTTGCTATTCTTCTGAACAGAGACAAATTTACTTTCTTACTTCACTCACTAAAATTTTAATATGGCGTTTCTTTCCTGCAGATAATTTGATAAATGGCTGACCTTCAAAGCTTTCAGAGTTTATTGTATAGTTAACATCGTTTATAGTATTATCATTAACTTTACATCCATTTCCCTGTATTAAACGCTTTGCCGCACCTTTTGAAGGTTCAAAACCGGTGTCATGAAGCAAGTCTATCAGGAGTATGCCATTTGCAACTTGTTCTCTTGTGATAGTGTAACCAGAAAGCAATGAACTATCTTCATTTTCAAAAGCAGAGATTGCAGCAGATCGTGCAAGTTCAGCTTCTTTGCAACCATGACATATTTTTGTCACTTCTGTTGCCAAGACCTTTTTTGCTTCATTTATTTCTTGATCCTTCAAGAACTCTAGTTTTTTAATTTCATCAGTTGGTAAATCAGTGAAAAGTCTCAAGAAACGACCAACATCTTGATCATCAACATTGCGAAAATATTGCCAATAGTCATAGGAATTTAGCATGCTGCCATCAAGCCATACTGCCCCACTTTCAGTTTTGCCCATCTTTTTTCCTTGTGCGTTTAATAAAAGAGGTGTGGTAAGACCAAACAGCTCAGGTAAATTTAACTTTTTGCTAAGTTCAATTCCGTTTACTATATTTCCCCATTGGTCTGACCCTCCAATCTGGAGACGACAGCCATACTTTTTATTCAACTCGACAAAATCATAGGCTTGTAACAACATGTAATTAAACTCGAGAAAGCTTAGATTTTGCTCCCTATCTAGCCTAATTTTCACACTATCAAAGCCTAACATGCGATTTACAGAAAAATGTGTCCCTATATCACGCAAAAAGTCTATATATTTTATGTTATCTAACCAATCTGCGTTGTTTACTATGATTGCACCAGTTTTTCCATAATCGAAAGATATCATCTTCTCGAGGGTTTTCTTTATACCAAGTATATTTTGATTGATATCTTCTATCGGCAAGACGCTTCTTGCTTTGTCTTTACCAGATGGGTCACCAATTTTTGTTGTGCCACCTCCAAGTAGAACTATTGGCTTATAACCGAATTTTTGTAG
Organism: Wolbachia endosymbiont of Spodoptera picta; assembly: GCF_018141665.1. Classification (NCBI taxonomy): domain Bacteria; kingdom Pseudomonadati; phylum Pseudomonadota; class Alphaproteobacteria; order Rickettsiales; family Anaplasmataceae; genus Wolbachia; species Wolbachia endosymbiont of Spodoptera picta. Next base: position 965,138 of record NZ_CP067976.1, read on the forward strand.
GTGACGGAGCATCATGATTTGAATGAGACTGCCAATATGCAAACTTGGTGCCGTACAATCAAACCCAATGTATGCAATTATATAATTATCTTGTGATAATAGCTGGTCTAACCTATCAATGTTTGTACATTGATATAGGTATCCTCTTTCTTGAATGAAGTTTAAAAACTCGGATTTATGTTTCATAATATGTTATTTTGTGTGTAAACGGTGTTGTTAACGATGGCGTCATTCCAGTGCTTGACACTGGAATCCAGTTTATTATGAAATTTCATCAAAAATGTTGTATAGTGTGCTCGTTTATGATTAAGTTTTCTAGATTCCAGTGTCAAGCACTGGAATGACACCACCAACTTCATAAGGGTTGCCTTCAAAATTACAACATTTGAGCAAGTGTATACCAGCTACCTGGATAATCAATTCCATAACTCTTCTATCTTATAATATTCTCTTACTTCTGGCCTGAATAGGTGAACCATTATACCTTGAAAATTCACAATCACCCAGTTACCTTCATCCATACCTTCTACATCTATTTTATCATATTGCTTGAGATTTTTCATCACGTGCTCAGCTAATGCTTTTACATGGCGGCTCGAATCACCGGATGCAATGATCATATATTTTGCAATGACAGTTTTATTCTGTACATCAAAAGTAACTATATCTTGACCTTTGTTTTGATCTATTACATCTACAATTGTATTTTTTATTGATTCTGTATCACCATTCATTATTCTAAATTATATAATTTATCTGTAATGATACACTCAAAATTTCTGAATATGAACTATTTTTGATATGTTTCTAGTGTAACGTTTATAATACATATATTTGTAATATATGATAGTTTTCTGATGGTATGATCATTTACTTAATCGGATTTCCGGGTAGTGGCAAACTTACGATTGCAAAAGAGCTGTGTAATATTATTGATGGGGTGATAGTAGACAATAACCTGTTTAATAATATCATATTTGATATGATTGATTTCAGAAACGCTGAGGTTACAAGTGAAATATGGGAAGAAATTTTTGTGATTAGAGAGAATATGTTAGCAATATTGGAAAAATACCATATAGAATCAAAGCATTATATATTTACAAACGAATTGATAAAAGGTGATTCCTATGATCAAAAAGTATATAACTCAGTGGTGAATTTAAGTAAAAAAATGAACGTGGAGATTCTCCCTGTGGTGTTATATTGTAATAGTGGAGAACTAGTAAAGCGCGTTCAATTAAAGGAAAGAGAGCAGGAGAGAAAAATTACTGATTCAGATTTTGCTATGAGAAGAATTAAAGGAAAGAAACTATTTATGCCTCAAGGTTCACTTGAAATTGATAACTAAAACTTAAGCGCAAAAGAAGTTGCAAAAAAAATTGTTGAAAAAATGAATAGTAAAAAAGTAGTTGGAACTTCTATGATAGATAATTTAGCAATAGAGAGTATTTGTGATTAGTGAGGAGAAAGAGTATCGCCCTTGTGTTGGCATAATGTTATTTAACAAACAGGGAAATATTTTTATTGGAAAACGTTTTGATAGTGACTCTTATTGGCAGATGCCACAAGGAGGAGTTGATGAAGGTGAAGAGCTAGAGCAGGCAGCGCTACGTGAGCTATTGGAGGAAGTTGGTACTGATGAAGCAGAAGTTGTGGCTCAAAATAAAGAGTGGATATATTACAACTTACCCAAGGAAGTTATACCGATATGCTGGAATGGGAGATATTCTGGCCAAAAGCAAAGGTGGTTCTTAATGAAATTTTGTGGGAAGGATAAGGATATTAATATTAACTATACTGATCATCCAGAGTTCAAAGAGTGGCGTTGGCAAAATGTGGATGATTTGGTAGCCAGTGCCATACCGTTCAAAAAAGAAGTTTATAAAAAAGTGATAGAAGAGTTTTCTTCTATCATAAAAGGATCTATTTATGATAGTTGATTCTCATTGTCATCTAATTTATTTTTCTGATGATGAAATACCAAAGGTAATTTCAAGAGCAGAGCAAAATGGTGTGAGAATTTTGCATAACATATGTATAAGCATTAATGATATCCCTAAATTATTAAAAATCTCTTCATCCTATGATCAAGTCTACTGCTCCGTTGGTATACATCCGCTTGATACTAATGTGGAAAAAGGTGAGTGTATAAATGCTGATGAATTGATTGAATTTACTAAGGGCAAAAAGGTAATTAGTATCGGTGAAACTGGATTAGATTTTTATAAATCTGATAACAAAAGCAATCAAAAAAAAAGTTTTGCATCACATATAGAAGCGGCAAAAGTAACAGGATTACCTTTAGTTATTCACACTAGAAATGCTGATAGTGAGATGATTGATATGTTAAATTCAGAAATGAAGAAGGACGCTTTTAGTGGAGTAATGCATTGCTTTGCTTCTTCTAAAGAGCTTGCTTATAAGGCTATGGACTTGGGATTATACATTTCATTTTCTGGAATTATTACTTTTAAAAATGCGAACTTACTAAGAGAAATTGCACAAAATGTGCCACGTGAGCGTGTTTTAGTTGAAACTGATGCACCTTATCTATCTCCTGAGCCTTACAGAGGAAGAAAAAATGAACCGGCAATGGTGAAATATGTTGTGAATTGTTTAGCAGAATTATGGAATGAATCGTCGGAACAAGTAGCAAAAATAACTACAAATAATTTTTTTAGACTGTTTTCGAAGCTTGAGCTCAAAGAAATTCTATAGGGCAATTAATTTAGCTGACAGAGCTCTTTTACTGCACTTACAGATTTATAAAACATCTCTTGTTCACTATCGTTCATTTTAACTTCTAGAACTTTCTCAACTCCATTTTTGCCAATAATAGTAGGAACACCAATGAATAAGTCTTTCACACCATATTCACCATTAAGATAAGCAGCGCATGGTAATATACGCCTTTTATCTTTTAAGTATGATTCTAGCATGCTTATGGCTGAAGATGCAGGAGCATAGTATGCAGATCCAGATTTAAGTAGATCAACTATTTCTTTTCCACCATTACGAGTGCGCTCAACTATTTCATCAACTTTTCCTCGCGTAATCAAACCCATCTCAATGATTTGGGTAAGTGGAATGCCAGCAATTGAAGCATAATTGATTAGTGGTACCATAGTGTCACCATGTCCTCCAAGCACAAAAGCAGATACATCTTCGACAGAAATATTTAACTCACTTGCAAGAAAATAACGAAAACGAGCAGAGTCAAGCACTCCTGCCATACCAACAATCATATTAGTTGGCAGGCTTGAAGATTTGTATACTACTGAAACCATAGCATCTAAAGGATTGGTAACCACTATTACAAATGCGTTTGGAGAATGTTTTTTAATATTTTCCCCAACCTCTTTCATTACTGCAGCATTAGTTTGCAGAAGGTCATCTCTGCTCATTCCAGGTTTTCTGGCAATGCCAGCAGTTATTATAATTGCGTCAGAGTTTTTTATATCTTCATACCTATTTGTACCAGTAATATTGACATTAGATCGATCAATAGGAGATGATTCTGTAATGTCAAGTGCTTTACCTTGTGGTATTCCATCGCTTACATCAAGCAAAATAACATCTCCTAGTTCTCTTAGTGCAATCATATGGGCAAGAGTCCCACCGATATTTCCTGCACCAATCAAAGATATTTTTTTTCTTTGTGCTGTCATTTTCTACTCCTTTATATTTACTTTTGTGGCTTTACTACCTTCCCAAGGGGATAAGCTGTCAAACATACGAAAATCTTGCGGTAAGTCTATAGGATTATATACAACCTTTTTTGCCTCTATATCGTATCTTACTTCCTCGTAGCCAGTGAGAGGAAAATCTTTTAACATTGGATGACCTTTGAATCCATAATCCGTTAAAATCCTACGTAAATCTGGGTGATTAGAAAACTCTATTCCATACATATCAAATACTTCACGCTCAAACCACGAAGCTGCGTTAAATATCTTTGCTGCACTTAGAGGTATATCATCTTCACATAACTGAAGCTTTATGTGCACTCTGATATTGTGCACAAGGCTGAGCAAATTGTATATTAGCTCGAAACGTTTTTTTCTATCTGGGTAATCAACTCCAAAAACGTCAACTAATAATTCAAGCCTACACTTTTCATCATTACGTAGAAAGAGTAAGTGATTTTCAATGTCATTCAAAGCTGAATATATTACAATAGTGCCATCATTTTTCTGAATACATTCACATTTAGTCTTTTTTTGTATGTATTTTGCAGTTTTATCCATGCTATATATTCTTAGTTCGTTTTATTTTATTTTGTAGACATAGCATTCCATATAGTAACGCCTCAGCAGTTGGAGGGCATCCAGGAACATATACATCAACTGGCACAATTCTATCGCAACCACGGACTACTGAGTAAGAATAATGATAATAGCCACCGCCATTTGCACAACTTCCCATAGAAACGACGTATTTGGGGTCCGCCATTTGATCATAAACTTTACGCAATGCTGCTGCCATTTTATTAGTTAACGTGCCAGCAACAATCATAACATCTGCTTGCCTTGGGCTTGCACGAAAGATTATGCCATATCTATCAAGATCATAACGACTGGATGCAGTGTGCATCATCTCTACTGCGCAACATGCAAGACCAAATGTCATTGGCCACAATGAACCAGACCTTGCCCAGTTCATTATATAATCTATTAAATCGCCAAATTTAGTGATAAGAAAACCTTCTTTTTTGTAACGATTCCAATCGCTATTAGATAAATTTACTCCCATTCCAACGCACCTTTACACCACTCATAAATAAAGCCTATAGTAAGTATTGCAAGGAATATCATCATAGAACAAAATCCGTAATAGCTTATTTTAGATAAAGAAACGGCCCAAGGAAAAAGAAAAGCAATTTCTAAATCAAATATTATGAACAATATTGCAACTAAGTAAAATTTTATGTCGAAACTTTTTCTGGCTCTTGATAAAGGATTAAAGCCACACTCATATGTAGAAAGCTTTTCACCATCTGGGTTACTGACTGCAAGAAACATAGGTAATACACCTAAAGTAAAGGATACTACAATTGATACACAGATAAAAATTAATATGGTTAAATATTCACTCATTTAAAAAACATATAACACTATGAATTTACATGCTTTCCTAATCTTTTACCACCTAAAATATGTATGTGAAAGTGCGGTATAACTTGCTCTCCATCTTTACCGTGATTAGTAACTAATCTATATCCTGTTTTTTCTAAGTTATATTTATGTGCTATTTCTCTAACAGTTTTAAAAAAACTTACTATTTCCTCTTCGGAAGCTTTCAGAACAAAATCATCGTATGAAACGTATTGAGCTTTTGGTATAACTAGAATATAAACTGGTGCATCAGGATACTTATCACGAAAAGCTAGCACATTTTCATTTTTATGTATTTCCTCATAAGACAACTCACCTCTTAATATCTTAGCAAAGATATTAGTGTCATCATAAGCTGTACTACCCATACTTTATTAAATTCCTGGTCCTCTTCTATTTTGCTTATGATTTGGTGTAGAAGGTGGGCTTATTGCTGCTTCGCTAGAAGCATCTTCAAGACTTGAAACGTCTTTTAGCTGTATATCTTGTCCACGCAAAACTGACCCATAGTCCATTTGGTGTCTTTTTGAAAACGTTTCTATTCTATTTGCCCTTCTTGCAGCAATAACTTCTGGTTGTAAATGATACATATCTCCAGGAACAGTTAGGCTATGATACCTTTCCTCTATTTGAACTTCTTTCGTAACACTCTCCATAATTTATTTCCCCCTACCTCTTATGCTTTCGCAACTTTCAAAATCTTGTTTAATAGCTTTTTGCCAATTATTTAAAATTTTCTCTGATGACTTTTCTTTATCCATAAGCCTTACAACTTCCTGTGACTTCTGCTTTTTACTATCATATCCACTATACAACTTTTCTGCAATACCATACAGCAATTTCCGATCTGTGTGAACTTTAAACTCTCCACCAGTAATTTTTGCCAAATTTTTAAGATCACAATCAATCTTATTATAAATTCCTTCAAGAGCGTACTTTTTCATTACTTTTTCATCCATACCTAGATTTTTATCTTTTATTTCTTGGATAATCTTTTCAACATCAACTTCAATTACAATTTTGTTTTCTTCTCTAAAAATAGTTATATTGGGCAGATCTTCCCTTATTTCATCTAATTTCTCTGGACTCAAGTAAGGTATATTCCCCGTTAAAGTTCTTGACGCTAAAAAACTTACCTTACCTTTTTCTTGTTTTGTTATTTGTATGCCAAGGTACTTACTAGCTTCTGTGGTTTTTATAGGTGGGTCATATTTCTCTTCTTCTTTAGGTACATCACTCACAGCGTTTTTTAATGAAACTTTAGCATCATGCTTCATTTCATCAATTGAAGCAAACGGTTTCTTTATAGGATAAATAAGTGCTTTAGGCACAAGAAAAAACACACCTTTTATCTTAGCCAAAATAGACTTTTTATTTGACTCATCTTTTGCCATACATACCTCCAAGTCACTTTCTACAATCAGATAGTAAAATACACCCAATTATAGACGAAAATATTTAAGCTTGTATATCTATTATAAGATGAAATTATAGAAATAGCAATCATTATTTGTACATTACCAAAGTATGTAGTATTTTTGCTGCTTTTCTTGTTCAAATTACCTTTAAAGATAAATTATGTTAAAATGGAACGCAAATAATATTATCGATGCTACTGGCGGAAGAGGGGAGGGTGTTTGTAATTCGGTATATAGCTCAAATATTTCAACGGATACAAGAAGCATAAAAAAAGGTGATTTATTTATTGCTCTCAAGGGAAAGAAATTTGATGGGCATGATTTTCTACATGAAGCATTTTTAAAAGGAGCTGTTGCTGCGGTAGTAAGCGAAGATAAATATAGAAATTTTCCTCTAATTATTGTGCAAGATACTCTAAAAGCTTTGCATAATATGGCATCATATTACATTAGAAATATTCTTGTTAATGCTAAAGTTATCACAATTACAGGTAGTGTTGGGAAAACCACTACAAAAGATATGCTTAACACTGTTTTGTTGCATTATGGAGTATCTCATGTAAATGAAGGTAACTTGAATAATAATATAGGATTGCCTTTTACGATTCTAAAAGCGCCAGAAGACTGCCAGTACTTAATCCTTGAAATAGGAATGAGTAGAGCTGGTGAAATAAAAGAGTTATCGGAGATTAGCAATCCGGATATTGCAGTTATTACCAACATTGAACCTGCGCATGTTGAAAATTTTTCATCTCTACTTGATATTGCGCAAGCGAAATTAGAAATTCTACATGGTATGAAAAATAATGGTACTTTGGTTTTGAATAAGGATAATGAACATTATGATTATCTCTTATCAAATGCTAACAGAAATGTAGTAAGCTTTGGTAAGAATGAAAGTGCTACTGTTTGTTTGTTAGACCTAATAAGAGACGATAACGGTCTAAATTTAAAAATCAAACTGAACAGTGGTCAAATTATGAACTGTAATTTACCTGTAAAAGGCGAACATTTTGCATACTCTGCATTAGTTGTTACAGCAGTTTTGCAAAGTCTCGAACTTGATTTATCTAAATTACCACTAGCACTTGAGAATTTTACTGTAACAGAAGGTAGAGGTAATGTTCATCAAGCTAAATACAATGGAAAATTAGTACATTTGATTAACGACTCCTATAATGCTAACCCTACTTCAATGAAGGCTGCAATAAGAACTTTAGGTACATATTCTAATTTAAGAAAAGTGGCACTACTTGGCGATATGTTAGAACTTGGTAATGAAAGCATAGTATTTCATACAGAATTGCTTGACTCTATAGTAGAACAAAATGTGAATAAAGTTCATACGGTTGGTAAATTTATGTTAGAATTGAATAAACTTTTACCGGAGAATATAAAAGGCATGCATTTCGATGATTCTAACAAATTGAAAAGTAATTTAGCTAATATTGTTCAAGGTAATGATGTAATTTTAGTTAAAGGTTCTCATGGAATGAGAATGGACCTTATAATGCAGGAATTCACAATAGAATATTAAATAAAACTATTGTATTAATTTAAAGTTAAGTTATTGGAAGTTTTAACTGTGATAAAACGTATAGTTATTTTTGGTGGAACGGGATTTATAGGAAAACACATCGTAAGACGCTTGGCAGCGGCGGGGTATTTAATAAGAATATTTACTCGTGATCAGGAAAAAGCTGCTTGTCTGAAGTTATGTGGAAATTTAGGACAAATATCAATAATTGAAGGAGATTTTTTTAATGAAAAATCAATTTTAGAAAGTATGGAGGGATGTGATGTTGTTATAAATTTAGTAGGAATACTATATGAGACAAGAAAGCACGATTTCTATGACGTTCATGTTGGAGTAGCTGAAAGAATAGCAAAAGCTGCGCAAATAAAAAGTGTATACATGATGATACATTTTTCTGCCATGGGAATAGAAAATAGTAAGCTGTCAAGATACGCCCAAAGTAAATTAGAAGGTGAAAAAGCTGTAACTTCAGCATTTCAGGGAGCAATAATAATTAAGCCAAGTCTTGTATTCGGTAAAGAAGATAGTTTCTTCAATAAATTTGCAAGATTAGCAACAATTCTTCCTTTTTTGCCGTTAATCGGTAGTGGAATAACGCAATTTCAGCCGATATGTGTAACAAACTTAGCTGAAGTGGTATATCGTATTATCAGCTTTAATAAGCAAGATAAAAAAATTTATAATATAGGTGGACCAAAAGTTTACTCTTTTAAAAGCTTATTAAAGTTTATTCTGAATGTGACTAACAGAAAGTGTCTACTGATCAATGTACCTTTTCCAATGGCAAGATTGATAGCCTTTTTCTTAGAAAGTAAAGTTGTTTCTGTGCTGTTAAAACCTATAACCGGAGATGCAAGCCCTATACTTACTCGAGATCAGGTGAAAGTTATGATGAATAGTTCAATCGAAAAGTCAGATGATCTCGGAACAATGAAAATTAGACCACTAGCAATTGAAAATGTGGTACCAGAATACTTGAAAATTTATAGAAAGCGTTGATAGAAGAATGTGCCCGGTAGGATTCGAACCTACGACCCACAGCTTAGAAGGCTGTTGCTCTATCCAACTGAGCTACGGGCACACATCATGTATAAAATGCTTCTTAGTACACGTGAAGTCAAGTATTTCTTGTGAATATAATGTTTGTGATAATATCTCAAAACTTTGTCAGTACAGCATGTAACGATAAAACTGAGAAAAAAGAAGCGTGGGTAATAGGAAGTCTAATAGCGCAGTAACACAGAACCCCAGGTCAGGCCTGCACCTATTGAAATCAGCAATATCAGATTTCCTGACTTTATTTTTGATTCTTGTACTGCATAGTCTAAGGCTAGTGGAATTGACGCTGCTGAGGTGTTTGCATGCTTATCAACTGTATTAATTACTTTTTCTATAGGAAAATCTAATTTCTTTACTACTGCTTCAATAATGCGAATGTTTGCTTGATGGGGAATTAACCAGTCAATATCAGTAATCTTCAAACTATTGCATTTTAGAGTTTCCTCTACTGAGGCTGTTAATTTCTCTACTGCATGTTTAAACACTTCTCTTCCATTCATAAGTATCTTTCCAGAATCACGAGTAGAGGATATTCCTCCGTTTGTACATAATAAGTCCACATTGCCATCAGAGTGTAAGTTTGTTGATATAATGCTACTGCTACTCATTTCTGATTTCATTATCACTGCACCAGCACCATCACCAAAGAGTACACAAGTTGACCTATCTTCCCAATCAACAATCCTAGACATTATTTCAGCACCAATAACAAGCGCGTATTTAATTCTATCGTTAGACTTTATAAGTGAATCAGCAACTGTAACTGCATATATAAAACCAGAGCATGCTGCCTGTACATCAAAAGCAAATGCGTTTTTACACTTTAATTTACTTTGTATAATCGTTGCACAGCTAGGAAAAGTTTTGTCAGGTGTTGTTGTTGCAACTATGATCAAACCAATTTCATCTATTGAAATTTTCGCTTTTTCTATAGCATTTTTCGCTGCATTAACAGCTAAATCTGACGTTAATTCTCCTTCATCTGCTATATGTCTTTGAACTATTCCTGTTCTTTGCCTTATCCATTCATCGTTTGTTTCAACTATCGATGCAATTTCGTTATTACTCAAAATTTTTTTTGGTAGGTAAGAACCAGTGCTCAATATGAAACTTTTATTTAATATGACTTACCCCGTTAATTATCTTCTGGTTCAAATTTTCACTGATTGCATTTACTGCAAATTTTATAGCGTGAGCAAAAGAAATAGCATCAGAATTTCCGTGGCTCTTTATAATGATACCATTTAGCCCTAAAAACATAGCTCCACTTCTAATTTTAGGATTAAAACGCTCTAATGCTTTATTTAGCTTGGGTTTCAACAATATGCCGACAAGCATTTTTGTCATCCATGAATTAAATACTTCCTGTTTTATTAGACTGATAAAAGTACCAGCAGTTGCCTCAGCTGTCTTGAGCATTACATTACCAACAAAACCATCAGCAACAATTACGTCTATATTACCATCTAAAAATTCACTTGCCTCTATATATCCTTTGAAGTTAATACTTGGAGCATTTTTGAGTAACTCAAAAGCTCCTCTTACTGAGTCAGTACCTTTCACTTCCTCTGTACCAATGTTTAGCAAAGCGACTTCAGGATTTTCAACTTTTAATGCTATTTTTGCAAATATACTCCCCATTAATGCAAATTGAAATAATGAGTCAGTATTACAGTCAACATTTGCACCAAGATCAAGCAATGCAAAGCTTTTTGTCTTAGTTGGACAGACAGATGCAATAGCAGGACGATAGATATTGGGTAATGTTCCTAAAATAAATCTGGAGATAGCCATCAATGCTCCAGTGTTGCCTGAAGACACCATCCCAAAAGCTTTACCTTTTTTCACTGCTTCAACAGCTGCCTTCATACTTGAATCTTTGCGATGTCTAAGTGCAAAAGAGGGTTTATCATTTGGAAGAACATTATCAGAGCAATGGGTAAATTCGGAGCTATCGCTTACTTTTTTGTATTTTGAAAGCAAAGGAGATATTTCTTTCTGATCTCCATAAATATGAAAAAAAACTTCAACACCTGGGTCAACAAGATTATCCAAGAAAAAACTAGCACCCTGAATTACGGAAAAAGGTGCAAAATCCCCTCCCATAGCATCAAGTGCGATAACTATGTTGTTGTTGACCGTGGGTAACATATCATGAGTTACTCCGCCTTTTGTTTAATGAAAACACGTTTTCCTTTGTAACTATTGTCAACTGCTATGTTGTGAGGCAACATGAATTCTCCAGTTGTTGCACATACCACAATATTCTTAGGCTTAATAGCATGATGAGAACGATGCATATTACGCCTTGATTTTGACTTTTTTCTCTTCGGAACTGCCAAAACTTACTCCAATTCAATTATATAACACAATTTATTAGTAGCATGTTTTTTACAAGAAGTAAATAGCGAAATAAGTAAGGTTTTCTTATACAATTCACTCTTATAAACTTAAACTCAAGCATTTTGATCAAAGTATATTGAACTTAAGACATATCTTGACTATACTCTGGCGAAGTTAATAAAAATTTTAATAAAATCAGTAAAACTAATTTTAGCTAAGATAAATGTAAAGTGAGTTCCTTTAATATAGACAGTGTTAGAATAATCGGTAGATGCTTTATCAACTTTCTGTTGAGGATTGGTAACGCATTTGTATTTTTTATTCAATCTCTATACCACTGCTTTATTCCTCCATATTATTTTAGCAATGTGGCAAGACAAATTATAGAGATAGGCTTTTTCTCTTTGCCAATTGTTGGGCTCACTGGAGTTTTTATAGGAGCAGTGATAGTTTTACAGAGTAGCTTAAGTGGTATATTGATTAATCAAGAACAAGTAGTACCTAAACTTGTTACGGTTACTATCATTAAAGAGTTAGGGCCAGTTTTGATCAGCTTAATAATGGTAGGAAAGGTTGGGTCCTCAATTGCAGCAGAAATTGGCACGATGCGCATCACTGAACAAATAGATGCACTTACAACTTTGGACATCAATCCTTTCAAATATTTAATTGTACCAAGAATTCTAGCGTCAGTTATAGTATTTCCAATACTTACAGTATGTGCAGATCTAATAGGAATATTTGGAGGGTATGTCACCGCAGTCTTTGAATTTAACCACAATTTAAATATATACATAAAATATACAGCTCAATTCTTTAATATGTACGATTTTATTGTTGGGCTAATGAAAGCGACTGCTTTTGGTGCCATAATTTCTGTTTCAAGTTGCTATTACGGTTACCATTGTAGGGAAGGTGCACGAGGAGTAGGTATTGCAACAACATCAACTGTTGTTATATCCTCTATATTGATAATTTTAGCAAATTACTTAATTACTTTAATACATGCATAGCCCCATAATATCAATATTGAATCTAAGCTTATCCTTTGATGATAGAACGATATTAAACAACATAACTTTCAATATATCGAAAGGAGAATCATTAGTCATACTTGGCGGCTCAGGAAGTGGTAAATCTGTATTAACAAAAATAATTATTGGATTACTGACACCAGACTCAGGGTCTATTAAAATAAATAGTAAAAGCAAAAATAAATTTGGAGTCTTATTTCAAAATTCCGCTTTGTTTGACTACGTTACAGTGTGGGAAAATATATCTTTTAATTATAAAAAACGCTTTAATATCAGCATAAAGGAGGCAAAACGCCTAGCAATCGAGAAGTTAAATGACGTTGGACTGGAAGAAAACATAGCAGAAATGTTTCCAGTAGAACTATCAGGTGGAATGAAGAAAAGAGTGGCACTTGCAAGAGCAATTGCACACAACCCAGAAATTATTGTATTGGATGAGCCAACTTCAGGATTAGACCCAATCATGTCAGATGTAGTAAACGAGATAATAATAAAATTATCTCAAGATCTTCGTCCTACAATTATCACGATTACACATGATATTCATAGTGCATTTAAAATAGCTGACAAAATAGCAGTATTATATGAAGGGGAGATCATTTTTCACGGAACTGTTCAGGAAATACAAAATACTAACAACGAATATATAAAAAAGTTCATTTATTGTATATAGCTACAGGTTTACAAACGATATTGTGGATGCTGTAACTAGCCTAACTTGAGATATCGACAACCTTCGGTCTGTTACTAGTGTAGTGCTACGGTGGTATAGTGTGTTAGCTATAAAACAGCGCATTAAATATAGATAAAGTAACTTGTATCAATTTTTATTATCATGCCAATTCCAACTGAAGAAATTTATTGAATTTATTACTTCACGCTAAAATAATATACTTTACTATTCAACAGCAATTACAACTGATGATTTTATTTCATTCCACTACCTGCTGACTTACTTTCTGCTTAGCATATCCATCAAATCAGATTCTTTGAGTTTACTATGGTCAACTTTACTGAACTTATTCACCATAGAGCTCATTTGATTATACTGCTTAATTAGAAGATTAACGTCAGTTACACTTGTTCCGGACCCCTTAGAAATTCTAAGTCTTCTTTTGCCATTTAAAATATCTGGATTTTGCCTTTCTTTTTCGGTCATTGAGTTTATGATGGCTATATATTTTTTCACTTTATTGTCGTCTGGCACACTGCTACTTAGCTTTTTTGTGAATGAACTAGGGATGAATTTCATTATGTTGCTAATGCCATCCATTTTACTCAGAGTTTTTAACATTCCCACTAGGTCGTTTAGGTCGAATTTACCCTTTTTTACTTTCTTTTGTAACTTATCAATTTCTTCCTGACCAACAATCTCAGCAGCTTTTTCAACCAATGATACAACATCACCCATGCTAAGTATCCTTTTTGCAATTCTATCGGGATAAAAATCATCGAGGTCACTTAATTTTTCACCACAAGCAATAAATTTAATTGGACAATCGGTGATCATTTTCATAGAAAGAGCAGCACCACCACGTGCATCACCATCAACACGGGTGAGAATAATGCCGGTTACACCTATTACCTCATTGAATGATTTGGCAATGTTGACCGCATCCTGGCCTATCATTGCGTCGGCTACTAAAATAACTTCTGCAGGTGAAGCTATTTCCTTTACGGCTTTCAACTCATTCATCATATTATTGTCAATATGAAGCCTGCCTGCGGTGTCTAGTATTAATACATCATAATTATCGTTCTTTGCTGCTGCCAGTGCCCTTTTTGTAATTGCAATAGGCTCCTCATTTATTACTATAGATAAAGTTTGTACGTCTATCTGTTTACCCAGCACCTCAAGTTGTTTCTGGGCAGCCGGCCTATAAATGTCTAAAGAGGCAAGCATCACTTTTTTCTTTTGCTTTTTTAGCTTTAAAGCAAGCTTTCCTGAGGTAGTTGTTTTACCTGCACCTTGTAAGCCCACCATCATAATCACAGCAGGGGGTTTAACTGCTAGATTTAAGTCACTTTTCTCTGATCCGAGAACTGCAACTAAATTATCCTGCACAATTTTAATTATCATTTGTGCTGGAGAAACACTTTTTATGACTTTTTCCCCAATCACTTTATCTTTAATGTCGTTGATGAATTTTTTTGCAACTTCAAGTGAAACGTCAGCTTCAATTAAAGCTATACGTATTTCACGCATGGCAAGATTAAAATCATCTTCAGAAATGATCGACTTTCCTCTCAGTTTACTAAATACAGAATTTAAACTTTCAGTTAACGATTTAAACATAATAGCATTAGTAGAATACTCATTAAAAAGAGAGAAGAAGCTGAAACAAAACTTACTGAGTTATAACTTAGCACTTCTTTAAGTTTAGTAATATTATTAAAGTATAAATTAGTAAGTGAATTAGTCAAGTTTTGCAGTACGTTGGCAGACATTTCTCTCACTTTAAAGACCAATTGATTGAACAACAAGATAATATAGGATATGAAAATTCTAAAAATCCAATCAACATCCATTTTAAAATTTACTCTCGGGTAAAATAACTTGCGTAAAGGAATAAACAATAAAGTGGTACATAGTAATAAATTAAATTGCGACAAAACATTTTTTGTGTTGTACACAAAATCGAAAATCGAAGGTTTATTGTAAATAGGTAAGTAAGGATTGCCAGCGATTACGCATATAAATGCTAAAATAATCATAGTCATTTTGCTTCCCCTCTCTGCTAAAGGTTTTGACTTACTTTTTGCAATAAATAAGTAATAAAGAAACTTTAGCCCCAAGCTTAAATGAAGCAGCAAATTTAGAAGCTTATATAAATTTTTATACCCTTTTAAGGCAACAGTGTTCATTTCAATTTCAGCTGTGATATATGATTTACTGATAAATCCAACGGTTCCAGGAAATGCAGCCATTGTAAGTATTGCGATTATAGCACACATGCCTTCCACTGACATCAGTTTACCCACTCCATTAAAACTAATTGTTTTTGTTTGTAAAATAATCGAATTACTGACCACAAACAATAATGATTGATAAACAAGAGAGAAGATTATATGCAGTATCAAAATTGGTATTGCTTTTTCCGAAGGACTGAGCAAACTTCCTGCAATAATCAGCAAGCCCATTTGTCCTACAACATTATAGCATAAAAATCTGCGAATATTTTGCTCAAGAGAAGCAAATATAATGCTGTAAATTGCAGTGATGGCGCCTACAAGCGCTAATATTTCAGTACAATCTTGCCATAGGTTATAAGTGTGTAAAAGCATCACTAAAAAAGAGACTTTAGTGGTAAATAAAGAGAGATATGTGGTGCCATGTAGCGATGCAGCAGGATATGCATCAACAATCCAAAACGAAAAAGGAAAACAAGCGCAGTTTATCAATAAACCCAAAATTATCAGGTTAGTGCTTTGAAGTGCCAATCCTACTATTAATATAACTCCAACGAAAAAGTGTACACAAGCGTACCTTATTGCAGGTCCACTATCTCTACAGCCAGATGCGATAGTAAAAAATGCACTGACAGTCATTAATTCACAGAATATTATAACCAATATCATATGTTCAGATAAAACTGCATAAAGTGAACTAATAGTGTAAGCAGCAAAAGATAGCATCTCTGAAAAAGTCAAATTTTGTACTGGTAGAACAGCTAAAAATGCAACTGATAAAAAAGATATTAGTACGATACGAAAAGATAAATCAAAATTTAGAACTGGATGAGAACAATTCAGTGTAGTACCTAAATTTTCAGGTAATATTAGGACTATCACTATTAATGTAGTCAATAGAAATAGCAATAAAAATTTATAAAGTTGCACAATGATGTAAAACAGTATGGTTTATGCTACCTCAACATACAAATAAAATCAATTTGCATATTAACCACTAGTTAAGCTAATTACCATATAATTATATCAGGGTTTAGAAGGTTATAGAGAAACCGGTCAGATTAGGTTTTTAATCTAATCTGACCGATAGCTTTAATAGTGAGGTAAGCTTTAATATAGCACTCCTAATTCACAGTGCTACACTCGTGCATAATTTATTTTTAATTTGTGCACGAGCGTTAGTAAATTATTTACTTTTTGAAATAAAGTTTGGCATCACTTTAATATCTAGAACTTCATTAAGTCTGTCAGTTGAGAGTTATTTACTCGCTTTCTCTTCAGTATTTGCATAAATATAATGGATCTGCCAGTTTTTAATGCACTCATTCGACTTTTATGCTCTTCGCAATATCTGATTCTATTAAAGAATTCTTCGTTAATTTAGTTTTTTATGTTTTTTGGATAATGATATAGATAGGTTCCGCTAACACGTAGTGGAATATTAAATTGTTTATCTATAGATCCCTGTATCAAGCACTGTAATGACGGCATTCGAGTAGAGATAATGGAACCAAGAGAGCTCTGAGTAGCTGTATAATGAAAATTAGATTATATAAAAACCTCTGACAACATATTCTGTGTTATATCATTGTCCATAACTGTGTAATCAATATTATATTTATCGAATTCATTGCGCATCCTAGTTAAATGTCCTTTATCATGATCCAAAAGAACACTTACGTAGCTCAAGCTATCATTAAAAAGATCATTATAAATTACTGGAAATTGAACTGTGTAGGATGTTGTACACTCATCTTGACCGTTATTATCTTTACAAAGGGACATTTTTCCTGTTTTGCCAGTATCATCTTTAGTAGAAATAAGAAATTTCATACCTACGTCTTCGTTTTTTGCTATAAACTCCTTACACTTTCTACTTTTTGCAGAACATGGTCCTATAGCTATAGAGTAGCTTTCTTTTGGAAGTGTGAATATTAACTGATGTGTCATAATACTACCTTAATAAAAATCATTATTGTAGTATAGATTTATTAATAAATAATATACATTATGGTATAATTAGTACAAAATAGGTTTAACCAATCTCAGTAGGACTGCCAGTTGGACCCATAAGAATTATTTGTTCACCTTTTTTAAAACATTTACATAAATTAGTGGAACCGCCAGTTTCAAGCACAATAGTGGAAATAAATCCTTTTTTTTTGTCTACTTCAGTGCCGGTTACTGCTATACCTTCCATAGCAAGGTTTGTATTATTGGCTTTTCTACTATTGGTTTCAAAATTTTGCAACCTAAAGAATTGTCCAGGTTTAAAATTCTTTGCCGCAAGTGGTGCTTTGATCACTATTTCCACAACTTTGTTTGTTAAATATTGAACTTTTATAACCTTTGCAGTGAATTGCTCTTTGATTTTATTGAAAAATTCTTTGTTAGCTAGGTGTTCTGATATTATTCCAGCGCGTGACGCTTTAGCGTGCAAATGCTGCAATTTGTAGGTAATTCGCATAGCAGGTGGTGTCGTGCAAATAGCTGACACTGGAATCCAGTTCTGACTATACAACCATCTGGTGTACTCATTCAAAATTAAGTTTTCTGGATTCCAGTGTCTGGGCACTGGAATGACATCTTTTTTGGTGAAAGTTACTCTTATATTACAACATTCATACAATTGTGCATGTGACTCCGAGATTCTAGCCGGAGTGACATAAATGAAGCTATTAACTCTATTCAAAAGCTGAGAAATGATAGGGTAACCATTCTTAGCGCTTGCCATAGCTTTGACTACACTGCCGCTATACGAGGGATGAAGATCACCAAAAAAGCTAATTGTTTTATTGCCTTCCTTATATACTAATATTCTATCTTTATCTCGCATCTTAGGAGAAAAGATAGGATCTATTTCTTTTCCCGATGAATTCAAATGAGTAAAATATCCGTTATTTAATTTAAAATGCTTTTTATCTTCTGTTGCAATAACTGTATTTGGTTCAGTACCTGCTGCTATAAAAATAGAACGTGCTTTTATATGCTTGATTTCATCAGATTTTGTGTCTATTAGTTTTATTGATTCAGCGTGGTTATATTTATCTATTACAACTTCAATCGGCTCTAAGTTTTCAATAAAGTAAATCCCTTCTGATAGTGCATTTTGCACCTCTTCGCTATTTAATCGATAACTTGGTGAATCTTTTAGCTCTTTTCTATATACAATTTTCACTCCCCCTAGACTTTGCATTAGTTCCAATATTTTTGCTTCTCTATTCTCTTTTTTTGCTGATTCTTGCTCTTTTCGGATCAATTGTGCATGCGATATCAGCTCATTTGCAAGTTCATATTCCTCTTCTTTCCAATCTTTTTCGACATATTTCTTTCCATACTTATCAACCAATATTTCATAACGAAGAAGAAATTTTTCTACTTGAATCGGATAGTAAGCTAAAACTTCAGTAGCAGTATCAATTGCAGTGAGTCCTGCACCTATGACAACTATCGGCATACGAACTTGCAGATTTGCTATAGAATCAAATTTAAGAGCGCCAGTCAGTTGTAACGACATAAGAAAGTCAGATGCCATGCGCACTCCACGGGCTAGTATGTTTTTTATTTTGATCATTCGTGGCTTACCAGAGCCAAGTGCCAAGGCAATGTGATCAAAACCCAAGTTAAATGCGTCATCAACAGTTATCGTGCTGCCAAAACGAATGCCTCCATAAAGTGCAAAATTCTCACGTCTTTCCAGCAGTAATCTAATAATCTTTAAGTAATTTTTATCCCACCTAGAAGTAATGCCGTATTCTGACACTCCACCAAACCCATCTGCCGTGCGTTCACTCAATTTTTCGTGTTCAAAACCTTTAATTAGCTGTAAATTATCGATCAAAGTTTCAATCTTTAGTCCGTCAATGGCGATAACGTTATGCCCATCGTTTAATAAATGATGAGCTAAATTAAAACCCGCAGGACCAAGGCCTACAACTAGGACGTTTTTTCCAGTGTTTCCTTTTGGCAATGGACGCTTAAAATTTAAAGGATTCCAACGGCTAAGCAGAGAATATATTTCAAATCCATACGGTAAACTAAGCACATCATCTAGAATCCTTGTTTCAATTGCTGGCACATTTACGGGTTCTTGTTTTTGATATATGCACGAATTCATGCAGTCATTGCATATTCTGTGTCCAGTAGCCGCACATAATGGGTTATCTATCATCACAATTGCAAGACTTGCTATGCTATATCCTTCGCTTTTTACCAGATTCATTTCTGATATTTTCTGCTCTAGTGGGCAGCCGTGCAGCTCAACTCTAAGTGGAGACTTTTTGAAAGTGTTGTCATCATTGATTAGCCCCTTTGAGCAGCTGTCCTTACTTTGCTTATGACAAAATATGCAGTAGTGAGCATTATCTAGTGCTTTATTCAAACTCACCTTTTTGCTTGTTAGATCAAAACCATATCTTCTTTTCACCTCATTTGAATACAGAACCTCAACCTCATCTACTTCTTTTTTCAAGAATGATACGAGATTTTCGTAATCAATTTTCTTATGTATGCTAAATAGTATACTCTGTTTATTTTTCACTCTCCAAACTGCATATTGAGCCGCAAGTTCTATTTCTTCTTTGTGATCCTCTTTATTTTCAAGCCAACTCATTACCTGCTCAGAAAAGTTTTTTTCTGTTGTCGGTAAAGTAATGAAACTATTTAATTTGTTAGTGACATAATCAATATTTGCTACATCAGTGTATTTCTTCAATGCATAACGCTGAACAAATAATCTTTTGCATCTGTATATTACAGCAAAGTCATTGTGTTTTTCCTTTAACTCTTCTACTTCTTTTTCAATATTGAAAAATTTTGCAATAAATTCATCAAGTAAATGTGAGAGATCCATTATTAACTGGCTATTACAACCATCTTTCATCCAAGCTGGAATCCATCCTTTTTGTTTTCTGGATCCCAGTGTCAAGCACTGGGATGAACACTGGGATGACATCGAAGAAGAAGCTGCTTTTTCTCTTGCTTCAACTAATGAATAAAACAAGCTTTCATCGCACGATTTTATGTAATCCAAAAACGCCTTATCTAACTTTATTAATTCACTACGAGTGTATAAGTTTGAAAATGAGATTTTGAAATTCAGTTGCATCTTTATACTATACAGTGTACATACTGTTTCTTATAGATGAAGATTTTATTTATCTTGCAGTTTTGCTAAGATTGTTGCTCCTGCAACCTCTTCTTTTCCAACAGATGCAACACACTTAAATTTGTATACACCTAAACGCAAACCTTCAAAGTTAGATTGAAGAATTAAGGTATCTCCTGGAGTGACTGGCTTTCTGAATTTTGCGTTTTCAATGGACATAAAGTATACAACTTTATTTTCTACTATTTTTTTACCGAGAACACATATAGCAGATGCCTGAGCTAAAGACTCAATTATCAAAACTCCTGGCATTATCGGATGGCCAGGAAAATGACCAATAAAAAATTGCTCGTTGAAAGTAACATTTTTGATTGCTTTTATACTTTTACCAGGTTCGCATTCTATAACCCTATCTACTAAGAGAAAAGGATAAGAATGTGGTAGTATTTTTATAATATTATTGATATTACATTGCATAAGCCTACTCAATGCTTTGCAAAGCAAATTCAGGTATTTCCTTGTTTACATTTTTTAATACCACATCCGATAAATCGACTTCATCCATGGAGTATAAAACTTGATTCTTTTTTGAAATAAATAGTACTAAATCTATATTGTTTTTTTCTGCCGTTCTTTTAGCAACTTCTTTTATCTTGTTAAAGACACTTTCTACTGCTTCTCGATAATTTTCTTCTAAATGTGACATTTTCTTGGCGTAATTATCCCTAACGCTTACAGTATGCTTACTAAATTGTTCCGTCTTTTCTTTTTTTGCTTCTTCTGACAAAAGGTCAAATTCTTCTTTCGATGGCTTAAATTTTTCCAACTCATTTTCAAATTCTTGCTGTAATCTAGAATTCTGCTCCTTTATTTGTTGTTGTATATTTTGCAGAGCCAGAGATTCATTGATAACTTTGTCACTATCAATAATGGCAGCCTTTGTATTAATCGCGCTCTGAGGTTGATACCCTACAAACTTATACCCCACAAATAAGGAAATAATTAAGGCAATAACTGATGTAAATAACTGTATATATTTCATTTAAATCCCCGCTTCAATAGAAATTTTAACGTTTGTCGATGGTATTATGTCATAAGCTTCCTTTACTAAAGGAAATCCAAAATCTAATCTCAGCCTACCAAAAGGAGAAGGCATTGAAAAGCCAAAACCTGGTGATACTCTTATAAGCTTACTATCGTAATATTTCCCACTATATCCCTTCTTTTCATCTAAACCAAAAAGTGTTGCATAGTCAACAAATAGTGAGCCTTTGATACCAGCATAGTCGTATAATTTAGATAGTGGAAAATCTACTTGCTGTGTTAAATTAAAATAAGTTTTGCCTCCCAATGAGCTTTTATTTTTGTCTTCTGCTCTTGGTCCAATGCCGGAAAGGTCAAATCCTCTAATCTCATTGCCACCTTTAAAGAAGTGCTGGCCAATGTTGAGCTCTTTATTAGTATAGGAAAAAATATGACCTGCTGCTACTTTAAAGCGCAATGTTATATCATCATCAATTTTGCTTAATATAGGGTGTGTATAAAAAGATAAGAATTCAGATTTTAGGAAATTTACATTTCCCCATAATCCTGAAATATCCTGACTTAAACGCAATAAATATCCCTCTTTAGGAGTATAGAGGTTATCCAGTTTATTGTACGCTAACGTGTATCCCACTGATGAAACCTGATACTCACCTTCTTGATCTCTTATTATCTCAGAGATATCCTCATCTTTTCCACCCTTATTGTCCATGTGTATGTGATTATACTTATAAGAATATTGAAAGGAATTGGTTAGATTTTCTGAGATTTTATATGATACTTTTGCTATTCCTCCCCAGTTGCAGGTATCGAAAGTAGTGTTTGGTTTGTCTTGTTTTTCATAAAAAATACTCATGCCTAGTGAAGTATCAGAATCGTTAAAATTATTTTCAACAGCGTCTATACTAGTAGAAAGAACATATTGACTTTTTTCAAGAGCAAAAGATACCTCTTTACCACTACCAAATAAATTACGATCTGTGAAATCGGTTTTAACAAATACTCCACCAGGAAGGGACATGCCACCTGTTAAAGATAACGAGGCAGTTCTTTTTTCTTTGACATTTAAATCAAGATTTACTGCATTTTCATCCACTATATAACTATTTATTTTTACTGTTTCAAAAAAATCGCTATATATAAGTTTTCTACGTGATTTTTGAATGTCAGATGTGTTATATGCGTCGCCTTCTGCTATGCTAAGTTTTCTTCTAATTACTTTATCTAAAGTGCGGTCATTACCATCAATAGTAATTTGGTTTATATAAATCTTTTTACCTGGTAGCACTTTGTAAGTTACATCCACAATATTGTTATGTTGTGTATATTCTGGATTAACTTTTGCAAATATATATCCTTTTTCGTTTAAATGTTTACTTATTTTTTCTGCTGTATTGTTAATTTTAACTCTATTAAATATTTGATTATTTTCCTCTTTGATAAATTCTAATATTTCTTCCCTTAAACTTAAATCCTGAATCTCAGTTTCAATATCAACTTCATTATTTCCAAATAAGTATTGCTGCTTTTCATCAATCAAAAAAGTTAACTCTATTTGGTTGTTATTATCAACCTCAACAATTGGTTGGATATTATTTTGAATATACCCCTTAGATGAATAGAAGCGATCAAGCAGTTCTGTGTTAATCAGTAGATATTGAGGTGAATAATGAGTTCCGCTTTTAAAAATGGCTCTAAATAACTTACTAAATATATCATTGCTATGCCTTTTGATAACTTGCTCTAGCTCATTTGCTGAAAAGTTTTTATTACCTATGAATCGTAAACCCTTAATTTTAGACGTTCTTCCTTCTTTTATCTTAAAAATTAGGTTTATCCTATTGCTACCAAGTTTATCTAGCTCATATGCAATTTTAACACCAATTTTACCACTGTTCCTATAAAGAGTAGCTAGATTTATTAAATCGTTTTGTAATTTTGTTTCAGTGAAAATAGTTAGTGATTTTGACTGGATAACGTTATTTAGCAACTCTTTACTGTTAAATAACTTATTGCCTTTCAATATTACTTTGTTAATCAATGGGTTCTCATGAATTTTTACTACTAAGTTTTTTTCATCATCGATATAGGCGTTAATACTAGCAAATAACTTTGTTTTGTATAAATCTTTTATAACTGAATCTACATCATCATCATCATTTATATGACTACCTGGTTCTAATTTTGTATAAAACCTTATTGTTTGATCACTTACTCGCTCATTGCCAATATACTTAATATTTTTTATCTGTACTTTTTCTTTATTTTCTAGAGCAACAAGTAGAGTGGGAAAAGAAATAAGTATTATTATTAGTATGTGAAATAACTTTTTCATATGTATCTTAAAAAAGATGCCTAATATCATTTGTGATTGCAACTGCCATCAACAAAAACAATATGGTAGCACCGAAAGTGACTGCATATTTTTGATATTTCAAACTCAAATCTCTACGTATAACTGCTTCTATAATATAATGAAATAAATGCCCACCATCTAGTAGTGGTATTGGCAGCAAGTTAATTGCAGCTAAATTAGCTGAAATAATTGCCATAAAATATAGAACCATCATAAGTCCCTTTTTAGCTGATTGCCCTGAATATTTTGCAATTTTTATTGGCCCACCTATTTCATTTATACTCCTTTTACCAACAACAATTTGAAAGAGTGCTTTGATTGTTAAACACATAGTGTGGTAGGTTTCATTCACTGATAGGCTAGCAGCTCCAAGAAAAGATGACTGTTTTAACCCTATCATATTAATTGAGGTAATTCCTATAGTTTTTCTTTCTATTATGTTACCAAAGACATCTCTATCCTCAACTGTAAACGGAGTTAGAATAGTTCTGTACTCTTTGTTATTTCTGCTATACTTAATTTCTATTCTTGTTTCAGGGTTGGACATTATCACGCGTGAAATATCTTCAAAGTATTTTATTTTGTACTCATTGATCTGTGTAATAGTGTCACCTGGTAATAGGCCAGCTTGCTTTGCTGCACTTTCTTCAATTACATTACCAATTACTGGTGGAGTACGATAATAACCTGCCAAGCTGAAAAATATTGTGAAAGCTATAACGGTAAATATCATGTTTGCAAAAGGCCCTGCAAAAACTATTGCTGCTTTTTGATATCGAGGTTTTGTATGGAATGAGTATAATTTTTCTTCTTCAGTTAATTTTTGTTGATCAACAGGAACGCTTGCTGCATTAGTATCCCCTAACATTTTAACGTAGCCACCCAATGGAAAGGCACTTAATTTCCATCTAGTTCCAGACTTGTCGTTAAAACCAAAAATTTCAGGACCAAAGCCTATAGAAAAAGATTCAACTTTAACCTTGCATGCTTTAGCGACAATATAATGCCCACATTCATGCACGAATACTATGATAGAAATTATTAAAGAAAACGATAAAAAATAATATATTCCAGCGCTAAGTTGATGAGAAATTAATTCCACCTATGTTTTAAATCTTAATCAAACATTGAGTATATTAAAATGCGCCTTGCTTGACAAGTATTTAGTTTAGTCTTTAAATTAAAAAAAAGTTTAATGACAATGATAGATATCTCCTTATTAAGAAGAAAACTGATGTATAGGAGTTGGCATAGGGGTTGTAAAGAAACTGATATACTTTTAGGGCATTTTGCATTGAAATATCTTGATAAATTTTCCTTAAGTGAACTAATTGAATACGAAAAAATAGTTGATCTTGATGATTACGAATTATATTGTTACATAACTCGTAAGAAACTTCTCCCCCCTGATTTGAGTAGTGAGGTAGTCGATTTGATTGCTTGCTTTAATCACTTATGCACCCAATAATCTTGTTTACCCTATCTAATACTTCAGCATATTCTACTCTTTTTTCCTCCCTATACTTTTTGCATTCTTGATTTATTTCGTCTAATCGCTTTGTTAATTCTAAAATTTTGTCTTCGAGAGTCAATGCTGCAAGTAAGAAATTTAATGCATCTGAGCCCTTACCTCCAGTTCTTTGAGATATGGAGCTAACTAGCTTGTTGAAGCTATTAGCAAGTTGTAATAAATGGTCCTTCTTTTTACTTTCGCAAGATATTTTATATGTGTTATTACATATAACTATTTCTACTACTTGCATATGATGCTATATTGTACAACTTTCAAATTTACAATATAGATTTTCATTCATTTATCAAGAGGGATAACTTTTTACTGCTACGAAAATAAGTTTTAAAGTATTGATGTTTTGCAACCTTCTGTGACGTCAAATTACTTGCTTCTTTCAAGTTATAGCTTCTAATTGAAAAAGAACCAAACCCCCTGATTTCAATTCTATTATGATATTTCAACGTGTTTGAAAACACTCGAAAGAAACTATCAACTATGTCTGCTATAATGACCTTATCTAACAAAAGGTGTTTTTTTGCCACTTTTGCTATTATATCAGATTTTGTTGCCATTTAT
Source organism: Wolbachia endosymbiont of Spodoptera picta (assembly GCF_018141665.1). Lineage (NCBI taxonomy): Bacteria > Pseudomonadati > Pseudomonadota > Alphaproteobacteria > Rickettsiales > Anaplasmataceae > Wolbachia > Wolbachia endosymbiont of Spodoptera picta. The sequence goes on from NZ_CP067976.1 coordinate 991,152, forward strand.
ATGAAGCACAAGAAGTTATTTGGCAGATAATATTATATTATATTTTTCAACACCTACTACTTCAACTTGTATTTTTTCTGATATAGAAAACTTTTTATTTTCTGGTAAATGCTCTTGATCTACTAAAAGGGTTACATTGTTCTCAACCTCAACGATTAGACCATTTTCCTCTCTCTTACTTACAGTAACCTGAATTTTATCCCCTACTTTAACTTTCTCTATCAGTTCTTCAAGAGGATCATACTCTATTTGCTTTACTCCAAGATAAATTCTTGTCCGATCTACGTTAGCCCTTATCACTTTTGCTTCTATTTCATCACCTACATTATACTTTTTTATCTCATCTGAATTGTTTTTCGACCAACTTAGATTTTGCATATAAATTGTTCCTTCTACGTCCTCAGATATCTCAGAATTATCAAAAGTCACAGATATTTGCGAACCATTGTTGCTTTTAACTTTACCAGAAACAATAGAACCAAGAGGATATTTATCAATAAATACTTGCCAAGGATTCTCTACGCACCTTTTTGTGCTTAAACTCATCTTATTTTTAATAATGTCAATACCGAGAATTTTTACATCCACTTCTTGTCCTATTGTTACAAAACTACTGATTGGTAAATTACTCTTGCTCCAAGTTATTTCTGATGAGTGTACCAAACCCGCAATCCCAGGTTTAATCTCAACAATGAATCCACAATCTTTTATACCCGTTACACATCCTTTGTGTACGCTGTTAATTGGACATTTTGACTCTAGATCTTGCCAAGGATTATCTCCTAATTGTTTTACACCAAGGGAGATTTTTCCATTTTCTCTATCTATTTTTATAATTTTAGTTTTTATATGCTGACCACAAGAAAAAATTGCAGATGGATGACTTACATTACTCCAAGAGATATCTGTAATATGTAGCAGTCCATCTATAACTCCCACTGTATCTGATTCATGAATGCCAACAAATGCACCGTAGTGAGTGATGCTTTTTATTTTGCCTTCTACTACATCACCTTCATTAAAAGATTCTAAAAACTTAATTTTTTCACCAGCATGCAAGTTCTCTAATACCAGCTTTCTTGATACTACAATATTCCCCTGCTTCTTATCCATTTTAAGCACGATGAATTTTTGTTCAGTTTCAATAAGGTGATTAGCATCTTTTATTTGCTTCAAATCCACATGACTCAGCGGTAAAAACGCACTTATTCCATCACCAAGATCAACAATAAAACCGCATTTAATTGAGCGTTTAATGATTCCTGTTACTTCATCTTTTGTAACTGCGCTTTCTTCCAATTTATTCCATTTTTCGTCTCTGATTGCTTTCTCACGACTAAGAACAACATTACCATGGTAATCTTCAATTCTTTCAACATAAACTCTAATTTTCGAGCCAACAGTGATATCATCATTACAACTGAGCTCCTTAATCAGAATTCTTCCGTCTGACTTTAAACCAACATCAACCACAATATCATTAGAATTTCTTCTTGTGATTATACCTTCTACCACATCTCCTTCTTTGATTTTGTTAGCAAAAGAATCTTCACAAAAGTCATTGTCTTGATTATCAAATTGATCTTGAAATATCTCTTCTATGAATCTATTTGATGATAGCCTCTTGATAGCAACTGTACTTTCCATACCTTTTAATTTTAACTTCATTAGAACTCATATATTATATAATATTAATAATTAGTGACAAGTAAATTCTCATTAATTCATTTCGAGAATTGTTTAAGCTATAAAAGATTAAGTTATGTAAGATATGTTATCTAGGAATAATAATTGGATTAGGTCATTTTCCAGAAGATCTAGGTTGAAGTTGAATGTTTTGGAGAAGTATTCTATTAAAAACAGCAAGGAATCTATAAAAAAGATCGTAGACTTACAAAAAAGAATACGAGTAGAAATAGGTTTCGGTAATGGTAAAAATATGCTCCATCAGGCATTCAATGAATCTGATCTATTATTTATAGGATGTGAGCCTTATTTAAAGGGGGTCTCTTCCTTGCTAAAAAGCATAGAAGCACACAGCATAAAAAATATTTTAATATGGACAGAAGATGCAAGAGAATTAATTGTCAATTTTCCTGACCACAGTGTTGAAAAATTCTTTATTCTCTTTCCAGATCCATGGCCAAAAAGAAGTCACAACAAAAGACGGTTAATTAATACGGAATTTTTAAATTTATTAGCAAAAAAAATACTTGTCACAGGTGAAATATTTATTGCAACTGATCATCAGGATTATGCAGAGTGGATAGAGTTACATATAAAGCAGTGTAATTTTTTAACCTATAAGGAAGATAGTTTTGCAAATTATACCCCAACAAAATACCACAGAAAAGCGCTAGAATATCAGCGTAAAATAAAGTTTTTTAAAGTAAATGTTATATCTAAACTGACTTAGATTTACCTCTGCTTGTTAGTACAGATGTGTACATGACACTCTATAGTGCAAGTAGCCTACCATATACTGGGAATAACAGTTTACTGAATTCTTTAATCTCACAAATAGAAAGATCAATAAACTTGATAAACATCAACATTATCAGCCAGCATTGCTTTTGCAACTTCAATTCTACCTTTTTTATGATCGGTTTGGATAATTTTATAACCTATAGCATTTTGTCTAGCAACCAATCTGGTGCTTCTCTACCTTTTTCCCACTTAGCAAATCTCATCTTTTCTTTTAGGTAATATTCTCTATATGCTTCTATTGGGTTACTACATTTATATCGATTAGGTAACGCTTGTGTAAAAGCTTGTATATCAGCTGATCGAAATATTAGCAAATCCTTGTTATTATCGCACCAATCTATAACTTCTTCGGATTTATGCGTTCTTTTGTATCGCAAGCTATATTCTATACACAATTCTTTTCCATGTTTTATTAACCAATCAAAGTTTCCTTTTGATTGTCTAGCCCATAAAGAACAAGGATGGTTTTTGTGAGTAAGTTTATATGGAACTTCTATATTCTGGTTTGTAATGCTGACTAAAGGATTTGGCTCTTTTAATGCTATTGAAAAAACACTGCTAAGCAATTGAGCAGTTTCTAGCGGCATTTTTACTATGTGCTTATCGCATAACATTTGTGCTGCAGTTACAGGATTTTCGTCTAATATAAAGATATTCATCTAAGCACCCAGAGATAGAATTTTTGCGTAGTATTTATTTCAATAAACCCTAAAATATCATTCAGAAAATGGATAAGTTAAATAAGCTCAGTTAAAAAAATTATACACAATTCCGAGGAACCTTTTCAAGCTACAATGAACGTATAGCTACCACTCTAGCAATATTATTTCTCACCCACTGAAGATATTGCACGGTACTGTCTACTTGATCGTCGTGACGGATTTCTGGAAACATTAAAATCTCATACTCAAAGTCGCTAAGCCATACTGCTTGGTTAGGGAGAAAAACCCGCTCAGATTCTATAATTGGGACAATTCGGTGAAATCGAGTTAATTTGTCATCATGTGGTACTATTTGAATAATAGGTAAATCACTGTTTTTCCTGAGCTCCTGAACCAATTGCTGACCGCTTGCTTTTGCTTCGATTAAAATTGCGTGTGGCTTCCACCTTGCAGCCAGCGACAGAACTTTCTCTTTAAGTTTTGGATATTCAAGTTTTGCGCGATATACATCGAGTAAATAGAATGTATTATCTACTTTTGTCCAGGTAGTGCAGACACTAAAGTCACTTGTATTGTTTGTTGAAATTGCAGTATCCCAACTTTGTGTTACATGCAAGAGGCTATCAGGAAAATTTTTATAGCGCTTCAACCACTCTCGTTTAATTATAGCACTTGAAAGTGGTAGAGGGTTTTGTTGGTATTGAGCAGCAAAACCATAACTCCCAAGTTCAGCTTTTATCATCTCAATTTCTTCTTTTCCTTCAGTTAGGGAATACAACAATTGACCTTCTTTTCTTGAGTATATTTCCTGTTCATGCTCTGGAATATGATTATTAACTGAATAAATAATCTCCTTATCTTCAGCTATTATTGGTAAACAGACATGATGCCATATGTTTCTTGGTTTACAGAGGAGGTGACCAGTTAAATCTTCTAAATGGAGTCTGTGCATCACAAGAACGATAACTCCTTTTTTTCTGTCGTTGAGCCTGGTTACTAAAGCCTGATCAAACCAGTTTGCAGCACGCTTTCTAAATGTTTCGCTCAAAGCTTGTGCGGGACTTAGTGGATCATCCACGATAATGAAATCTCCACCTTCACCGGTTAATGTTCCCTCAACTGATGTTGCAATCCTACATCCTCTTTGCACTGTTTGAAATTTATATTTAGTGTTTTGATCTTTGCATAATTCTACTTTCGGAAATAGCTCTCTATACCAATCAGATTGCATTATGCACCTTGTATCGAGTGAGTGCTTTTCGCTAAGCAACCGAGAATAACTTGCAACTATTATTCTTGCAGTTGGCTGATTTCCAAGTATCCATGCGGGCCATGCAACACTTACACAAATGGACTTCATTGAACGCGGCGGCATATTGAATATTCTTCTTCTTGCTTCACCAGCGCTTGCTGCTTCAAGCCTGTCTGCTATGATTTTTATATATTGATAATCATTATACTCACACCCCGGCACTACCGTTTGAAAGCATAATTCAATGAATTTGAGAAGGTTTATATTGTTCATAAAATTAAGGTTTGTTGATTTTTTTAAGATTTTGTTGTATAATTAAACCAGCATAGTGAGAGTTAAAATATGAAAGAAATAAGAGAGCAAACTGAGAGAGAATTTATAAAAACTCAAAACGGGATGAAAATAGAGACAATTACGCTTCTTGGTAAAAATCAAAACAATAATCAAGGTGAAAAACATCTGATATACTTTATTGGTGGAAATAGAGCGTTAAGCCCTGGTAAAGATTATTCCCCAAATTGGAATTGGGCCACAGAGCAAGGGATAACTGTACATCTTTTTAATTATCCTGGACTTGGTTTAAGTAAAAATAACTCATTGATACGTAGCAATAGAGTTAAATCTGGTGTAGCAGTTGTAACTAACTTATTGGAAAAAGGTATAAAGCCAGATGATATCATATTGTTTGGAGACTGCCTAGGTGGACATGTGGCTGCAGAGGTTCATAAAAATTTTAAGGGTAAGGATATACATTTAAGATGTATCGTTAGCAATGCCGCTAGTTCACTTAAACAAGCGTCTCTTTATTACTTTGGTTTTATGGCAAAATTAAAAATTTTTCTTGCTCCGATAATCAAATTGGTACTAAAGATTTTTGGCTGCCACTGGAAGACATATAAAATCGTAAATTCAATTACTCCTTATACAATGTACTTTAATCGAGAGGGAGATAAAGCGATAAAACAGCCAGCGCAACTTGCAACAGAAATAGAAAAAATAGATCAAAGCGGTAGAAGAAAAGATTACCAAAAAAAAGAAGTATTTGAAGGATTTGAGGAATATGAAGAATTTTTCAAGCAGCATATAATATTAAGAAAAAATGATGAGTGTATTGATTCGAAAAAAGCTGATAAAGATATACATAAATTGCCAATTACGTGTTTAAAGTCTTCCAACAAAACTGATTACACTTTTCCTGAGTTGATTAGTTTATATATTTATATTACAGATGAATATTTTTCTAAATATGGCTCATTAAATAATGAAGAGAAGATTAAAGCATTTAAAGAAAGTAAATTTTATAAAGATTTTTCAAGCTGCAAAAATCCAAAGGACTTTTTGCATAATTACATGAAGAAGCAAGAGCATCCTTCGATATCATTTCAGCATGTGACAATATAATCTGAGGAAAAAAAGACCTTTCTTAACAAGTCAAAGAAGGCTAGTTGCTCTTAACTTGACGCGTATGCTTTCTTCAATATTTTAGCCATCTGTATCTGTTCAGATGCATGCAAATATTGAAACCAGTGTTTCTTTTCTTATCATCCGAGTACTGGGATCCAGAAGAATTAATTGTGAACAAATAGCTATACGATATTTTCAATAAAATTACAAAAAAGCTGGATTCCACACTGGAATGACACCGTCATAAACTGCTAGAGGTCTTCATAATGTCATTCCAGTCCTCATAGTGTTTATCCCGGCCTTCATAATTTCATCCCAGTACTTGATACTGGGATCCAGATGCATGGCTAATGCTGAAACCAATACTCCCTTTTCTTGTCATACGAGTACTGGGACCCAGAAGACTCAGGTAATAAGAACTAGATTCCAGCGCTACGCGCTGGAATGACACCGTCATAAACTGCTAGGTCTTCATAATGTCATCCCAGTACTGGGATCCAACTAAATTGGTGAACACTTTACAGCATTTTTGATGGAAAGAACTAGATGCCAGTGTCAAGCACTGACCCATTTTTTCCTTAAGTTTTTGCAGCTTGTGTTCTATTACAAAACCACTGTGGTACTAACGAGTGGCAAAATGATAGCAAGTTTTAAATTTTATTTTCAATAACGAAATTTGGCACATCTTGCTACACTTCCAGTTTTTATTGTACAAAAGGGGCTTCTGTCGTCTGTGTCTGACATGAAGCTAATGTTATTCTCCCTCTTCCTTGTACTGGATTTAGCTTGTGAAACGCGTGGTTGAAATCTTCCTTACTCACTACCTTGGACTTTCTTTCAAGAGCAGCGTATATTTTTGCTTCATTAACTAATTGTTCTAACTCAGCTCCAGAATAGCCTTCTGTTTTTTTTGCAATATCTTGAATATTTAGCCTTCCATCAGTTTTTGTATTTTTGGTATAAAGCTCCGATATCTTTTGTCTCGTTTCCACATTTGGATTAGGTATATGAACCCTTTGACCTAAGCGTCCAGGCCTAATAAGTGCTGGATCTATCTCATTGACCAGGTTAGTTGCACCAATTACTATTATATCTTTTCTGCTCTTAAATCCATCTATTTCAGTTAGTAACTGTGTTAAGCTCTCTCGACAGTTGTAAGCTGAGTTATTAGCGGTACTTCTTTTTTGGGCAACTGCATCTATTTCATCTATGAATACTATACAAGGAGAATATTTTCTCGCTACTTTAAAAAGCTCGCGTACAGCATGTGCACCATGACCAATATATACTCCAATAAGTTCTGGACCTGAGATACTTATAAAATTCATATTGGATTCACCTGCAATTGCGCGGGCGATAAGTGTTTTACCATTTCCAGGAGGGCCGTGCAGTATATAACCTTTTAGTGAGTTAATACTTTCACTTCCAAACATCTCACGCATTTCTTCTGTCATTTGGTTACAGCAAATAATCTGCAATCGTTGTTTTAAGGAATCGTCAATTATAACATTAGCAAATGTTGTTTTATTATCTGAATTAGCTAATTCTATTTCTATAGGCAGCTCTACTTCCTTCATTTTACTAAATATTTGATCATATATAAACCAAGCGATAAAAAAGAAAACAGTGAGTAACACAAAAGGCATAGCTTCGCTAATATAATGTGCAGCCAGCTCATATCCTTTACTGAGAAACATTGTATGCATATAGGCAAACAAAAGAGCAATAGAGACCATAATTGCTATGCATAGTAAACAGATAGCAATTCTTTTGAGTAATTCTGAGATTTCAATTTTTTTCATCTTACTGTCTTATATCGATTTTAAACTGAGAACAATTTTATTTAGATTAAATACTAAAAAAATATACCCTTACACTTCTTTGAATTCTACTAAATTCACTTTTAAAAAGCAATTATAATATACTTTGTGCGTGGTTAAGATAGCTCTGGAATAGTATAAAGAACTATGTCATCATTGAAGAGAAACTCATCTGTTGCTGTGTACTCTTTATTAATTTTATAAGAATCATAAACATCGTAATCTGCTTTTGTATGGTAATCACAATATTGAAACTTACCCTCTTTATTGAAAGAGCCAAATTGATCAATTAATGTAGCCATTTTCTTACCTTTTCCACTTTTTGTTAATTCAAATACATCAGCTGGGCAGTGGCCTGAAGAATCTTGATTAGTAGTTCCTTTCACAATAAAAAACGATGGTTTATCGTTAAGTAACTTGCAGAAATCTGGCTTATATTCCTTTTTCATACAGTTTAAACTTATATATTGATATTTATTTGGAACATTTGAGTATTGAGAATCGTACTTTTTATGTTCAAAAAACTTATTACCTAAGAAATTACAAAACGTTAATTTATAATCATCATTATTACTAGACTTAACGACTTTAAGGTAATGAAAGTCTCTAGGAATTTTTATCTCTTCTTCTGTAACGTGATTATGTATGACCAATTGGTCATCAAGCATGCAGTAACCTATTTTCGGTAAAGTAGCTACGAGCTTACCGTTTAACATGATATCTGCTTGATAGATATTATCCGATAACTTCTCTCCTTGCTGCAAAGTAAAATTCTGCTCTGCCTTAGCTGGTGCACTGCATTGCTCAGTTTTAGTTAAGTTTTTTATTATTGTTGATATCTCACTAATTTCTAATATATCATGTTCATTCTTTGTGTATTGATACTTATAGCAACTACCATCTTCACATACTGGAAGACATTTTCCTTCTTCATCTGATATATAGATATAATCACCTTCTATTGTAAAATAAAGTCCACCTTTTTCTTCTTGAATTTTTTGTAGTACTGGGTCATTTTCATCGTTAAAATTGATAAAATTGAGTACTCCAGTTATATCTCTACCAGACAATTTGAGGCCAAAGTTAGGACTATCTTTTATGTTGTAAAGCGAAATCAAGATAGGTTTTGATTCAAGCTTTTCTATAATATTGTTTCTATTTGTACTTATTATAGCTTCTTGTTCTACAATAAGATCCTCTTTAATAGAGTTTCCACTTTCATCAGATCTTTCTGCCTGCAGGGGTAAGTTTCCTTCATATAAAGATATTTTATCTCCCTGCTTCTTTAACTTTAAACCATTAATATCCTCTACTTTAATTGTACCAATATGTGAATGGATAACCTTACTATTTTTGTTTAATATATAATATTCAGCAGGAAGTTTAATCAATTTTTTATAGAGCGGGTTTTTATCCTCTATTTTAAATATATGTTTTTCCATGATATTACCTTAAATAACCGACAACTTGCTGATTAATAGCACTGAGGCTACTAGGAGGAGAGACATAACTCATAAAACTCCTTGGCTGCTCATTATTTGCCACTATTTTTTCAGTATTAACGAAAGCTCTTTGCTGCTCATTGTCTTTTAATCTTTTTTCCATATGATCTTTAAAAGTAAACAAACATTTACTAGTTTGTTTGTAATTAGGGAGTGATTTTTTTGCAGTTATACACAAGAACTTCAACAACTCATTATGATTTTCATCATTAAGTAATGACTTATTGATAATGGTTGACTGCAGTTCCACTGGATCAAAATTTAGACTTTTCTTTGAAATGCCACATTTCACAGCTGTTGCTCCCAATACTTCTTCAAATTTTGTTACAACATCTGCTGCATCTATTATTTTTGCCACTTCCTGTATTTCATTTTTTACTTTATATTCGTCCTGTCCTACCGCAGGGTAAAAGAAATTTATTACTTGAGATATAAATGAAGTTGGTCTGCTTGCTCCGCTCGTCACTGATGATTTTTTAGTTTCCCTCCTTCTTCTGTGTACACTACAAACTTGATCTGCAGGATTTGTTGTACAAAACATATCTCTTACGCTACTATGCAATGCTTCCGCATTTTCTGCGGATTGAAGTGCTTGATCAGCAGAATCTTCAGCTTCTCCTGTAAGATTCACTGTTTGATTGTGTAGTATTTTAACCTTATCTTCCGTATCTTTAGCTTGTTTGGCAAAACCTTCTGAAGCATTTTTAGCTGCCTCTGCTGCTTTTTTAGCATCCAGAGTTTCATTTTTTGCTTTTCTTATCTCACGTAAAAACTGATCAGCTAATGTAGCACCTATTCCATCTTCTCCCTTGGAACCTGGCAATCCATTCGCACCTGGTTCTCCTTTTTCACCTTTAGAACCTATCTCTCCTTTCTCACCCATATCACCTTTTATTCCCATGGCTCCGTCTAATCCTTTAGGACCAATATCTCCCTTTGTTCCATTTATACCTGGCTCACCCTTGTTGCCTGTAAGACCTTGTGTACCATTGAAGCCCCTCAGACCTGGCTCTCCTTTTGAACCTGGCAACCCATCTGATCCTTTAGGACCTTCTGGACCTTGCAACCCATTCGCACCTGGTTCTCCTTTTTCACCTTTAGAACCTATCTCTCCTTTCTCACCCATATCACCTTTTATTCCCATAGCTCCGTCTAATCCTTTAGGACCAATATCTCCTTTTAATCCGTCTATACCGGGCTCACCCTTGTTACCTGTAAGACCTTGCGTACCATTGAAGCCCCTCAGACCTGGCTCTCCCTTAGGACCTTCTGGACCTTGCAATCCATTTGCACCTGGAGCTCCGATCTCTTCTTTCTCACCCATATCACCTTTTATTCCCATGGCTCCGTCTAATCCTTTAGGACCAATATCTCCCTTTGTTCCATTTATACCTGGCTCACCTTTTATGCCTTTAGGACCAATATCTCCTTTTTCTCCCTTTGGACCTTGGACTTCTCCTGGATTTTTCCTTAGTTCTTCTGCAATGCTTTGTGTTAGCTCGGTATTATTTGCAAGGTTTTCTACTAATGTATGATTAGCATCACTTAGTAACACATCTGCTAGCTCTTCCATTCTGTTATCAGCTAATGCAATGGCTATTCCTGTTTGAATATCTTGATTACTAATAATTCTTCCTGCAACTTGCTTCTCTAATACTAAATCTCCGCCTTGGTCACGATATTCAAGCACCTGATTAGCAATAGTGCCATTATTAATTAATTTTTGTGCAACTTCTTCAGGACTTGCATCTCTACCTTTATCACCTTTAGACCCAGTATCTCCTTTGTCACCTTTAGAACCTATCTTTCCTTTCTCACCCATATCACCTTTTATTCCCATGGCTCCGTCTAATCCTTTAGGACCAATATCTCCCTTTGTTCCATTTATACCTGGCTCACCTTTTATGCCTGGCTCTCCCTTAGGACCTTGTGCACCTGGCAATCCATCTGTTCCAGTATCTCCTTTATCACCTTTAGAACCAGTATCTCCTTTGGGACCTTTTATCTTTCCTGGATTTTGTCTCAACTCTTCTGCTATTCCTTCACGTAAGACTGGATCATTTACCAGCACTTTTTTATCTTGATCATCTTTTGCTTCTAGTACTGCTCTTCCTAATTCACCTACTTTTTGAGTGTCAAAGAACTGATGAACAATATTTTCAACTATTGTTTTTGCTGCATTCACATCGCCTTTTAATTTGGCATACTCAAGCAAATACTCAACTAATTTTTCCTTGTCTATTTCTTGCTTCACGATTTCTAGAGCCTTTGGCTGCTTATTTAAATCACTATGAAGCAGAAGATACTTAGCAAGTGCCCAATCGCTCACCTTACCTTTTATAAGATTGTGAGCTTCTATCTCGCTCATACTGCTTCTATCAACAAGTAGTTTAGCAAGCTTTTCTGCAAATTTTTCATATTTTTGGAAGGCTATAGGATCGGGATTATTTTTCTTTGTGGCATCGCTTGTTATCTTACTCACAGTATCTTTTATAATGTTTTTTGCTTCCTCTAAAGAAAGTTTACTTACTACTCCTTCAGTAAGTTTTGCTACATCAATTTTATTCACAAGTTCCTGCGAATTAAGATTAATTTTACCGGCAATCTGAGTTGCAAGATTTTCACCTTTGATACCATTTGCGTTAAGAACTGCTTCTCCTAGCTCAGCTTTTTTACTGGTAACTAATTCAGTTGCAATTTCTATAGCACTTGAGGCATCTCCCTTCTCACCTTTTGAGCCAGTATCTCCTTTAGAACCTTCTGGACCAGGAAAACCTCGGTCACCCTCATTACCTTTGGAACCTTGTTCGCCCTTTAACCCCCGTTCACCGTTACGACCTGGTTCGCCCTTTTGGCCTGGAGGACCTTGTACGCCTTTAACTAACGCTTTTAAAGAATCTTCTCGCTTTACACGCTCACCAAAAAAATGTGCTATTCTTTCTGAAAATCCCATGGAATTAAGCTTATCTTCTTCCATTATAGCTGCTGCTAAAGGATATAGATGGGCTCTGTTAGAAGAAAATTCGGTAACAACTTGATTAATACTTGGAGTTATTCCATTAGTGCCTTGATTTCCTTTTTCTCCTTTAGGTCCTTGATCGCCTTTTGATCCATGCGCACCTGACGATCCAGTATCTCCCTTGTTACCTTGAGGACCAGGCGCTCCATCGAAGCCTCTATCACCTTTTTGTCCCCTTTCACCTGGCTCACCTTTAGGACCTTGTACACCAGTACGTTCTAATCTTTCAATTTTGCGTTTTAAAAGTTTAATTTCTGTTTCTAAATTTATATGTTCTTGAATATTCACATCAACCTCCAAAAAGTTATCAAAATTTTCTAAGTTATAATAATAAGGATATGGACCTGGTCTATTGTCGTGCTCATACCCAAAAGAATTAGGGTTAAAATTATAAAAATTTTTGCATGTGCTATTTTCATACGATATGCAACCAACATAATTATTGCCTAACTTTTTTACTGCGAAATAGGTATCTTGTGCTTTCAAGCTCTCCATTTCATGAAAAGGGAATAACTCGAATGTATTGCTTATACGAGTAAATGCTGAATTGATATCATTCAATATGCCAACTTTTCTACCAATTGAATCATATACCTGAGCGCTCCTATATAATTTGTATATATTTCTTGATTCTTTAAACAAATAGTCTCCTATTTTTATTTCGAGTCTTTTATCAGGTGAACTTTTAAGATCTTCCAAAATAAAACTGACATTTTTGCTACTAATTATGTCTTTTGGATCTATTAAAACTTTCCTGTTTTCTAGCCGTTCATAATAAATACTACAGCTTTCACGATTATATGTGTTAACATAGAAACCATATGTGTAATTCTGAGGTATAAGATCAATAGTAGCGATGATATTAGCTTTGCCATCATAGTAATAATAATAAGGTTTATCAGAGGTAGTAACTAAAGCGAATTTGTAATCATTTCCTACCCTTTCTAGCTTTAATTGTGGCCATTCAGATAAGTCGTTTAGTATACTTGCCACGTCATGCTTCAAATCCCAAATGTGAAAACTCAGATCAATATTGGTGTCGATGATAATGTAAGATACACTAGGCAGGCTAAATGTTGTTTTGTTATTTAATCTTATTTGTGCAGGTATCCTACGACCAGTTCTATTATTACAATCTTTTTGTAGGATACCTTCCTTTTCTAGTTTAAAACGCATCTCCACCTCCCTTTGCGATTAGATATAATTAATTTATGGATATTAATTATTGATTAATAATGATGATCAGTAAATATAATTATATTTTACACTAATTTAATTATAAATTAACTTGTGAAAGAAAGTTATTTTTTTACAACTGAGCGTAAAAATGCTTTATATTATCGAATTTCTTACCACTCCAGCTCTTTCATCTTATAGATGATGTTGTTCCAGTGCTTGATACTGAAATCTAGTTCTTCCATAATCTCGTTGGAAACGTTTTCAGTATAGGGATAAATTTTATTAATCTACATAAAAGCCCTCACCTTTAGGAT